>NZ_JARCCY010000047.1:0-35124 GCF_039907775.1 Arthrobacter sp. CC3
CACCAAAGCCTTTACATGTGTTGCCCATAGTGTCGTCCCCGTATGGTCTTGACCGCAAGAGCCGAAGATCCCGGTCGCCAGGTTCCCACGATGATGCGCGCTGGTAAGCGCGGTGAAGGTCTTCCCGGTGCCGTCCGCGGCTCCGATGAGCGTGCCGGTGGCGGGCACACCAGCACGCAGCAATGCGCACCGGAGAGTGGCAAGAATGGCTGGCCGCTACCCAACTTGACGACGTCGGAGGCTGGCATACATCAAAGGTTCTTAGGGCACTCCAAGATTCATCACGGCGCCTGCATCCGACGTCGCCTCACGAATCTCAGTACTACGGCCGCAAGCACACTGCCCACCAAGCCAACTGCAGCGACAGTACCGCAAGAGAACAGTACCGAGGCGCCATCGGGCCGACCCGCGCCGGCGTCCGCCGCTGTCGAAACCGACCACCAAAACAAGGCTGTAGTCGCCGTCCAGAGAACCCCGGCAACGCCGGCCACCCATGAGGCCAGTTAAAACCAGCGCTTGCCGTCCCGATACGAAAGTGCAACACCGAGGGTGGCCATGCCTGCGGTCCCGAGGACCAGGCCGCCGAGGACGTAACGGACCGCCAACAGTCCGGCGATCACGGACACGCCCCGAATTAGGACAAGGTGCCGGGCCCCAAGCGGCATCGGCCACTCCACCGCGGCGGCTGCGTCCCCCCGCGGGAGGACGGGCAATTCGTCATCCAATGCTCGTCGCGATCCTATAGATGCTGATCCCTGCTCCGGGTCCTCGTCGGCTCAGCCGGACACGCCAAGGGCGGCACCTCGGTATGGGTTGCGCTGCCGCGTGGCTTCCAGGGCCGGTGGTGCACCGCCCCCAAGGCGGCGGACCACCGGCCCTTCAAGTGTGTTCTAGGCGCCTGCCCGAACGAACGTCACAGGCCCCGTGGCCGTCAGCCACGACAGCGGGTGCACGACGGTCTGGTTCTGACCGTTCATTCCGGAGCTCAGCACCTGACCATCACCGACATAAATGCCGATATGGCCGGGCTGGATGACCATGTCACCCGGCTGCGGGTCACCGACCGTACGACCGTAATTCATGAACTGCATCGGCGCGAGGTCTCCAACAGGGATGCCGGCGGCACCCAGCGCCTTCTCCACGAGGGCGGTGCAGTCCTGGATCAGGCCAAGCTGCGCATACGCTGCTGACACCATGGCCGCGTTCACGCCGCCAGCAGCCGGTGCCGCCTGGGCAGCAGGGGCCGGGGTCTGGACCGAGACCTGGGCCTTTACAGGCGCCGGAGCCTGGCCGGCTTCGACGGCCTGGGTCCGGACAGCAGGCTTTGGTGCCTCAACGACCGGGGCCGGCGTGGTGGTGACGGCGGGACGTTCAAAGGAAATTTTAACCCTGGAGTCTGCGCTGAGCTGAACAGGAGCCTGGCCGGTGATATCGAGGTTGGAAGCCGGGTTCGAGTCCCGCGGGGCCGGAGCGTCAGCGGCTTGAGCTGCGATTCCGCTGGTGAGAACAAGCCCCGACGCGGCGGCAATGACAGCGGCCTGGCGGCCCATCCCGCCGGCGTTGCCGGCAACAGATTTAGACAGCGCCAATAGCTGGCTTGGGTGGGCGGTGTCCGCGCGGTGACGCGCGGCATTACGGCGTGAAGACATGAAATAACCTCTCCCTATGCCTGCGAGGTGAGCTGTCGGATTCGGATGGGAGACACCCGGCCGCTTACCTGCAGGGGCAGGTGCGCGGCTTCACCCCAAGGCCCGCTCGAAAGTAGGCCAAATAGTGGTTTCCCCGTCTCTGCCGGACGATTTACGCGAACGGATCCCGGGCTGCGGCAGAGTTAGGCAATCAGCGCGGGAGTGCCGTTCTCGGAGAAACCGGCACGCAGACGACCGTACGTGAAAAATTCATCATTGTCACATTTGAATAACGGCAATCCGGGTCGCGCGACACGTCCGGCAGGGGAGGCAGCCGTCCCGGCCGCGCCTTAGTCGCTGATGCGCGGGGCCGACCGGGAAGACGAAGTGTAAGCGCGGCGTGTGTGCATGGTGTCGCTGTTCGGATGTCGGGTTCCACGTCTCAGATGGACTATGGCGGCGCTGGTCCGATGGTTTGTCGGCCTGGCCGTTGCTGCGGACTGATTTAGGCTTCGTGATAGTGGCTCCGACCGGTAACTGCTCGCACTAATTGCTCGGACGAGCAGTCGATTTCTTCGCCGAGGCAGGACGGGCGGGGTCATCAGCGTCCGGGTGGGACCGGGCTCTGGCCGGGCTCGCAGGTCGTGCCGATCCAAGGCTTGACGGGTCCAGTAGGTTCTGCATGAAACTCATTCGCATGCAAGTGCGTTGTAAACGATGGGCCCGCGGAAATACAGAACCGTTATCCTTAGAGCATTCAATCGACCAAACAGCAGAAGGAGGGACATAGTGTCAAGAAGCGGATTCGACCGTTTCGCGTCCCTCCTCCTTCGGGCAGGGCTGATGGCGGGGATCATCGCTATCATTGCCGGCATTTTCGGTATGCACGTTATGTCCGGAGCCCACAGCATGCCTTGGGCCGGCAGTTCGAAAGTATCAAACAGCGCCGGGCAACAACTCCCGGGTGCCCCGCACACTAGTCATCCGACACTGCAACCGGTCGCAACGTCCACCGGCGCGGCACAGGCAACACTCACCGGCGCCGGATTCTCATGTTCTGATACCCATAGCTGCCCGAGCATGTCCGCTATGGGCGCTGTCTGCGTTCTGTCCCCGGCTAACACATCCTTGTCAGCGCCGCTGCCTGGCGCGTCGTTCATCACAGCCCTCGGCGAAGCCCACGGGGCCGCCGCGGGCATCGCAAGCTATTCATACCTGCCGGGAAGTCCGTCCCCCGGCGAACTCTGCATCAGTCGGACGTAAACCTGCGCTGCGCCGTGTCCTCACCCGCGCACTTTTCGCTAAACCTGAGCACCTGACCTGTTTCCGGGCGGCTGTTCAGCGCATCTATACCTCCGGCGTTCAGCGCCGGCTGATACCTTGAAGGACGCTAGTTTAAATGAAAAAGATCCTGACTATTTCCGTAGCTGCCGTTGCCACAGCGATCGCTCTGGCTGGCTGCTCGGCAGGTTCCAGTGGAGGCAGCATGCCAGGCATGAACCACGGCGGCTCGGGAATGTCATCGAGTTCAGTCCCGGCAGCATCGGCTGACTTCAACGACGCGGACACCACGTTCGCGCAGATGATGATCCCTCACCACGCCCAGGCTGTGGCAATGAGCGACGTCATGCTCAAGAAGGACGGCGTTCCCCCTGCTGTGACGGCCCTCGCCACCAAAATCAAAGCTGCGCAGGGCCCCGAGATCGAGGAGATGACCAGCTGGCTCCAAACCTGGGCCCAGCCCACGGAGATGCCCACTGACATGCCTTCAGCACACAGCATGTCAGGGATGATGGGCGAGGAAGACATGGCCAGGCTCGGGACCGCACAGGGCGTCGAGGCGGCCAAACTGTTCCTGACCCAGATGATCGCCCACCACGAGGGCGCCGTCATGATGGCCAAGACCGAAAGTACAGCCGGCAAGAACGCGCTGGCGGTCCGGCTCAGCAAGGACATCATCAGCTCTCAGGAGGCAGAAATCCAGGAAATGAAAGACCTACTGGCGACTCTGTAGCCAGCACAGCTCCGGCGCCGGCCTCGCCCTGGGGCCGGCGCCTCCCCTACTCATTTCTCGGCTCACCCTCTGGAGTTACCCGTGCCCCTACAGTCTTTAGCCCGTCACCGGCGAACGGCCGCGGTCGTTACAGCTGCTGCCCTCCTGCTCGCACTGTCCGCCTGCGCCTCAGGCTCGGCTACCAGCACCTCGGCTTCCGTACCCGCCACAGCATCCTCTGGACTTCCCAGCTCCCATGTCCACGGCTTGAGCGTGAACGCCGAAACCGGACAGATACTCCTGGCAACCCACGAAGGCCTCTTCGACATCTCTACTAACACAGCCGTCAAAATTGGAGCCACGAACGATCTCATGGGCTTCACCCCAACTATGGAGGAGGGCGTGTTCTACGCCTCCGGTCACCCCGGCCAAGGCTCTTCCCTGCCCAGCCCCCTGGGCCTGATCAAGACGACCGACGGCGGAAGAACCTGGGACCAGCTCTCCCGGCAGGGCGAATCGGACTTCCACGCCCTCACGATGACCAAGTCGGGCATCGTCGGCCACGACGGAACGATGCGGACCAGCGCAGACGGTAAGAACTGGAAGACAGTCCCCGTCGGTTTCGCCCCGGCTGTCCTCGCCGGCAACCCCTACAGTGAGACCGTGCTGGCAACAACCCGCGAAGGGGTCCAGCGGTCGGTCGATGGTGGGAACACGTGGACCCTGAATTCGGCGGCCCCGCTGATTCAGTTTGCCGCTTTCGCCAGCGCCACCGACGCCGTAGGCATCGCACCCGACGGTGCCGTCTACATCTCCCCGGACGCCGGGGCCACTTGGAAGAACACCGGAAGGATCGAAGGCGGCGCGCAAGCCCTCGCTGCCTCCGAGGGCTCCGAAGGCAGTCCCTGGATCTGGGCAGCGACCCCCGACGGGCTGGTCGTGTCCACCGACGGCGGGGCCACCTTCCGGCCTGCCGACGCCGCCTAAGCCATGGACATCGGCGGCTATTTCGCTTCCGCAGTGACCTCCGGTGCGCTGCTCATTGCCATTCCAATGGCCATGGCGGCAGGGCTGGTCTCCTTCCTCTCCCCCTGCATCCTGCCCTTGGTACCCGGCTACCTGGGTTTCGTCTCAGGGCTGACCGACCCGACGCAACCGAAAAACCGGCGCCGGGTTCTGGCCGGCGTCACGTTATTTGTCCTCGGGTTCGCTGCGGTATTCACGCTCTACGGGGCGGCGTTCGGTGCGATCGGTTCCTGGCTGCTGCGCTGGCAGGACGCACTGATGCGCGGGCTCGGCGTTGTCGTTATCCTAATGGGGCTTGCCCTCCTGGGGCTGGTGCCATGGCTGCAGCAAACACGCAAACTTGCCGTGGTACGCAGGACCGGCCTGGGTGGCGCCCCGCTGCTCGGCATCGTCTTCGGCCTGGGCTGGACCCCGTGCATGGGACCCACGCTCAGCGCCGTCCTGTCACTGAGCGTGACCACGGGCAGCGCGGGACGCGGTGCCCTGCTGGCCTTCGCCTACTGTCTTGGTCTTGGCATTCCGTTCGCCCTGACAGCCATGGGCCTGGGCTGGGTCAGCTCAGCACTGGCCTTTGTGCGCCGGCACATCCGGGTCGTCAACATCGCCGGGGCATCCATGCTCATCGTCTTGGGCGTCCTCATGGTCACCGGTGTCTGGGTGCAGTGGATCTACCAACTGCAAAACCTTTCCGGGACGTTCCTCACCCCCATCTGACTTGCCGCGCCGGACTGCTCCGGTGCCGCCCCGATTCGAAAGACTTCACATGAATAACCACCACACCGATCTTGGGTTGGGCCGGCGCCGCTTTCTGGGCCTGTCCGTAGCGGGCGCCGCCGCGGCGGCTTTGACTGCCTGCACCAAGACACCTGAGCCTGCGGCCGCGACGCCGGAACGCATTTTTGCTACCGACCCTGCGGTCGCCGGCTATGAAACCCGGCGTCCCTCCTCGGGGAACACCGTGACTCAGTCTTTAAACGCCACCGCATTCGCCGCAGCCGTCGCCAACAAACCCATCGCTAGCTGGGGCTATAACGGGAGCCTTACCGCACCCACCATTCGCGCCAAGGCCGGAGACCAGTTGAGGGTAAATCTGGTAAACGGCTTGAAGGATACAACCAGCATCCACTGGCACGGACTCGCCCTGCGCAATGACCAGGACGGCGTCCCCGGCCTCACTCAGGACCCCGTGGCCGCGGGGACCGAGTTCACGTACAATTTTCGGCTCGCCCACCCCGGCACCTACTGGTACCACTCCCATATGGAAATGCAGCGCGAACGTGCCCTCTACGGAGCCCTGATCATCGAAGATCCGGCCGAAAAACTCGTGTATGACCGGGATTGGGTCATAGTTCTCGACGACTGGATGGACGGCGTCACCGGCACCCCGGACGACGTCGTAAAAGAACTCTCCGGCGGTATGTCCATGCCCGGCATGGACCACGGATCCATGGGTTCCACTCCCTCCCCGTCAGACGGATCAACGGGCATGAAGCACATGCTGATGGGATCCCGCAGCGAGTTCCTCGGCGGCGACGCCGGCGATGTCCGCTATCCGTTCCATCTCTTCAACTCCAAAACCCCCGATCAGGCAGAGATCCTGACCGCTACAACGGGGCAGGTCATCCGGCTGCGGATCATCAATGCCGCCGGAGACACCGCCTACCGGGTCGGCATCCCCGGCCAGAAACTCACCCTCACCCATACGGACGGTTTCCCGGTCCAACACCAGGGCGTTGACGCGGTCGTGCTCGGTATGGGCGAACGCATCGACGCGCTCCTCACCGTCAGGGACGGCTTTACGCCACTGATGGCACTGGCCGAAGGGAAAATTGGCCAGGCCTTGGGATTCATCAGCACTGGCACAGGCAAACAGCCGCTTCCCGCAACCTTACCGAACAAGCTCGAGGGCGCCGTCGTCGACGGCGGGCAGCTCAAAGCCGACCCCACGGTCACCCTGGCGGACAAAGCGCCCGCCCGAACCCACGAACTTCACCTCACCGGCGGAATGGAAAAATACGACTGGGGCATCAACGGCAACCGCTTCGACATGACCAAGCCGCTCGAGAACGCTTTCAACCTCAAAGCCGGTGAACGTGTGGAAGTGAAATTCATCAACGACACCGACATGTGGCACCCCATGCACGTGCACGGGCACACTTTCCAGGTGTCCGGCGGCGGAGCACGCAAAGACACGGTCATCGTCCGTCCCAGACAGACCGTCACGGTGATCTTTGACGCCGACAACCCCGGCCAGTGGCTCACCCACTGCCACAACGCCTACCATGCCGAACGCGGCATGATGGGCGCCTTCTCCTACATCAAGTAAGGGACCCTGACCATGAACACCCCTGTCCTCACAGAACTGTTCTTCCCTTCCCCTGCCGTCAGCGCCATCCAGTTCGGGCCTCTGACTGTACGTTTCTATGCACTCGCCATCCTCACCGGCATTGTCATAGGCACCTGGCTGACGGCCCGCCGACTCCGGGAACGCGGCGGCACCACAGCCCAGACCCTGGACATCGTCATGTGGGCCGTACCGTTCGGGATCGTCGGGGGCAGGCTCTACCACGTCATCACCGACAACCAGCTCTACTTCGCGCCCGGGAGGGATCCCTGGGGCGCGTTGCGGATCTGGGAAGGCGGACTGGGAATCTGGGGCGCCGTGGCCCTGGGCCTGGTCGGTGCCGCCATCGGCGCCCGACGCACCGGCGTGCCCTTTACCGCCTTCGTGGACGCCGCTGCCCCCGGCCTGCTGATCGCCCAGGCACTGGGCCGCTGGGGCAACTGGTTCAACAACGAACTCTACGGCGGACCCACCGACCTGCCATGGAAACTGCAGATCTACGACATGAATCAGGCCACCGGCCAGGCACTCACAGGCCCAGACGGGGCGCCGGTCGTGCTGGGCTACTTCCAGCCGACCTTCCTCTACGAATCACTCTGGTGCCTGGCGGCCGCGTCGCTGCTGATGTTCCTGGACCGCAGGTACTCCCTCGGCGCCGGGTCAGTGTTCGCCCTCTACATCGTGTTCTACACGGCGGGGCGTTTCGTCTTCGAACTGATGCGCTCCGATCCCGCCAACACCATCCTGGGGCTCCGTGTGAACACCTGGGTAGCTGCGCTGCTATTCACTGCCGGGCTTGCCCTCTTCCAGGTCCTCAGACGCAGGCCACGTTCGGCAGTCACCTCAAGCGACGCTGGCACGACGCCGAACAATTCCCCCACCACCTACAGCAAAGGAACCCTCACTTGAGCAACGCAGCCAAACGACGCAGCGAACACCAAGCCATCGTCGCCTCGATCCGCGCGGAACAAAAGGCAAAACAGCGTAGATGGAATGTCCTTGTCTACGGCAGCTTCGGCCTGATACTGGCCACCATCATCACAGTCGTGGCCATCACCGTGACGGGCTCCATCCAGCAACGCAACCAAGCCGCGGAAGAAGCCAAGAGACCCATCGAAGGTGTTCAGGCTTTCGGTGATCTCACCCGCAACCACGTCCAAACAGCCGTGAAGTACCCACAGGAACCCGGCGTCGGAGGGGACCATGCCCCAGTCTGGACAAACTGCGGCGTCTACTCCGACCCAATCGATGAACAAAACGCCGTCCACTCCCTCGAGCACGGCGCCGTGTGGCTGACTTACCAGCCCGGACTGCCCGCTGCCGACATCGCAGCGCTCACAACGCTGGCTAAAGACAAACCCTATGTGCTCCTGAGCCCTGACAAAGAGCAGAGCGCCCCCATTACCGCCACGGCCTGGGGAGCTCAGCTCACCGTGCCCGAAGCCAACGACGCGCGTATCCCCGCGTTCATCCGCGCCTACGCCCAGTCCCCGAACGCACCAGAACCCGGCGCTGCCTGCACCGGCGGCGTCAACGGCTGACCCAAAAAGCCGCATCCATCGAAGGACATCCATGCTCCATCCGGATCCCGCGCCACCATCCATCCCTAAGACTCAAGGACAGTCCACGTTCTTTTCCCGACGCCGCCTCTTTTCCTCTGCCTTCATCGGGGCATTAAGCATGTCGACCCTCGCCGGTTGCGGCTCCAATGACGCTCTTGCCCAACAGGCGAAGGCAGGCGACAACAAGAACTACATCGCCGGGGACGGCTCAGTCACGGAATATGCACCCTCCCAGCGGACCCCGCCGGTTGTATTGACCGGAGAACTCTACGATGGGACGGTCATCGATTCAACCGACTGGGCGGGCCGCGTCGTCGTCCTTAACTTCTGGTACGCCGCCTGCGCCCCATGCCGGCTCGAAGCACCCCGTTTGGAGGCCCTTTGGGAGCGGTTTCAACCTGACGGCGTCGAGTTCTATGGCGTCAATATCAGAGACGAGGAACAAGCCGCCGCCGCCTTTGAACGAACATTCGGCGTCACATACCCGAGCATGCAGGACAAGAACGGCGGCATCCTGCTCGCGATGGCGCAGTACGTTCCCCCGCAGGCTGTGCCGTCCACCCTCGTCTTGGACCGGCAGGGACGGGTAGCCAGCAGGATCCTCGGCCTGGCAGACCAAGGCATCCTCAAGACCCTGATTGTCAGCGCCCTGGACGGGTAACCCGAACCCGCAGGCCAAGCTCCCGACGACCGAGGCCTCCGTGCTCGACGGGAAACAATACGGACCCGGCGGCCCGGCCCTTGGCTCCAGGGCCCGCTCCAGAGGTGCTCGCCCAGGAGAACGCAGCCGCAATGCTGGAGGTGGTGTTGGACCGGACGGCGATGGGGCCGCCCTCCTGTAGGGCACGCCACTGGAACGACTCTGGGTCCTCATCCTCCTGAGCACGAACAGGCTCTGCGCCGGGCATACACCCCAACACGGAAAGCTCTCGTGCGCCATCAGATTGGACGGCGCTTCTTCGACGAGGGGCCCGGGACGCCTCCGCAAAATTCGACTGGGCCCAGGATCTGTACCGCCGGCCCGGAAAGCCACGCCAAGCCCGGTCGTTCGGGGAAGCCGGGGACCGTGCGAGGACTGTCCATCGACAGGCCGACAGCGAAAACCGCGGTGTAGCACGCACCCGTCAGGATTTGGGGGGTGAACTATCTGGCCACCCCGCGGTACGCCTTGGCGCACGGGTCGGTTTCACCCCATAGGCCGACTGCACAGTGTGTCGGCCCTCCACTCCGGCACTGGAAAGGGCCTTCAACCGACCAACGGCGAGGTTTGCCCGAATCACCCGCCCGTAGCCGTTAGTTACAAATTCATGTCGGTAGTTCTGGAGAGAATCGCGGCCGGAGCCATGGTCAGCCCGTCCTCCTCCGGTTTAGGGTGGGGCATGACTGCCCTCCCGCCAGGAAACGGCAATGATCTATTTAGCACCAGAGCCTTGAGAAGATCACCCAACCCCTCTGCGGGCATGCCTCCACCTGGTTATTTTGATTGCCTCTCTCGCGGCACTGCCCTCGACGAATCTGCCGGCGGTGGAGCATGAAGCGACAGCCGAAGTGGTCGGTAATTCGGACGTCACGTACGCCGCTGGGTGCGTCCCATGCCCCGCGACCGACACTGCTTTTCTGGTCCTCCCGCGATCCTGGATAAGGACCCGGCATTGACCGCATGCACCTGCCCTCATACATTCGAACCAAATCACCTTGAGGAGATGAAGTGACCCACGACACAACCCACAAGCTCTTGGACACCTACCCAAAAAGCCTAGGCAATATTGACCAGCATAAACTCGCAGAATGTATCGCGGCATGTTTCGACTGCGTCCAGACCTGCACGACATGCGCCGATGCCTGTCTGGGTGAAGATATGGTTGCAAAGCTGATCAAGTGCATTCGCACCAACCTTGACTGTTCCGACATCTGTTCCGCCACCGGGAACATCCTCTCCCGGCACACCGGCTACGACGCCACTGTCACCCGCTCGGCCCTCCAAGCGTGCGCGACAATCTGTATGGCATGCGCCGACGAATGTGAACAGCATGCCGGCATGCACGAACACTGCCGGATATGCGCCGAAGCTTGCCGCCGTTGCGAACGAGCCTGCAAGGACCTCCTTGCCTCACTGGAGTAATCCCCTCAAGCTCAGAGCAATGCCGGAGTGACCGGCCGCTGACTCAGTGGTCGGCATCCTCAACAACACGACACAGGCGTTGCACACGTCACGGCGGCAGGCTGCGCGGTGATGCGTCTGTTGGTCACTTTGTTCCGAGTATTCCTTCGTGATCAGGTTCTGCTGGGCACCGGAGAGTTTGTGAAGGGCGCCCGTCGACCGTAGGCCCTTGGCGATAGGAGATGAAGATGCAGGTCTGGCCGGGAGCCCCTTATCCGTTGGGAGCAACATTTGACGGAAGAGGCACCAATTTCGCCCTGTTTACGGAATCGGCAATGGCTGTGACACTGTGCCTTGTGAACGGCGGCGTCGAGGTTCGCGTGCCGCTCACCGAGGTCGACGGATACATCTGGCACTGCTACCTGCCCGGGATAGGGCCGGGCCAGCGCTACGGATACCGCGTTGACGGCCCCTATGAGCCCTCCGCCGGACACCGCTTTAACCCCCACAAGTTCCTGCTCGATCCTTATGCCAAGACCGTGGATGGCATCATCGAATGGAGCCAGGCTCTTTTTTCGTACAGTCTGGACGATCCGCAGCGCCGTAATGATTCAGATTCCCTCCCCGGAATGATGTCCGCAGTGGTCATCGATCCCGCATTCGATTGGCTGGACGACCGGCCGCCCAAAACGCCATATCACGAAACCGTGATTTACGAGGCCCATGTCAAAGGGCTGACCATGCTGCACCCCGATGTCCCTGCACAGCTCCGAGGAACATACGCGGGCATGGGGAACCCCTCAATCGTGGCCCACCTAAAAGAACTCGGGGTCACGGCCATCGAATTGATGCCGGTCCAGCAGTTCATTCACGACAGCCGACTCCGGGAGCGAGGGCTGACGAACTATTGGGGATACAACACCATCGGTTTCTTCGCCCCGCACAATGCCTACGCGTCCGAACCTGACCCCGTCGGTGCAGTAACGGAATTCAAGACGATGGTCCGAACGTTACACAAGGCCGGGATTGAAGTCATCCTCGACGTCGTTTACAACCACACCGGCGAGGGCAACGATTTCGGTCCCACGATCTCCTTCCGTGGCATTGACAATGCGTCCTATTACCGGCTTGACGAGTCCCGCCGGGAGCTCTATTTGGACTATACGGGAACCGGAAATTCACTAAATGTCCGTAACCCTCATGTTCTACAGCTCATCATGGATTCACTGCGGTACTGGGTAACGGAAATGCACGTCGACGGCTTCCGATTTGATCTTGCGGCAGCCTTGGCCCGCCAATTTTACGACGTGGATAGGCTTTCAAGTTTCTTTGACCTCGTTCAGCAGGATCCCATCGTCTCCCAAGTCAAACTCATCGCCGAACCCTGGGATCTGGGACCCGGCGGATACCAGGTGGGAAATTTCCCGCCCAATTGGAGCGAATGGAACGGCAGGTACAGGGACACCATCCGGGACTTCTGGCATGGCGAACCTGCCACTCTCGGTGAGTTCGCTTCGCGTCTGACCGGATCATCCGATTTGTATGAGCACTCCGGCCGTCGGCCCAGGGCCTCGGTCAATTTCGTCACATCACATGACGGATTCACGCTAGCGGACCTCGTGTCATACAACCGCAAACACAACGAGGCCAATGGCGAGGGCAACAAGGACGGCGAGAGCAACAACAGGTCCTGGAACGGAGGAGCTGAGGGGCCCACGGACGACCCGGCCATCCTGCAGCTCCGGGCAAGGCGGCAGCGAAGCATAATCGGCACTCTGCTGCTCTCCCAAGGAATACCCATGATCCTTCATGGCGATGAATTGGGACGGACCCAGCACGGCAACAACAATGCCTACGCACAGGATTCGGAACTCAGCTGGATTATTTGGGAGAATGCGGACCAGGACCTTTTGAACTTCGCAGTGACGGTCAACCGGCTGCGTTCCGTCCATCCCACGTTTCACCGCCGACGGTTCTTCAGCGGGCGCCCGGTCAGGCAACCGGATGGAGGCCAGGTGCCCGACGTTGTCTGGCTGACGCCCGGTGGCTCGCCCATGGAACCCGAGGACTGGGCGCACGGGACGGAACAGGCCCTTGGGATGTACCTGAACGGCAGCGGCATCCGCTGTTCCGACCTCACTGGCAGCCAGATGACCGACTCCGATTTCATCCTGTACTTCAATGCCGGCGCCGGGCCCCGAAGGTTTACCTTGCCGCCGGTTGAGTATTCACCCAGCTGGGAACTGGTCCTCGACACCTCTATGGAAGTGAAGGGGATGGGGCTGATCCCAGGTGCGGACCTTGAGGTTCCCCCGCACACCCTCCTCGTCCTCCGGGAACCAGGTTTGGTGGTGCACGCGGAAGATCACGCCAGGAGTTGAAGTTTCCCGTCCGGGGGTAGATATGATCACTGCATACGGTGAAACCAACGAGCATGATCCGCTATTATCACGGGGGTGAGAAAACGTGGGGAGTTCCACGAGATGGCACCATGGCTATTTCAGCCTGACAACAATTACCGCTGTCCTATCGCTCCTCCTCGCTGTGACGGGCATTCTGAACCTGTCGACGACATCTGTCGAAGAAACACAGCGCGGCACCTCATGGCAGACGATCGCATTGAATGCACTTGAAGGCTCAAACTCTGAGGGCACCCGAGTCGCCCCGTCCGCTGAGACCGCTGTAGCTGTCGTTGACAATGACCTTGTGGGACAAGGCATACCGTCCGGCAATGGACACTGCCCCATGAATTTGAGCTTGACGGTCGTGTGCCCGGATGTTCTGTCCTCAGCCGTCGGCCCCCCATTTATTCCGGTAGCGCCCGGCATCACTTTCGCTGCCAACCCGGCAGCACAGGCAGCCGGGCCACCCGTCGGAGATCCCCGGGCACCCCTTCAACCTGTATCCCTCATCCGGCTTTCCATCAGCCGCGTATAAGAAACCCCGCTTTCCGGGCCCCAGCGGGGCTACCGTCCCCCGCTGCACCCAACATCAGTTGATATCCACGCGAAGCTCCGGACCCTCACGGCGGGACGAACCACATTTCTTGTACGGCCAATACCTCCGAGGTGTCCCTGCATTCGAGCCTCGAAAGCGTCGGCCCGGACACGCTCCTTCACCTAACTAGTCCCGAGAGGAATTTCCGTAATGAGCAGTCGAACACAAACGGTGACAATGGAGGTGGCCGGGGTCCACTGGGCCTCGTCCAAGACCGTCGCCGAAGCCACTCTCTCCCGCCAGCCAGGGGTTCTCAGCGTGGAAGCCAACCCGGTCTCGCAGACAGCAAACGTCACATTCGACCCGGACAAAACCTCCATCGCAGACCTGCGGAAGTGGGTGCAGGACTGCGGCTATCACTGTTCCGGCCAGTCAGTGCCGGACCACATGTGTGATCCGATGCACGAAACCGGTTCCGTCGCGTCGGCACATGCCGGGCACGGAACAGCCCAGCACCACCACTCTGCCCACGAAAACCACACCGCGCTTGCCGTCGAATCGCAGGGAAGCCACGAAACTCATCCGGGACATGAGGCACACGGGGCCAACCATCGGCAGGCTCCCCGAGATGCCCAGGCCGTGATGGGCCATGGGGGTCACGGGGGCCACGCAATGTCTATGGATGCAATGATCCGCGACATGCGCAACCGTTTCCTGATCGCACTTGTCCTTTCCGTGCCCATTACCCTCTTTTCCCCGATCGGCCGGGATGTCCTCGGATTCACGGCTCCCGCGCCCTTTGGGCTGCGGGACGACGTCGTCGCTCTGGTCCTGTCGCTCCCGGTTATGTTCTACTCAGCCTGGATCTTCTTCGACGGCGCCTACCGGGCGCTGAAAGCCCGCACTTTGGACATGATGGTCCTCGTCGCCGTCGGTGTCGGGGCCGGCTGGCTCTACAGCCTCATCGTCACCCTCACCGGCGGCGGAGACGTCTTCTACGAAGCCGCCACTGTCCTTGCGACTTTCGTTCTGCTGGGCCATTGGTTCGAAATGCGGGCAAGGGGCGGGGCGAACGAAGCCATCCGCACGCTGCTGGAATTGGCGCCGTCCATCGCCCTGGTGATCAGGGATGGTGAGCCCGTGGAGGTACCGACCGCCGAGGTCGTGCCCGGCGACCTGATGCTGGTGCGGCCCGGGTCGAAAATCCCTACGGACGGCACCGTGGAGGACGGTGTATCGGATATCGATGAGTCCATGGTCACCGGCGAAAGCCTGCCCGTGGCCAAATCTCCGGGCTCGGCGGTAATTGGCGCCACCGTCAACACAACTGGGACATTGCGTGTCCGGGCCACCAAGGTCGGCGCAGACACAGCGCTGGCGCAGATCGTCGCCCTCGTCCAGGAAGCCCAGAACTCCAAGGCTCCGGGCCAGCGGCTGGCCGACAGGGCCGCGTTCTGGCTGGTCTTTGTCGCCCTGATCGGCGGATCGGCCACCTTCCTTACCTGGTGGCTGGCTGGAGCAACCGTTCCGCAGGCAATCCTCTTTGCCATTACTGTCGTCGTCATCACGTGCCCCGATGCTCTGGGCCTGGCAACCCCGACGGCCATCATGGTGGGCACGGGGCTGGGCGCCAAGCGTGGCGTCCTGTTCAAAAACGCCACCGCCTTGGAAGTCTCCGCCCGGATCGACACCGTCGTGATGGACAAGACCGGCACGCTCACCAAAGGTGAACCCGAGGTCACCGACTTTATTGCCTACGGCATCCCCGAGGACGAACTACTGGCTCTCGTGGCCGCCGTCGAACGTGAATCTGAGCACCCTCTCGCCGCTGCTGTCGTCAACTATGCCGTCGCCCGCGGCGTTCCGTCAGCTGATGCCGAGGCGTTCCGCAACGTTCCCGGCCACGGTGCCGGTGCCTCGGTGAATGGGCGGAAAGTCTTCGTGGGTAACCGCAAGCTGATGGTGTCCGAGGGCATTGACATCGGCCCGGTGGCCGAACAGCGCGAGGCTCTCGCCTCGACCGGCCGGACGGCCGTTCTGGTAGCCGTGGACGGTAAGGCCGCCGGTGTCATCGCACTGGCTGACGCCGCACGCGACACGGCTGCGTCGGCTGTGGCTGCCCTGCATGAAAGCGGCGTCGAGGTCGTCATGCTTACAGGTGACAACGAAGCTACGGCGAAGCGGATTGCTGGCCAACTCGGCATCGACTCAGTCATCGCGGAAGTGCTTCCCGAGGACAAATCAGCTAAGGTGGCGCAACTGCAGAAGGCTGGCAAACGGGTCGCCATGGTCGGCGACGGCGTGAATGACGCCCCGGCGCTGGCCCAGGCCGATCTCGGTATAGCCATCGGAGCCGGCACCGATGTGGCAATCGAGACGGCCGACGTCGTCCTGATGCGCTCCGATCCGCTGGATGTTCCCATTGCCCTGCGCATCGGCAAGGGCACGTTGCGGAAGATGCGGCAGAACTTGGGCTGGGCCATCGGCTACAACGTCCTGGCCCTGCCGATTGCCGCAGGTGTGTTTTACCCTTCGCTCGGCATCATGCTCAGCCCGGAAATCGCCGCAATATCCATGTCCGGTTCCAGCGTCATTGTCGCAGTCAACGCCCTGCTCCTCAAGCGCCTGCGCCTGCCTGCGCCCGGCGGGGCCACCGGTCGCACGATCAGGACCGCACCGGCCCCTGAGCCAAGCGGCGTCCGCTAGAAGCCGCGCCCGCGCCCCCCTCCGCTACCCCCACAGACAGGACCTGCCATGACGGTGCATCAGCAACCGCAAACCCTGGAACCCCTTCTCAGCCCGGACCAACTGGACCGCATTCATGCCTGGTGGCGGGCAGCGAATTTTCTATCTGTGGGACAGATCTATCTCATGGACAACCCGCTGCTGCGCGAGCCACTGCGTCCGGAGCACATCAAGCCGCGCTTGCTGGGACACTGGGGCACCACGCCGGGCCTGAACTTCATCTACGCCCACCTGAACCGGACCATCATGGAACGGGACCTTGACTTGATCTACGTCATGGGTCCCGGACACGGCGGACCGGGACCAGTGGCGTCCGCCTGGCTGGAAGGCACGTACAGCGAAACGTACCCGGAGATTTCACAGGACATTTCAGGGATGAAGCGGCTGTTTCGCCAGTTCTCCTTCCCCGGCGGCATCCCCAGCCATGTTGCCCCAGAGACACCAGGGTCGATCCACGAGGGCGGGGAGCTCGGATACGCGCTATCACACGCTTACGGCGCGGCATTCGATAACCCGGACCTCATCGTGGCGGCCGTCATCGGTGACGGCGAAGCGGAAACGGGTCCGTTGGCCGCGAGCTGGCACTCCAACAAGTTTGTGAACCCACGCCGGGACGGGACCGTCCTGCCCATCCTGCACCTCAACGGCTACAAAATCGCCAACCCTACCGTTCTGGACCGGATCAGCCATGGGGAACTGGACTCACTGCTGCGCGGGTACGGCCACACACCGTTTTACGTGGAAGGTTCGGACCCGGAACAGATGCATCAGGACTTCGCCCGGGCCCTGGATGTCTGCCTGGACGAGATTCTTGAGATTAAGCGAGCCGCCCTGGAGGACGGCCGGACGGAACGGCCCCGCTGGCCCATGATCGTTTTGCGCTCCCCCAAGGGCTGGACGGGACCGGCCGAAGTGGACGGTCTGAAAGTCGAGGGAAGCTGGCGTTCACACCAGGTGCCCTTCACTCAGGCCCGCGAAAACGACAGCCATAGGGCCGTCCTTGAACAGTGGCTGCGCAGCTACCGCCCCGAGGAACTATTCGACGAGGCGGGGGCTCCTGTGGCGGCCATCGGCCTGTTGCATCCGGCCGGGGAGCGGCGCATGAGCGCGAACCCGCATACAAACGGAGGGCTGCTGCTGCAGGACCTGCGCATGCCCGACTTCGCCGACTATGCCGTCCCCGTAGCCGTTCCGGGAACCGGTGCGGTGGAATCCACCAGGGTTCTGGGCACGTTCCTGCGGGACATCGTGGCAGCGAACATGAGCAATTTCCGGGTCTTCGCCCCGGACGAAAACAACTCCAACCGGCTGGGGGCCATCTTCGATGCGACCGACCGGGCTTGGAATGCCCGGACCGTACCGGAGGATGACAATCTCGCCAGCGACGGCCGGGTAATGGAAATTCTCTCCGAACACACATGCCAGGGCTGGCTGGAAGGCTACCTGCTCTCGGGCCGACATGGATTCTTTTCCTGCTACGAGGCGTTCATCCACATCGTCGACTCGATGTTCAATCAGCACGCGAAGTGGCTGACAACGACCAATGACATACCCTGGCGCCGGCCGGTCGCTTCACTGAATTACCTTTTGACCTCCCATGTTTGGCGGCAGGACAACAACGGGTTCTCGCATCAGGACCCGGGGTTCATTGACCATGTGATCAACAAGAAGACGGACGTCATCCGCGTTTACCTCCCCCCGGATGCCAACACTCTCCTGTCCGTGGCTGACCACTGCCTGCGCAGCCGTCAGTACGTCAATGTCATCGTCGCCGGCAAACAGCCGCAACTGCAATACCTGGACATGCAGCAGGCAATCGTCCACTGCACTAAAGGCATCGGCATCTGGGACTGGGCCAGTTCGGACGCGGACGGGGAACCTGACGTGGTGATGGGCTGCGCCGGAGATGTACCAACAATGGAGACCCTCGCCGCCGTCGACATCCTCCGCGGGCGCTTTCCGGATCTGAAGATCCGTGTCGTCAATGTGGTCGACCTGATGCGCCTGCAGGATGGCGCGGAGCACCCGCACGGACTCGCTGAACGGGACTTCGATGCCTTGTTCACAACCGACAAGCCCGTGATCTTTGCCTACCACGGCTACCCGTGGCTGATCCACCGGCTCACCTACCGCCGGACGAATCACCACAACATCCATGTCCGCGGCTACAAGGAGGAAGGCACCACTACAACACCGTTCGATATGTGCGTGCTCAACCAGTTGGACCGGTTCAACCTAGCCATCGATGTCATCGACCGCGTGCCCCGACTGAGGAATGTTTCGGCGCACGTGCGCGAGGAGCTCAAGAACAAAATCATCGAGCATCGGCAGTACATCCGGGTCCATGGCGAAGACATGCCGGAAATCCGCAATTGGGAGTGGAGATCCGCACCGGGCCCCGCCGCCAGCCCGGCTGATGAACCGGCGGAACGGAAGTAGGATGGCGCGCGTCGGCTCGCGCGGCAGGCCCAGGCCCCCCGGAGAATTGGGGCATGGCGCGGCTTTGCCTTATCAGGCGGTGCTTTTCGACATGGACGGGGTCGTCACGCAGACCGCCGCCATCCATGCCGTGGCCTGGAAGCAGCTCTTCGACTCCGTTCTCCAGGACCCACGGCTCACCGGGAGCCCCAGGAGGGATCCGTTCGACGAGGACACTGACTACCGGCTGTATGTCGATGGCCGGCAGCGCGAGGATGGAGTCACCGCATTCCTGGCGTCCCGCGGCGCCCATCTTCCCATCGGCAGCCCGGACGATGGACCAGGCGACTGGTCCGTCCATGGCCTCGGCGCCCGCAAGAACGACTTGTTTCTTCAAGCAGTGACGCGCACTGGAGTCCAGGCCTATCCCGGGACTACTGCCTTGCTTGCCCGCCTGCGTGCCGCGGGCATCCCCGTGGGCTTGGTCACCGCTAGCCGAAACGCCCGCGCACTGTTGGCCGCTGCAGGCGTTGACACGGCATTCGACGTCATCATCGACGGAGACGCCGAACACGGCCTGCCCGGTAAGCCCGACCCTGCCACCTTTCTGGAGGCAGCTCGCCGGCTCTGCGTGGCACCTCAGCACGCCGCGGTTATCGAAGATGCCGCTGCCGGTGTCGAAGCAGGACGCCGCGGCGGCTTCGGCCTGGTCGTCGGCATCGACCGCGTCGGGCGTCGGGAACAGCTGGAACTGGCTGGGGCCGACATCGTCCTCAGCGACGTCGCGGAGCTCGACTTGGGAGTATCCCGCACCGACCCTTGGATGCTGGTCTATGAAGGCTTCGATCCGGTCCACGAAGGCCACCGGGAAGCCTTGACGGCCCTGGGCAACGGATACATGGCGACACGCGGCGCCCGGCCGGAACGCGCTGACGATGGCGTGCACTATCCCGGCACCTACCTGGCCGGCGTCTACAACCGGACCGCAAGCACCATCCACGGCCGCGAACTGGAAGAAGAACACCTGGTGAACGTCCCCAACTGGCTGCCTCTGGACGTGCGCATCGGCGCCGGGCCATGGTGGTCAACGGGAGATGTCCAAGTCAGCGATGAGCGAAGCGAGCTCGACCTGCGTAGGGGCCTGCTGACTCGTCGAGCAACCCTCGCGGGCCCGCACGGGGAACGGCTTGGGGTCATCCAGCGCCGGTTAGTCTCCATGCATAATCCCCACGTAGCAGTACTGGAGACGACCCTGACGGCCCACGGCTTCACCGGGACCGTGGGTATCCGGGAAGGGATAGATGCCCGGGTTGCCAACACGAATGTCCGCGACTATGCCGGCACCGGGCGACGGCACCTGACCAATCCTGAATTCACGGAAGTGGATACGGGCGTTCTCCTGTGCATCGTCCAAACCAGCCAGAGCCGGATACGCATCGCGCTGGCCGTCCGGACGGTGTTGGACCGCGCTCGGGTGAAGACGAAGGCCGAGATCGAAAGCGCTGGCGGACGCTACCAACGACAGTTCGACTTCCGGCTGGCCGACGGACAGTCGACCACCATAACCAGGACCGTGTCGCTGGCAACCTCCCGCGACGGCGCGATCTCCTCGCCGGAGGCCGCTGCCCTGACAGGACTCACCCGTGCTGACGCCGGCTTCACTGCACTCCTGAAGGATCACGAGACCGTGTGGGGGCGTCTGTGGCAGCAGTTCGGGATCAGCATCGACGGCGACCGTCATGCCCAACTGGTACTCAACCTGCACGTGTTCCATCTTCTGCAAACAATCTCCGTCCATACGGCAGCCCTCGACGCCGGAGTGCCGGCCCGTGGCCTGCACGGGGAAGGTTACCGCGGTCACGTTTTCTGGGACGAACTGTTCGTCTTCCCCATGGTCGGACTCCGACTCCCCGACGTCAGCCGGGCTCTTCTGGAGTACCGGTGGCGCAGGCTCGATGCTGCGCGGGACGCCGCAGGCGTTAAGGACCTTCAGGGGGCGCTGTTCCCGTGGCAGAGTGGCAGCGATGGTCGGGAAGAGACGCCGCGCCGCCTCTACAACTCCCGGTCCGCCCGGTGGATGCCTGACAATTCAAGGCGCCAGCGGCACGTCGGGCTGGCCGTCGCCTACAACGCATGGCAACATTTCCAAGTCACCGGGGACCGGGACTGGTTGGCGAGCCGCGGCGGGGAATTGATCATCGAAGTGACCCGGATGTTTGCATCCCTGGCCACCTACGATCCGGCGGACGACAGGTTTCACATCTCAGGAGTGATGGGACCTGACGAATACCATGACGGGTACCCGGGCTCACCAGGGGCCGGCCTGCGCGACAACGCTTACACCAACGTCCTGTTCTCATGGCTCTGCGAACGCGCCGGGGATGTGCTGGCAGAACTTGCAGGTCATCCCGGCGAAGATCTCACCGACCGGCTGCATGTTACCGAGGATGAAATCAGCCGCTGGTCCCGGCTCGGCCGCAGACTCGCCGTGCCGTTCCATGGCGACGGAGTCCTAAGCCAGTTCGACGGCTACGAGAACTTGGCGGAGCTGGACTGGCCCGGCTACCGGGCCAGATACGGCAATATCGGGCGGCTCGATCTGATCCTCGAAGCCGAGAACGACGCCACCAACCATTACAAACTCGCGAAGCAGGCCGATGTCCTGATGCTGATCTATCTGCTGGGTCCCGCAGGCGTGATCAGGCAGTTGCACCGGCTCAGCTATCCCTTCGACGAACCCGATCTGGAGCGCACCGTGGAGTATTACCTGGGGCGAACCGCGAACGGATCAACGCTCAGCCGTGTGGTGCACGCCTCTGTACTCGCACGGGTCGACCGGTCTCAGGCTTGGCAGGTCTTCCGTGAAGCCCTGGTCGCCGATCTGGACGACACCCAAGGTGGAACCACCCGTGAAGGTATTCATCTGGGCGCCATGTCCGGGACGTTGGATATCGTCGTCCGGGCATTCGCCGGACTTCAAATAGAGGACGGCGCGCTGACCTTCTCTCCCCGGCTGCCTGCCCGGTTGGGAAGTACCGGGTTTCAGATTCTGTACCGGGGCCACCGCATCGATGTGTCCCTGAGCACGGAGACGCTGGCGGTCAGCCTGCGGCCCTGCAGCGCACCCCCCATCCGTATAGGCGTCGAAGGACTCTATCAAAAGTTCACCGGCGGGGATGGAATGGACTTTCCTTTGAAATCGAAAAACTGAAAGAACCGTCGGGAATGAGAACCACAATCGACGAATCAACAACAACGCAACCGCAAGTGGGAGGCATACGAATGAGTAAGACCAGAGTCGCTGTCAACGGATATGGAGTCATCGGCAAGCGGGTAGCCGATGCAGTCCAGTTGCAGCCGGACATGGAGCTGATCGGCGTCGCCGATATCATCACCGACTGGCGGATCCGCTCTGCCGCGGGACGTTTTCCGCTGTTCGCATCGACCGCCGGAGCGCGGGAAGCCATGGGACAGGCAGGCCTGAGCGTTTCCGGAGGTCTGGATGACCTGCTGGCCCAGGCGGACGTCGTCGTCGATGCTACACCCAAGCATGTCGCGGCCGGCAATCTTCCGCGTTACCGGGCCGCAGGGGTAAAGGTTGTTCTGCAGGGCGGCGAATCCCACGACACTACACGGCATTCATTCGTGGCGCAGGCCAACTATGACAGCGCACTCGGCCGGGATATAACCCGGGTCGTCTCCTGCAACACGACGAGCATCGTCAGGGTTCTCGGTGCACTCCAGGTTGCGGGCCTGCTGGCCAAGGCCCGCGGAGTCCTCATCCGTCGTGCCACCGACCCCTGGGAATCACATCTCGGCGGGATCATGAACACCATGGTCCCGGAACCGAGAATTCCTTCCCATCAGGGCCCGGATGCCCGCACGGTCCTGCCCGATCTGGACGTTGTCACGATCGCGGCCAAGGGTGCCCACACCCAGACCCATAACCATTACTGGACGCTCCAGCTCACCCGGACTGCCAGCCGGGAGGAGGTCCTCGCAGCGCTGCGGGCCGCACCGCGGATTGCCTTCATACGGATGGCCGACGGACTCGTCGCGCTGAACTCGACCATCGAACTGATGAAGGATCTCGGCCGGCCCCGCGGGGACATGTGGGAAGTCGCGATCTGGGAGGAACTGGTCACCGTTGAAGGAGATGAGGCCTACCTGACGTACCAGGTCTACAACGAGGCGATCGTCGTGCCCGAAACCATCGACGCCATCCGCGCCCTGACAGAGTCCGTCCCGGACGCGATGACATCGATGACGATGACCGACTCGGCGCTCGGCATGAGGCAGGACTTCCTCACAGACCGTCTGCCTGTCCTGCCGGGAGGCCAGCCGTGAACCACGACCACGAGCATCCGGGCGGCAGCCAGCCCGGGATGCAGCCTCCCGTGCAGCCCGTTCAGGACCGCAGGGCCCTGTATGTGCGCGGCGGGCTGACCGTCCTGATCATCATCTCGGTGATCTATCTGCTGACCAACCACTGGCTCCACGTGCTGGACGCACTACCATATGTCTTCCTTGTGGGGATGATGGCCATGCACATGGGCGGCCACGGCGGGCACGGCGGCCACGGCGGGGGCGCCAGCGGGCACGGCGGCCACGGCGGGGGCGCCAGCGGGCACGGCGGCCACGGCGGGGGCGCCAGCGCCGCAGGAACCGCAGAACGGAGTGCGGGCAATGACAACTGACTTCGGCTATAACCTGTGGTTCCTGGTGATTCTTAACTCTGCAATATTCATCATTTTTGCCTTCAGTTTCGTCAAACCAAAAACAAAACTGGACTGGCGGGCTTTCGGTGGCTTCTCCGCCTTCGTGATCGCCCTGTTCACGGAAATGTACGGCTTCCCGCTAACCATCTACTTCCTTTCCGGCTGGCTGGGGAGCCAATTCCCGAACCTGAACCTCCTGACCCACAACTCAGGACATCTTTGGCAGGACCTCATGGGTTGGCAGGGAGATCCCCATCTGAATCCCCTGCACCTGCTGAGCAACGTGCTCATAGCGGCCGGTTTCATTCTGCTTTACCGCGCCTGGCAAGTTCTCTACGCCGCCCAACGGGAACACCGACTTGCTGTCACTGGTATCTACGCCCGCGTCCGCCACCCTCAGTATGTAGGTTTCCTCACCATCATGTTTGGTTTCCTACTGCAATGGCCCACGCTCCTGACCTTGATCATGTTCCCGATCCTGGTAATCGTTTACCATCGTCTCGCCCGCAGGGAGGAGGAATCAATGGTGGCCGAATTCGGCGAGGACTACCGCATCTACGCCCGCGAGGTTCCAGGTTTCATCCCCCGGGTTGGCAAGAACAAGGACGTACCGCGCGTTCACGGCGGCACTGACCATACTTAATAGCCATCTATCGGCTTGCGGGGGCCGACCATGCACACGTCATGCAGGAACCATCCATCTTGGGAGCCATCCATGCGAACAAAACCCGGACGTGGAATTTGCGGCCGACACGGCAGCAGACATCCGGAGTCGTGGCCGCTTTGTGCCACAAGACGATACGCGGCGGTCCTTCTAACCTGTTTCCTCCTCGGAGGACCTATTTCAGCCCCGCAGGCATTCGCCCATGAGGGCGATCCTTCGTCGGAGGGGTATCTATTCGTTCAACAGGCGCTGGCGCATCTCGTCCACGAGCCGGGCGATCTTGATCCGGTCCTGGAGAAAGTGGACGCGGCCCTCGCCGCGGCAGACCAGGACGGCGTATCCGTGCCTGATCTCCAACAGGCCAAAGATGCACTCCAGGCCGGGAATTCAGCCCGCGGACGTACTCTGCTGCAAGAGTCCATCACCGTGGCCCTCAGCACGTTAAGACCCGCGACCGGCGATGAAACAGGGACAGCAGTCGTTCTTGACCCGCTCCCTCCCCGCGGGGGACTAACGGGAGCGGACGTGGGCCTTTTGTCGGTATCCCTGCTGGTGCTCCTCACCGGATTGGTGCTGGCATACGCGTTCCGTCCACCCGAGAATGTCCGGGAGTTGCGATTGCTGCTGTCCTCGAAGCACAGACGTCAGGATCTGCCACCGAAGCGTGAGCGGTCAGGCCGGAAGGAGCCGTGAAGCTGCCATGAACGATGAATCAACGGCCGTTGGGAGCCACCCCCCGGCACCGGCACCGCGCCGAGGTCGCGCCAGGCGCCTGATGGATGTGATCGATGAGCGGCTGGGCATCGGCGCCCTGGGGTACGCCGTCCCCGAACACGCAAACTCCCTGGCCTGGAGCCTGGGTGGTGTCACGGCGGCAGCCTTCGGAATCCTGGTAGTGAGCGGCATTCTGCTGGTCCAGTTCTACAGCCCCACACCGGAAACGGCGAACCAGTCAGTCCGCCGCATCGTCACCGACGTCTGGGGCGGAAGTTTTCTACGAGGCGTGCACTTTTGGGCCTCCCAGGCAATGTATGTCACCGCTGCCCTGCACCTGATAAGGGTTTTCGTTACCGGCTCATTCAAACGCCCGCGCGAAGGAAACTGGCTTATCGGCGTCGCACTGTTCGGGCTTATCACCCTCGCGCTATTCACGGGAACAGTCCTGAAGTGGGACCAGGAAGGCTTTGAAGCGCTGGGGCATAATGTGGAGATTGGAGATCTGCTCGGCGGCGCCGGGTCCTGGTTTTCCGCCGAGTTCGCTAACCAAGTGTCGATTCTGGTGCGGATCTACGGCGCGCATGTGGTGATCCTACCAGGAGCCATTCTGGTCCTCATGACTCTGCATGGGCTTCTGGTAAAACGACACAAAATCTCCCCCCACCCATCCCTGCCAGCCGATGCATCAGGGGAACAGGCTGCGGATACCGAACCGACCGAGCCCTTCACCCACCACCTCCGCCGCATTGGCGCGTTCGGGCTGGTACTGGCAGGCGTACTGGGCATTCTGGCGATTCTGCTTCCACCCCCTGTAGGTGCGACCCCGGTCGCCGGAATCGAAGTGACACGGCCCCCATGGAATTTTTGGTGGCTATACACGCTAGAAGACTGGTTCGGACTGTCAGCCATCCTCTTTGCTGAGGTCGTGTTCTTTGTCGTCTTGGCCGCGGTCCCCTTTGTGGACCGGAGCCCGTACCGGCAGTGGCGACGCCGCCCGCTCTCGATCGCAGTTGGGCTTGTGCTGTTACTGAGCTTCCTAGCGCTTACATTTTTGATTTTCGTCATTCCGGTCAAACAACATCTGGGGGAATGAGCATACACATGGCAACATTTACTTCTCGGGGTCAACGGGCACGTCGCGCATTTTGGGTACTCGTCGGGTCCGCAGTGCTGGCGGCAGGTTCGCTGACGGGCGCCCTCGCCGCAGCCCCTGCACCTGTCACTGGCTTATGGACCGCCGCGAGCGGGGCCATCCTCGCCGTTTCGATGAGCCTAACTGTACGCATCCTCCTCTTCCAGGACCGGGCATTCGGGGCATCGGGTCAGCCGCCCGAGAGGCCCACTCGCGGTGGCCGCTCAGGACACCTTATGAAAGCAGGACGCGATAGACGCCGGACACGCGGAGCGTGAGCGCTGGTGGACCCCGCTTGCCGGTCGATCCAACAGCTTTGCCTATCAGGTCAAATACGCCAACCCTCCATGTACCTACGCAACGAGCTACAACAATTCCGGCCGGAGGCTGCCATATCGGCGTTGCCGGCCTCCACTCATTCAGGGCCGGCCCTAAAGGAAGATTTCTGATGGTTCAACAGCGCTTGGCACATCTGGTTTGTAGACCGCCCTGCCGTGGGAAAGCTGCACTGCCGCCGATAGCCTCCATCGCGGTTCCGAAGGGGGAAGGCCTAGCCTTCAGAACCTCCCGGCAGTCCAATATGTTCGTGGCCACAGAACGCGACCGTTCACAGAGTGGAGCCGAGTCCAGTGAAGGACCGAATCCGCTGGTGGGTTGCGTTTGCCCCATGAACCAGAAGATGGCTAGGCCAATAGCTGCGATCGCCGAAAGCCTCTGCGGTATCCCGCCGACCAAGGAGATGGTGTGCGCGTACCCCCGACAGTAGTCAGTGCCGTACAGGTCGGAGACCTCCGTCGGCCCAACCCTATGCGGATGCTGTGCATAACCTTTGCTTGGGGCTCGTGTTTTCTGGCGATCAGCATCGGCCTGGCGGATGCCCCGCTGCTGTGGTTTGCCGCCTTGCGCGCGATCATAGCCGGCGGGGTGCTTCTCGCAGTTGCAGGATTCCGTCGGGAACCGGCGCCGCGCGGGGTACGGACCTGGACTCTGATAGCAGTGATGGGAATTGTCAATGTCACGCTGGCATTCGGTGCCATGTTCGGCGGTCTGGCCGGCCTATCGACCGGAGCCGCCTCCGTCTTGGCCAATGCGCAACCGCTGCTCATAGTGCTTCCGGCTTGGTGGATATACAAGGAACGCATATCCGCGCGAACACTGGCAGCGATGGGGACAGGCTTCGCGGGGCTGTTGGCAGTCGCCCTGCCCAGCGGAACAGGTACCGGTGCGTGGCTGTCCATAGGGGCAGCTCTTGCGGTCACCGCCGGGACGTTGATCTCAAGGCAGATAAAAGCCGATGTCCTGCAGGTGATTGCATGGCATTTCCTGATCGGAGGCGCAATTCTTGCCGTCATCGCCGCGCTTACAGAGGGCGCGCCGGCCATCAAGTGGGGGGCGCACTTCATCGGCATTCTCCTTTATGTCTCCCTCGTGGGCACTGCTGCGGCCTTTCTCGGCTGGTTCACGGAAGTCCGGCACTGCCGCCTGGACGCGGTCACGGCATGGACCTTCTTGGTTCCAGTGTTCGGCATCCTGTTGTCCATGGTTGTGTTGGGCGAACGGCAGAGCAGTTGGAGCTTGGCCGGCATGGTCCTGGTCATCGTGTCCATGCTCGTACTTGTGCTGCCGCGAAAACGGCCTGCACGGCAAAGGCATGAAAACTCCCATGGACATTAGTACGCCCCTTCAAACCCTCCCGTATCGCGCAGAAATGTGAACTGGCAATGACAACGAACTTACGTTTACACCGATATCAGGAAATCAGCGAGGTCCTGGCCCGGCACGGACTTGGTTTCCTCGTGGGCATCACCGGACTTGAGCGGTGGGTCCCTTTCCACCAAGGGCTCATAGGCCATGAACGAAGGGCCGAGCCGTACACCAATCCGGACCACTTGCGGCTGGCCCTCGAAGAGTTGGGGCCGACGTTCATCAAGCTCGGCCAACTCCTGTCCACCCGGCCTGATCTCTTGCCGCCGCAGTACCAGACGGAGCTGGCCAAACTCCAGGACGCTGCTCCCCCTGTGCCCGGTGCAACGATCCGTCGGCTCATCCGTGAAGAACTCGGGTCCGAACCGGACCTCGTGTTTGCGGATTTTACTCTCGAACCACTGGCAAGTGCCTCTATCGGCCAGGCCCATGCAGCGACGCTCCACGATGGAACGCCCGTGGTAGTCAAAGTCCGGCGGCCTGACGTCATACCCACCATCGAGGCAGACCTGGATATTCTGCAGAACCTTGCTGTCCAGATCAGTCACCGGTGGGAGGCCACGGCCAACTACAATCTCCCCGGTATAGCCGCGGAATTTGCCCAAACACTGAGGGCAGAACTCGATTACCTTCAGGAGGGTCGGAATGCGGAGCGATTCGCCGAGAACTTCGCGTCCGACCCCGGCGTCCATATTCCGCGCATCTTTTGGGAAACGACCACGTCCCGGGTGCTGACGCTGGAGCGGATCGTGGGGATGAAAGTCAATGACCTTGCGGCCTTGGACCGTGCAGGGATCGACCGGGCTGCGCTGGCTGTGCGATCCGCCGGCACAGCCCTCAAGATGGTCTTTGAGGACGGATTCTTCCATGCCGATCCGCACCCGGGCAACCTGTTCATCGAACCCGACGGCGGCCGCATTGGTCTCATTGACTTCGGCATGGTCGGCGAGGTGAACGACAAGCTTCGCAGCCACCTCGGCGTCCTGCTCACGGCCCTGGCCCGCAACGATCCGGGCCGTATCGGCTCCGCTTTATTGGACCTGTCCGTAACCCGGCAGCCTGTGGACCACAGGCGGCTGCGCGCGGACGTCGCAACGCTAATGGCTCTCTACGAGGGCCGCCCACTGAATCAAATCGAACTCGGGCCGCTGCTCACCCAGGCGGTTGCGCTGATGCGCACGTACCACCTGCAGATGCCTCAGGAACTGGCAAAGCTTCTGAAAATGATGATCATCGCCGAAGGCGTCGGACTCGAACTGGACCCCGGCTTTAATCTGAGCGTGTTGCTTGCCCCGTATGCCAGGAAGCTGATGTTGGGCCGCTTTGCGCCGCAGGCACTTGCCAAGCGGATGGCCGAGGCAGGTGCAGACGCAGCAGCGCTCTTCGAAGACCTGCCGGAATTACTCCGTCGAGTCACGGATACGCTCGACACGGCTGGCTTGGAAGTCCATTTACGGGCTGCCGAACTGGAACCCCTGGTTGGGCGGGCGGAACGTATCGGCAACCGTCTGGTGGCTGGCATGATTGCTGCGGCGCTGATCGGAGGTGTCGGGGCTCTGACGGCGGGAGACAAGGAACGTTGGGGCAGTTGGGAGAAACCTCTAATGCGGGGCGGGCTTGGCGCGGGTGGTGTGCTTGGCGCCTATCTGCTCTGGACTTCAAGGGGCGCGGGGGGATCAAATCGATGAGAAGTCCAGATTCCGCACCCCGGACCGGATCCTGCTGCGCCCCCTTGCCCCTGGCTGGCTCGGCCCGAATGTCCCCCCCGCCGTTCCACCCCGGGCAGGCCCACCGAGATGAATTTGTGGCAGCGAGGGGCGCGTCGTGACGGATCCGGGCCGTGATGAGGTCCCACCGGACACCGGAAAAGCTGAGCTTGCTTCGAACAGCGGTCCCGGGGGTGTCAATGTCCGAGCGGGTGCCAATCCGGCATCGGTGACGGAATGTGCTGCGTGCGTTGCCCGGTCATCAGCGCTGCCACAACGGCTCGCGTCTATCCAGATGGCCATCGCCGCCGAGAGAGAGCCACTTGTCGTTCTCACGCATCTGCTGCAGCTGTGCCGGGACGAGCATCCTATACTGCAGGAGCGCATCCGGGATGCCGGCTGCCGTGCTAAGGCGGAGCAGATCACAGCCCGCGTCAGGACCCTCGTGCGCACCACGTCGACGGAGTCCGAAGTGGGCCCCCAGGTTGCCTCTGCCCTGGCTGCGGCACTGACCGCGGACGACGGTATTCCCGCAGTTGTTGTCGCACGGCTGCTCGCCGAACTCTTGGATGAACATTATTGTCGCAGCTTCCGGGAGTCCTTTCGCCGCCGGAGCCCCTACCAGCCGGGTGTTGGTGATCCTATCCCCTTGGATAGTCCAGACCTCCGGCATGTCACCGCGCTGACGGCGACGTCGCCTCCGTGGCGCTTGGCAAACCGCCTCGACGAGACGCGTCACGTCCGGCTCGCCGGGGAATGGGCCACACAGTTTCAGGTCATCTTCGATTACAGCCTCGCCCGCGAGCTCATCGGAATTGTTGATCACAACACGGTCGTGGCAACATGCCATCCCAACCGCACGCTGGCTGATTTCCACTTTCCGACCGACGCCAACGGGCGGACATTCCCCGTCGGGCCGAAAGATGAAGACAAACAGCACTCGGCGATCGACCGGCTAATAAATGCCGCAGTTGCAAACGGCGCGAGTATTGTCGTCCTGCCCGAGCTCTGCGTCACTGAATCACTCGCCGCCCGTCTGCAGAGCTGGACATGCCGGGCCGGCGGGCTCAGGATGCTTGTCGCCGGAAGCTACCACCACGACGACGAGCATCTCACGTCACTGCGGCGGCGTAACACGACAGTCGCGTATTTGCGCGGCAATCCTTCCCCACTGACTCAAGACAAACACTCACCAGCCGACCGCCCGGTCAAAGAAGATATCCAGCCCCAAGGCTGGCCCCAAATAAAAATTCATGTCAGTGACGACGGATGGCATCTGGTACTGGCGATCTGCCGGGACTTACTCAACCCGCACGCGGTACACGCTCTGGTGGAGGCCGGCGTCAATCTCCTGCTGGTGCCTGCGATGAGTGAGACCCTCGTTGCCTTTGGGGGCCCTGTGGCGAACCTCGTTGGATCCGGTCAAGCCTTCGTGGCGGTAGCAAACAATCCGGCAGATTTTTCAGACCGGACCGACCTGACTGCCCGTCGTCCTGCCCGGGCGTTGTTCGGCCATCCAGGTTATGGGCAGCTGACCCGGCTGGTGCAGCCAGCCGACTCCGCCCCCGGGGTGGGCCTGCTGCGTGTACAAACCGGAGAACTTCAGTGGCTGGACCCCGATGCCGGCCGGACCAAGGTGGGTCAGGCAACGTCCGTGCGGCCACGGTGGGCCGACAAGCTAGCCCGACTGACCCGACCTGAGTTGCCAGAACCGAATCAACACAGGGCACAGGTGTCACTTAGGTCTGCAGCAGCGCTGGTGCTGCTCACTGACAGCCCGCTCGGGCCGTCCGTCCTCCTTACCGAACGAGCATCCGATCTAGCCAACTATCCCGGGCAGCTGGTCTTTCCCGGCGGCGCTGCCGACCCGGGCGACCACGGAGCGGCCGCTACCGCGCTGCGCGAGGCCCGCGAGGAAACGTCCTTGGACCCTGGCAGTGTGCATGTTCTCGGCACACTGCCCGCCATCGCCCTTTTCGAAAGCGGGTTCCTCCTGACACCCGTCGTCGCGTGGTCTGACAGTCCCATCTTCACCGGAGCGGCCAACATATCCGAAGTTAGCCATATCACCAGTATTCCGTTGTACCCGGGGAAAGACGGAGGACAACAGCGACAGGATTTTACGTCGGACGAAAAAACCTCGATGGAACGCCAGCCCGCGATGCTCGGAGCCGCCACCGGCGCGGTACTTGACATGCTCAGAGGCATGCTTTGGAGCCCGGTGTGTACTCGGGCAACGGAGCCACGACAGGGCTGACAAAGTACCCGCGGATAGCCGCCGAACCTGCGTCGGGCCGCGGCCGCCTCCCCCAACTATAGAATGTCAAGGCAGGCAGGTTCGCGTGATTATGTCAGTCTGATCGGAGCCCACCAGGACGGAGTGAATTCTAACCATCGTCACAACACTGAGTGGCTACGATGGGATTGTTCAGGAACCTAGCAAAGCGCTTTGCGGGGTGTCGTCGTTGAGACTTTGCCTCATGGCCCGGATGATCCCGGGCCCGATGACCGGGGACTCGTTGGCGGGGATGTGGGAGCAGCCACGGTCCCTGGTGCGGATGCCGCGGCGGCTGATCTGGGACAAGTATCGCCGGAGGATTTCAACGAACAGCTCGGCCATTAGCTGCCCGGAGCCAACTCCCGGTTGGTCTCGAGGACCGGTGCGAGGCCTGCGGAGCTGATCTGCCAGGACAAGGCTGCGATGTTGGGACTGCCGCCGGTTCAGTTCCGCCCGTGGCCGGATTCGCGGCCAGGGTCCAGCTCCCACGGGACTACTACGTGCGGATGGGATACAACGACTACTCCGTGCATCCGCAGGCGATCGGCAGGTCGTGGCCCAGGGTTGACCGCCAACGACCCGGACTCTGTCGAGGCGGCACGGACGATGCGGAAAGCCTTCCAAAATCCCCTACGTCCACCCCGCCGTGTGAGCGCGCGGATGGAACGTTGCGGAAACGCCGGCAGAAGACAAATCAACCGAGGCGCGCACGCTAAGTAAGGGCGCGTGGCCACCATTCGCATCGGCCTGATCGAGCATCGCCGGACACGTCATGGAGGTCCAGAAGCCCGAACAGCCGTAAGTTTGGTCTGCATGGTTAGCTTCCCTATGGGGTCACGGGGCAGCTTCCCTCCCCCGCAGCGACAGGCATCCGCCTTCACAGCCGTCCTCTCGACCGCTAGAGAGTCCGGACCTGGCATAGACGTGGAGGGGCTATGGTGAGACACTTCCGGCATGGTCTTGGACAGGAAAGATCCGATGGGTCTGGGCGGCAATTCCTCTTCGGATAAGGGGTCTGGTCTCGTGCTCGCGGCGAGCGGCATTTCAAAGGCCTACCGGCAGGGGGTCTGGCCTTTGCGTCGGCGCAACCAAGTTCTCGATGGCGCGTCACTGTCGATCCGCTCTGGGGAGGTCATCGGACTGGTCGGGGAGAACGGTTCGGGGAAGTCGACGCTGATGCAGATCTTGGTCGGTGCGCTGTCAGCGGATACCGGAGCGGTGGACCTGCACGGATCCCTCGGCTACTGTCCACAGCGGCCGGTGGTGTTCGAACGGCTGACGTGCGATGAGCATTTCGAGCTCTTCGGGGTCGCATACGGAATGCCGCGGGATGAACGGGCTGCGGCGCAGCTGCGGTTGTACGAGGAGCTCGACTTCAAGCGGTACGCTGCCGAGCGCGCGGACCGGCTCTCCGGGGGGACTCTCGCCAAACTGAATCTGGCCTTGGCGCTCCTCCCGGACCCCTCGGTACTGCTGCTCGATGAGCCGTACGCGGGGTTCGACTGGGACACGTACCTGCGGTTCTGGGATTTGGTGGCCGCGCGACGCGGCTCCGGACGAGCATTCCTGGTGATCAGCCACTTCATAGCCGACGAGGAACGGTTCGACCGTATCATCCAGCTCCGCGAGGGGAAGGCGGTCCAGAAGTGATGCTGGTCGGCGTTCTGGCCCGCAGGTTCCTTGTGGAGTACGTCCGCAACCCGGTGAACCTGCTGGTGCTGGTCCTGATACCGATCGTTTTCGTGCTGGTAGCCGCGCAGCCGATGGCGGACTCAGCAAAGCTGCTCGGCGGCACCGGCTTGGCGGTGGAGACGGCGACTACGGGATGGGCTGCGGCTTTCCTTGCAGCGCTGGCGATGTACTTCCAGACCTGCCAGGCGCGGTCAGCTGACCGGCGCTTGGTCCTTGCCGGTCTTCCCGCTCCGGTGCTCGTCGTCGCCAGGATGTCGACGGGACTGATGATCGCCGTGCTCGTCTCCGCTGCCGCCGTCGGGACACTGTTCCTGCGCGGGGACGTCGATGACCCGGCCCGTGTCGCGGCCGGAGCGCTGATGTTCGCGGTCATTTACGTCGGGATCGGCACGGCGGTCGGCTCCTTGGTGAGGGACCAGGTCAACGGGACTGTGGTGATCCTGCTGGTGTGGATTTTGGACGTGTTTTTCGGCCCCGCGCTGACCTCCCCCGACCGAGCGGAGCTCACCCGGTGGATGCCGACCCATTACGTCACTCTGTGGATGGTGGACCTCCCGTCCGGGCATGGCGGTGACGCGGGCGACTTGGGACTCGCGGTGGCCTGGGTTATCGGGGCACTGCTGTTCAGCGCGCTTCTACTCATGCGGGCGGTGAGGGCGGGCAGGCGGGCCCGGGCATCATCACGGCCCCGGTGGGCAGCGCAGGCTGCGGTGGGCTTTCGGATGGGATTGCGGCAGTACGGGCGCAACCCGGCCCTGTGGGTTCTCCTCGTGGCTGTGCCGATCATCTTCATTTGGCTTTCGAAGGCAATAACCGTGGAGCAGTACGCTGTGATGCGGGTGCTTGAGGACGGCAGGGAAGTGGATGCACGGTTCTGGCTGCCGGAAACGCACGCGGGGACGATGGCCCCGATTGCGGTGGCCTCGCTGGCCACTGTGGCGGGGCTCTTCATCGCCCTGAACAACCGTGAGGGGGACCGGCGGCTTATTCTGTCCGGGATGCACCGCTCTTCGCTGCTGGCAGGCCGTTTCGGCGAGGTCGCCGTGGCGGTGCTGGTCACCGCGGCCGCCTCGCTGGCGGTCACGGCGATGGTCTTTCCGGCCAGACAGTGGCCCGGTTTCGTCGGGGGCATCGCGCTCGTGGGCGCCGTCTACGCGCTCCTGGGGATGTGCCTCGGCTTCCTCCTCGGACGCGTCACGGGCGTGCTGATCGCCTTCGTTGTACCCTTCCTGGACCTGGGCATCACGCAGAGCCCGATGCTTCGTCTCGCGCCCCCTGATCTGGCGGTCCTCCTTCCCGGGTACGGGCCTTACCGGGTAATCATCGACACTGGGCTGAGCTACAGCTTCGACGAGACACCCGGACTCATCATCGGGCTCCTCTGGGTCATCGGGCTCGCCCTCGCAGTCGTGGCCATGTTCGTGATCCGGACTCGCGCGGCACGCTGACGGGTCCGAGCCGCGGACAGACACCTGCAGCTACAGGAAGCTGCAGGAAGCGCGAACCAGTCCGACCCAGAGACGATCTTGAATGATGACGCATCCCTGTAGGCGCCCTAGGTGTAATTCCCACGGAGGTTGTGAACGCGGGTGGAACGCCGCCAATGGCCGTCAAGCGGCGTGTTCTGGTCAGCACCCTTGGATGCGACAACGGGGTCGTTCCGCCCGCTTAGTTCATTGTGCCCCCTGATTTGGGGCGTCATCCAGTGGTTTTATTGATGGGTCGGGTTCGAGAGGTGGATTATCCCAGCGCCCATGAT
>NZ_JARCCY010000048.1:0-34604 GCF_039907775.1 Arthrobacter sp. CC3
CGCACTGACCTACCGTGCCGGCGTCGTCCTCTACGCAGTCGTCATCTGGCTACGCCAATAAGGAGACACGCCCTAGCTGCCTAGGCCGGACGCCTGTTCAGAAGCCAAACAGCTGTGCCGCCAGCGCATAGATCCCCCACAGGCCGGCGGCCAGGAGAAGGCCCAGATAGCCGAGCACAAGCCTGGTGTCGCGGAGGTAGCAGTTCGACTTCTTCAGGCCCCTCCGGCGTGCTTTCCAGTAGCCCGCGAACCCGATGGCCGCGAACACGGCCAGGGCCACGGGGCCGGTCAGCCAGCCCAGCAACGCGATCGTGGCGAAGATGCAGAGGCGGAGCGGATCGAACGGGGCGGCATCCGGCGGGGCGCCGTCCCGGTGCGGCACCAGTTGCGATGGCAGCGGCCCGGCTGCGATGCGCCGGGCGTCCGAATCGGAACTCATCGTCATCCTCCCTAATTCGTCCTAGAGCTGGCGCACCGGGAGCAGCTGCTGACCCGTGGCAGTGCTCATCCGCTGTCTGGACAGGGCCGGCCACGCCTGCACTGCGCAGAAGGGGGCGCACTGGTGACCACCGGCGTCGCTCTTGGTTCCCACGTGGACACAGCACTGCGTGAGCCGTTCCTCGATCATTGTGGAAATATCCATGAACGGCTTCACCATGATGCGGGTGACGCGTTCAGCGAGGAGCCGGCGCAGCCGCTGCTGCTGGCCCGGGAGCTTGCCGGCCGCCAAGGTGGTGAGCGTGCCGATGCCGAGGTCGCACTGCGTGCAGATATTCTTCCAGAGGTCCGCTGTCCGCGGGTGGGACAGCGACGACTGTTCGCTCAGCAGGTCGAGCAGAGATGATTTCATGAGGTTGCGCAGTTCAAGCGGGATCGCGCTGTCGGCAATGCGGTTGGCGATGCTGTCCGGGTTGAGCTCCAGCCAGGCGAGCAGCTGGTCGTGCCCGATGAGGGCGGTCAGGGAGCGCCAGACCCCGGAGTCGTCCTTCAGCATGTAGCCCACGGACGCGCAGTGCGGATGCGAGCACGGAAGGGCCGTCAGGTCATGCCACGAGACCACGCCGTTGGTTTGCCCGGCCAGCCGGGCAAGGACGCCCGTGTGGGTGAGCCGGTCCAGGGGGTCGATGCCGTGGCCGCGTCCGGAACCGAACACGGGCTGCAGGGCGACTCCACCCACGAACGGGGTTTCCAGGGCGCGCATGACGACGTCACCCACCTCGCCGTCGTTGACGCCGAGGGTTGCCGTCATGGTCAGGGTGGTGAAGATGCCCGCCTCGGACAGGCGCGAGATTGCCGCATCCTTGTAGCGGGTCAGATCACCGCCGCGGTGGTGGATCGACGCCTCCTTGGAGGGGCCGTCGTACTGGAGGTACACCTCCACCCGGTCGCGATGCTTGGTCAGCAAGGCGAGCAGCTCGTCGTCGGTCGCGATCAACATGCCGTTGCTGTTCACCATGATCCGGACGATCGGCCGCGCGACGAGTTCCTCCAACAGCTCGGCGAGATGGGGGTAGAGCGTGGGCTCGCCGCCCGAGAGCATCAGCACGTCAATGCGACCGTTCTCCCGGGCAAGGCGTGCGTCGACGTTCGCGAGTACCTCGGTGAGGGGAGCCACCCCCTGCAACTGCGGGCCGGAGGAGGTGAAGCAGGTGGGGCAGCGCAGATTGCAGTGCTCGATGATGTCCTGCAGCAGGATGCAGGTGTGCTGTGTCTGCATGGCCGGAAGGCCATAGGCGTACGCCTCCGGTACCGGCCGGTAGTTGTCCGCCTGGTCGGGGATGTGCTGTTTGGTGGGTGCCTGCCACTTCTCCAGATACCTGAGGATTTCGGGGGATTCGTCGTACAGGGTGCGCACCAGGCCGTGGTCGGGGCAGCCGCGTTCGAGCCACACGCGGTCGTCACGGACAAGCAGCACCCCGGACAGGCGCCGCACCTGGGCGAGCGGCGGGTTTGTCTCGTGGCAGCGGGGGCAGAACGCCGTGACATACCGGTGGATGCGGTCACCGCGCAGCGGCTGGCCAGGGCCGGGCAGCGCCCGTCCCGAAGCAAAAGGTGACGGATTCATCTCAGGCCTCCCATCTGGGTTAGGGCGCCGACGCAGAGCCCGCCGCCCAACAGGACAAAAATTCCGAGGCCAATCAGAAGCCCCGCGCCGAAACGCGACGTCCGTCGCCGGACGGCCAGCAGGATGGCAACCAGCAAATAGAGGACGATCGGAATGAACGCGCCCAGGCCTCCGAGGCCGAAAGAGCCCAAAGCGTAGGGTCCGACGGCCATGAGGGATCCGACATAGACCACATAGAGCACCAAGGCGCCAAGGACGACGCCGAGCGCCATGGATCCTCCCGCCGGCTCCTGGGGCGTCCCATGCTTAGGCGGCGGAGGCGGAGGCGGAGGCGGAGATTGGTGCGGGGGCGGGTTCGGGGGAACGTCAGGGTTGTCCTCGCTCATGCCACTCTTCCTTTCAACTCAGGACGGACCGGTTTCCCGAACACCCGCCGCATGCGCCAGATCAACAGGGGCAGGACCGCCAGCAGGAACCATTGCGGGCGGCTCATTCCCAGCCAGAGCACCTCGTTGCCGCGGACAAACTCCACGCCGAACCTGACGAGCGCGTAAGCGGTCACGTAACAGATGAAGAGGTCACCGGGGTGTGCGAGGCGATCGCGAAAGCGCCACATGACGGCGAACGCGACAGCATGGAAGACGATTTCGTAGGCAAAGGACGGATGGAGCCCGGCCCCGGAGGGTCCGCCGAGCAGCGCAGCCTGCGCCGGGGTGAGGGCGATTCCCCAGGCGCCCCCGGTCGGAGTACCCGGCAGCTCCGTGAGGAGGCAGCCGACCCGTCCGAGGACCATCGCCAGTGCGACGGCGGGTGCGAGCAGGTCACCCGTGGACTCGCGGTAGCCTGTGAGCCGTTTGCCCAGATGGACGCCAAACCATGCACCCACCAGGCCTGCAAGGATGCTGCGGTCGCCGTTGCCCCACCAGTCCGCCAGGGAAACCTGCGTGGAAACATCCCACGTGAGGACGCGGGAGCCGATGGCTCCGAAGGCGACGGCGAAGCCCGCGATGGGCCAGAGGCGCGGATCGGTAAGTCCGCGGCGGCGCTTCTCATAGGCGTAAAACAACAGGGCTGCGACAATTCCCAGCCCTGTCAGAACGCCGTGCACAAGCCCATCTCCCGCGAAGGGAAGCCCGATCATGAGCAGAGTGTAACAGCGGGTACTCAGGCTGCTTTGACCACGGGAAGTTCATCCCAGTGAGTCGTGTATCTGGGTGAGAGCATGGTGCGCTGCATGGACCAGTCCGGGCCTCCGCGGATGCCGGCGTGGCCCAGCCCCACGGAACCCCTGCCGTACCGGCGGCTGACCTCTTCCAGCAGCGTTCCGATGCCGCGTTCCTCGTGGGGGTTCGCAAATGCCGGCAGCGGCGCCTGCTGACCCGTGGGCCTCAGGTCGGTGACCATGATGCCCGCACGGACGTACTTGGTGCCTTCCTGGATCCGGGGCAGCAGGGTGTGCGAGGCACGGGTCAGCAGCACGGGATCCGCGGTGGGCATGGGCAGCGTAACGCAGACGGTGGGGTAGGACGTGTCCCGGGGGTTGTAGTGCGACGTGCCGGCGAAGGCCGTGAGGACCTTGGCCTGCAGGCCGTGCTTGGCCAGGCGGGCGCTGGCCTGCTGGGCATAGACGCTCATGACCTGCCGAAGGTCCGCCGCGGTGGTGAGGGGCGTGGAGAACGACCGGCTGAAGATCAGCTGGTCACGTCCGATCCGCTCTTCCTCCAAGGGGATGCACGCGGTGCCCTGCAGTTCCAGGACAGTGCGCATCAGCACCACTGAGAAGCGGTCCCGGATCCTTACGGGATCGGCGCGGGCGAGGTCCAGGATGGAATGGATGCCCATGCCGTTCAGGCGTTTGGTGAGCCGGCCGGCCACGCCCCAGAGCTCAATGACGGACAGCCGGGCCATCAGCGCTTCGCGGGCAGGCGCCGGCATGGCGTCCCAATGGCATACGCCGCTGAGGCCGGGGTTGTTCTTGGCCCATTTGTTGGCCAGCTTCGCGAGGGTTTTGGTGCCGGCAATCCCCACGCAGACCGGGACCCCCACGTTGCGCCGGACAACGGCCTTGATGGTCTGGCCGAGCCGCAGGAGTTCGTCCGGAGTGCCTTTGACGCCCAGGAAGGCTTCATCGATGCTGTAGACCTCAAGCCAGGCCGAATAGCGGCCCAGAAGCTCCATGACCCGGGCGCTGATGTCCCCGTAGAGCTCATAATTACTGGATTTTGCCACCAGCCCCCATTCCTTGGCACGCGGAGCGATCTTGAACCATGGTTCCCCCACGCTGATTCCAAGTGCCTTGGCTTCCGGGGACCGGGTGACCGCGCAGCCGTCGTTGTTGGACAGGACGACCAGCGGGCGGCCTTCCAGCGACGGGTCGAATGCCCGTTCCGCCGATGCGTAGAAGCAGTTGACGTCCACCAAGGCGATCTGCCGGATCGTGTCCGTTGCCCGCATGTCCCGCGCACTAGACACGGTGCAGGCACCGCGTGGCCACGCCCCAGATGACCAGGTCAGACAGCGCTGGAACGCGGAGGTCCGGATAGCGGGGGTTGTCCGCCTGAAGCAGCACTCCGGAGGCTGTGATCCTGAGCCGTTTGATGGTCAGCTCGCCGTCCAGGACGGCGATGACCACTGAACCGTCCTTGGGGCGGAGGGCGCGGTTGACGATCAGTTCGTCGCCGTCGCTGATCCCGGCCCCTTCCATCGAATCCCCGGACACCCGAACGATATAGGTGCTGGTGATGTCCTTGATGAGGTGTTCATTGAGGTCGATCCTGCCGTCAAAGTAGTCCTGCGCCGGCGAGGGATAGCCCGCTGCGACCGGCACTGGAGAGATCAGCACTGACAGCAGGGACGTGCCCGCATCTATCACACGGGGACCGATAACTATGCCCACAACACACCTTTATTCGAATATATGTTCGATAGATTCAGTGTAGACCCTGGCCCTGACATTGGATATTTCCGCCCTCTGCGCCAGGTGCCGTTCCTCCGACGTGGTTCCACGCGTTGAAGCTGAAGGCTGCTTGGATCACAGGCCCCTCCAGTTCACTCCAGGTGCGTCCGGTTAGGCGGTGTCGATCCAGTAGCGGCGCTTACCGTTACGCGTGTCTTCGTAGGCGCCGCCGTTCTTTTCGATGGTCGCCCGGGAACCTGCGTTACTGACATCGCAGGTGAGAAGAACCCGGGGGATTCCCAATTCCCGGGCGATCGGCAGGGCGTCGGCCAGCGCACTGGCTGCGTGGCCGCGACGCCTGGCGGACGGCCGTACGCTGTAGCCGATGTGCCCGCCCTCGTTGAGGAGGAAATCGTTCAGTTCGTGCCTGATGGCGAGCGAGCCAAGGAACGTGCCGCCCTCTACGATCCACAAGTATGTGCAGGGCACGTGCCCGGTCTTCCGCGGAGTCTCCGGCAATGCATCCTTGACGAGCGCGTCGACAAAGCGGCGGAACACCCCGGCCTCCCTGAGTTCTTCCAGGGGCCAGTCCTCCGCGCCGCCGCCGTCCCGGCGGGCGCCGCCGAATTCTGCGGATCCTTCCAGCCAGGAGGATTGGTAACTGACGTCCGGAGCGATAAGGAGAGGCATCACAAGATCGTATTCGAAGGGCACTGCAACATCCGCCAACTGGCGTCCGGAGATTACGGGCCAGCGCTTCAGTGGCTTACCCGGTAACGCACGTGGGTGACGAGGCTGGTCCCGCCCACTTCGGTCGGCTCCAGCTTGAGGTTCCCGACGCCGTCCAGCAGCCGCTCGCCTGCTCCCAGGATGATCGGCGCGATGTGGAGCCGCAGCTCGTCGATCAGCCCCGCTGAAAGGTACTGGCGGGCGGTCTGTGCTCCGCCGGCAATGGCGATGTCCTTGCCGCCGGCGGCCTTCCGCGCCTGGTCCAGGGCCGATTGGATCCCGTCGGTCACGAAGTTGAACGTGGTGCCGCCCTGCATTTCCAGGGGCTCGCGTGGATGATGCGTGAGTACGAATACCGGTGCGTGATAGGGCGGCTCCTCGCCCCACCATCCGCGCCAGTCCTCACTCCACGCCCCGGGCCCGGGGCCTGCGAACATGTGCCGTCCCATGATGAAGGCGCCCGCGGCGAGGATGCCTTCGCGCGCCGCTGCGTTGGACTCGGCCTCTTCGAACTGCCACCTGTGCAGGACCTCTCCGCCCTCGCCGAGCGGTTCCGCCAGGCTTTGGTTCGGTCCGGCGAGGAAGCCGTCAAGGGAGATGGTCAGATCGCATGTGACTTGGCTCATTCGCCCATGCTACTGGCGGGTTCCAGTAGACGCGATGGTGTCCCCGCGGAAAAGGCCCCCGCCCGGAAAATATCCGTGCGGGGGCCTTCGGCGGTTCCGGCCGGGCGCCGGGTTTAGCGGGCCGAAGCCGACTGCAGCGACGCTTCCCGGGCGGCCCAGGCGGCGTAGCTGCCGTCGAGCTCCACGACGTCGTACCCGGCGTGGCGCAGCGTGCTGGCCGCCACCGAGCTGCGGACGCCGCTCTGGCAGTAGGTCACGACGGTGCCGCCGGTGGGGAGCTGGTCCAGGTTCCACAGGACCCGGCCCCCGCTGAGCTGTTTGGATCCGGGGATGTGCCCGGCCGTGTGTTCGGTGCGGTTGCGGACGTCGAGGACAACCGCGGCGTCGAAGCCTTCGAGTTCCTCGGGCTGGATCAGGCGCGGTGTGGCTGCGGGCAGGCCGTCGATGCTAGTGACGTAGCCGCCCACGTTGTCGATACCGACGCGGACCAGGTGGTCCCACATCTCCTGCGCCTGCTCTTGTCCCGACGCCAGCAGCACCAGCGGGCGGCTGTCCCGTTCAGGGTCAACGGCCCATGCTCCGAAGCTCGCAACGGACTTGCCGGCGGGGATGTTCAGGGCGCCCGCTACGGTGCCCTGGTGCACCTCGGTGTTGGGGCGGGTGTCCACGAAGGTCACCTTGTTCGCCGCCAGGTCGCGGACGACGGCGGCGGTGTCCAGTTCCGTGAGCGGGGCGCGTTCGCCCATGACGGCGGGGCCCTGGCGGTTTTGGCGCTTCATGCGGCCGAAGTAGGCGTGCGCGTCAGGCTGTCCGTCGAGCAGTTCGTCGATGAAGCCCTGCTCGTCGTTGGCGGCCAGGTAAGGGCCCCACCACGCGTACAGCCGCTCGTAGCCGACCGTCGACGACGGGATGGCGCCGAGGGCCTTGCCGCAGGCGCTGCCGGCGCCGTGCCCCGGGTAGACCTGGACGAAGTCCGGCAGCGTGAGGAACTTGTCACGCAGGCTGGTAAACAGCTGCCTGGCGCCTTCGAAGCGGGTGTCCACGCCACCTGCGGCCTCGTCCAGGAGATCGGGACGGCCAAGGTCACCGGAGAATACGAAGTCCCCGGAAAGCAGGTAGCCGGGTTCGGAGCTGAACGCGCCGTCCGTGATCAGGAAAGACAGGTGTTCCGGCGTGTGCCCCGGGGTGTGGAGCGCCTGGACGGTGATGTTGCCGATGGTGATCTTGCTGCCGTCGAACAGGCGCTCGCCGTCGAATTCGTACTGCCAGTCCGGGCCGCCTTCGCCGGAGACGTAAATTTTGGCGCCCGTTGCGGCAGCCAGTTCGCGGGTGCCTGAGAGGTAGTCGGCGTGGATGTGGGTCTCCGTGACAGCCACAATCTTCATGCCGTTGGCCGCGGCGAGGGAGCGGTAGGTGTCGATGTCGCGGCGGGCGTCGACAACAACTGCCTCACCCTTCCGCTGGCAACCGATGAGGTAGCTGGCCTGGGCGAGGTCTTCATCGTAGATGCGCTCGAGAAGCATGGGGTTCTCCTTCGTGAAAGTTTGAGGGGTTCCTGGCTGGTTCCCCGTTGGTCTACTCAAAATCATAATACCCCTGGGGGTATATGCAAAACGGTCTGCCGCCGTGGTTCCTTGACCCTCAGCGGGTTGCGCGGGTACGTAAAATACTGCGCATCGGCTGACGGCTATTCGTCAGGACTGCTGCTGCGCCGCCTGCGCACGGACTGCGGCCATGTCCAGGTTCTTGATGCCTTGGATCACCTGTTCCAGCCCTGCCGCGTTGAGGGCGCCCGGCTGGGAGAAAACCAGCGTCCTGTCCCGGAAAGCCATCAGCGTGGGGATGGACGTGATGCCGGCAGCGGCCGCGAGGCCTTGCTGCGCTTCCGTGTCCACCTTGGCAAAGGTGACGTCCGGGTGCTTCCGGGAGGCGGCATCGTAGGTGGGGGCGAACATGCGGCAGGGGCCGCACCAGGCGGCCCAGAAATCAATGAAGACAATGTCGTTGTCCTCAAGCGTCCGGGCAAGCGATTCTTCCGTGATGTCGATGGTTGCCATGGCTGAATTCCTTACTTGTGGCTGGTGGAGCGGGTGGGGAGTCCTGCGCGGCTCCATGCGATCATGCCGCCGGTCATCGTGTCCGCGCTGAATCCGGCGGCATTGAGGGCATCTGCCACCCGGGCGCTGCGGTTGCCGCTGCGGCAGACCACAATGACCTGAACATTGGGGTCCAGCTCGGACAGGCGGGCCTGCAGCTGCCCCATGGGGATGTGCAGGGCTCCAGGGATCATGCCTTCGATGACTTCGAAGTCTTCGCGGACGTCGAGGATTTGGGCGCTGGCGCGCTGCAGCTCGGTTTCGGTGACGGTAATTTCTGCCACGGCGGGGTTCCTTTCCGGAGTGTGGGTTGAGTGTTCAGCGGACCGGTTCGCCGGCCTGGCGCCAGGCCCCGATGCCGCCGCGGAGCGAATACGCTTCGTAGCCCTGGCTGGCGAGCAGCCGCGCGGCTGACGCCGAACGGACTCCCGACTGGCACATCGCGACGACTGGCCGGCCCTTCTGCAAGCCGGCTGCGCCGGTCTGCAGCCTGTCCAGGGGCAGGTGCTTGGCCTGAAGTGCGTGTCCGCTCCGCCATTCCTGCGCGGAACGGACGTCAATCAGTACCGCCCGGGATGCGAGGAGCTCCTTGGCTTCGGCCACTGAGACGGTTTTATAGGGTTTGCTGAAAGCCTTCTTCAGCGAGTTGATGAAGCCCATTCGGGTACTCCTTTTGCGGGACGGGGGCCGGATCGGCGGATGCCGGTCAGGCTGTGACGGTGCTTGCCGTAACCCAGGCTGCGACGGCGAAAATCAGAACAGCAAACGAGACGCGGACGTGCCTGTCCTTGAGGAAACGGGCCAGGCGCGCTGCGGCGAGTGAGCCCAGGATTGCGGGGACCGTGAAGGCCAGGACCGTTGACCACTCGATGGTGAAGCCGGCGGCGTGGGCCCCGAAGCCTGCCGCGGAGTTGATGACAATGATGGCCAGGGACGATGCGACGGCCTGCTTCATGCGCAGCCCCAGGAAGAGGGTGAGGGCCGGCGTGATGAGAAATCCGCCGCCGACTCCCAACAATCCGGTGAGGAAGCCGACCAGCAGTCCGACTCCGACCGCCTTGGGGGCGCAGGAGCGGAAGGCCCGGGCGGGTCCGGTGCTGCAAGTTCCCTCTACTTCGCTGGTGCGCATCAGCATGCGGATGCCGGCAACCACCATGATGCCCGCGAATGCGAGCATCAATACGTTCGGATCCAGGAGGCGACCCACGGCCGCGCCTCCCCACGCCGCCGGAATGCCGGCGGCGCCGACCAGTAGGACAACGGGCCAGTTGATGCCTTCGCGGAACCGGGGCAGGAGTGCCGCCAGCGAAGAGAGGCCGACTACCAGCAGGGAGGTAGGGATGGCCTCCGCGGGGCTCAGGCCCACTCCGTAGACCAGGGCAGGGACGGCGATGATGGACCCGCCGCCCCCGACCACCCCGAGCACAATCCCGACGAGCAGCCCCAGTGCCAAGGCTGGAATCATGCCGCCTGTGTCCGGCCCTGATCGGTCTGCTCCACCGCGGCGGGCAGCTGCAGGATGGCGGATTCGCGGGTGGGCTCCTTCGCCGCCCTGTTCCATGGCATAGCCGAGATCGCCTGGCCCATGGCGCAGGTATTGGTCGCGGCCGAGAAGGTCAGGTCCGTGCCGATGGCGCCCGCGAGCAGTCGGATCTTGGGCGAGACGAATTTCCCGCCGGCCAGTCCCAGCACCACCAGGGACCCGGCAGCGAGGCGGACCTGGCGCTCCAGGTCCCAGCGGGCCTTGCCGCGGACAACATCGCCGCCGGCGGCCGCGAAGCCCGGCACGCCGCCGGTCAGGACATAGGCGGTGCCGATGCCTGCTCCGCCGAGTCGCTGCCGTGCCTGCTCTGCCCGTGCGCCTGACTGGCAGACGAGAACAACGCGGCTTCCGAGGCGGGCGGCGAGTTCGTCGGTGTGCTCGGAAAGCAACGGAAGCGGAACGTTGTAAGAACCGCGGATGTGCAGGGACTCGAATTCTGCGGCCGAGCGTACGTCGATCACCACGAGGTCCTTGTGTTCCTGAAACCAGCTCTGCAGCGTTTGCGGGTCCAGGGCGGTGACTGAGGGGGCAGCTGGTGAAGCGGAGGGGGAAGCGGAGGCGGAGGGGCGTGTCATGGATGTCCTTTCAAAGCGAATCAGCCGAAAGCTGGATACCCCACCGAGTATTACAGATACCCCCAGGGGTAGTCAAAAACACCCCCGGGGGTATAGTCTTGGACTCAAGCAACCCCTTATCGGAGGCATCATGGAACTCGATTCAACCGACCTCATCCCGGTCATCAACCGGCTCAAGCGAGCCCAGGGGCAGCTGTCCGCGGTGACCCGAATGCTGGAAGAAGGGCGCGACTGCAAGGACATCGTCACTCAACTCGCTGCCGTCTCGAAGGCGCTGGACCGTGCGGGATTTGCCATCATTGCCAGCGGCCTTGAGCAATGCATCGTCCGCAAGGACGCAAGCATGAACACCAAGGACCTGGAAAAGCTCTTCCTGTCCCTGGCCTGACCCGCATTCAAGCCGCCAACCGCCGATGCAAAGCCATTCGTCAAAAAAAATAGGAGACCCCATGACCTACACCCACACTGTCACCGTCCCGCTGTCCTGGAGCGACGCCGTCGAACGGACGCGAGAAGCGCTCGCAGGACAAGGTTTCGGCATTCTGTCCGAGATCAATGTCCGGGCGACCTTCGAGACCAAGCTCGGCGCCGAAGCCGCCGACGCGCTTGGCGACTACGTCATCCTGGGTGCCTGCAACCCTGCCCTGGCCAGCCGTGCGCTTGCCGCCGAGCCGGACCTTGGCGCGCTGCTGCCGTGCAATGTGGTGGTGCGCCGCGGCAAGGATGCGGAGGTGACCACCATCCAGGCCATAGATCCGCAGACCATGGTGCAGCTCAGCGGCAGTCCGGAGGTGCAGGACGTGGCAAACGACGCCGACGCCCGGCTGCGCGCCGCGCTGGCCGCCCTGGAAGCGCAAAGGGCAGTGTAGGCGGCGGCGAAAAGGCTCGGGAACGGCGGGCCAGGGCGTGGGTCGAGGTTATTTTGGTCACGCTTTCTGCGTCCTGCCGGGATCCTGCATTCGCTGCCTTCATACTGAGATTGACGCGGTGATGTCCGGCGCCAAACGAGTCAGGAGGAAGAGCATTGAACACTGTGATGACCGTAGTGACAAACGAGTATTTCCCTGCTGCGGCGGTGCTCTTTGGTGTAGTGCTTTTCTGGACGGTCGCCTTCTTCGGCGGCCTGTCACTTCTCAGCACGAACCAGCCGCCCATTGCAACACTCACGTGGCTGCTCTTCGTCTACGCCGCCGCCGTCCTGTCGCCGCTCGCGGGACTCCTGGCCATGGTTGACCTCGTCCGCCGCTGGTGGCGGAACCGCTCCGCCCGTGCAGCCGGCCGCGTGGCCGGGACCAAGTCTGCCTGACGGAACCGAGGGAAAACGGGTAGCGTCCACTCGCACGCGGCGGGGCGTAATCTCCTAAAATTGTTATGGGGCCGGCGGCGAAAAGCCCGCTGAGACCCGGGCTGTCCCCAGTCGCCGTCGGCCCTTTCGAACGGCGTGATTACGCTGTGGGGCGGGATGCCCGGCGGTCGCGCGGCGCCAATTCTCCTTCGCTGCTCACCTCCGCTGCGCGCACAGTCAGTGGGCTGCCCCATCCCCAGGAACTAAACCATGACATCCGGAAGTCCCTTCCCGCAGCGGCGCCCCCGCACCAGTGATGCGATAACCCTGGGCCTGCGGCAGAACCTTGCCCAGTTCATGATGCTGGTGGCAGTCAATGCCCTGGTTGGCGGAACGCTGGGGCAGGAGAGGACCGTGCTGCCCCTGCTTGCAGGAGAAGTCTTCAAGCAGGACCTGTACACCAGTGCCTTGACTTACATCCTGGCGTTCGGCGTGGCCAAAGCCGCCACCAACTACTTCGCCGGCACCTTGTCAGACCGTTACGGCCGCAAGCCGGTCCTCGTGGCAGGCTGGCTGATCGCGCTGCCCGTGCCGCTGATGCTGATCTTCGGGCCGTCGTGGGGGTGGATCGTGGCGGCCAACGTAGTCCTCGGCATCAGTCAGGGACTGACCTGGTCCACCACGGTGATGATGAAGATGGACCTCGTGGGCCCCTCTCGCCGCGGCCTGGCGATGGGCCTCAACGAGGCGGCCGGCTACCTCGGCGTCGCCGGGACCGCACTGGCCACCGGCTACATCGCCTCCACCTACGGGCTGCGTCCGGGCCCCTTCCTGCTGGGCGCTGCGTTCATCGCCGTCGGCCTGGGCCTTTCCGTGTTCTCCGTGCGGGAGACCCATCACCACGCCAGGGCCGAGGCCGTCGGCCACGTGGCAGTCCATGAGGGGGCGCACGCGCAGCTGGGCAACCGTGAAGTGTTCACGCTGACAAGCTTCCGCGACAGGTCGCTATCGTCCGTGAGCCAGGCGGGCATGGTGAACAACCTCAATGACGGCCTGGCCTGGGGCCTGTTCCCCGTCCTCTTTGCGGCCGCCGGATTGACGATTGAACGCATCGGCATCCTCGCGGCCGTGTACCCGGCCGTATGGGGTGCCGGCCAGCTGGTGACTGGCGCGCTGTCGGACCGGATCGGACGCAAGCCCCTGATCGTCGGCGGCATGCTGGTGCAGGCAATCGCCCTTGGCATGGTGGCCTTCGGTGCAGGCTTCGAAACCTGGCTGGCCGCGGCGGTGTTGCTTGGCGCGGGCACTGCCATGGTCTACCCGACATTGCTTGCCGCAATCGGCGACGTTGCCCACCCCGAATGGCGGGCCAGGTCGGTGGGGATCTACCGGCTGTGGCGCGACGGCGGTTTCGCCGTCGGTGCCCTGTTGTCCGGAATCATCGCCGATGCCTTTGGCATTCCCGCGGCGGTCGCCGTCGTCGCCGTCCTGACCGGGGTTTCCGGGATTGTGGTCGCTGTCCGGATGCGCGGCGGCGATCACAAGCCCGTGTCCCGCTAGGCCGGTCCTTGAGGCGGGTGTTCCCGCGGCCGCAGGGCTAGACTTCAAGTGTGCACACTGGTGCACGTGTGCACTTGAGGAATTTGAAATGCTGACGGCCCTTCGGAACAGAGTCTTTGCGCGAATGTTCGGCGCCCAGATCGTAGCCCTGGCGGGGACGGGCCTGCTGACCATCGCCCTGGGGCTACTCGCCTATGATCTTGCCGGAAGCCACGCCGGGGCCGTCCTGGGAACTGCCCTCACCATCAAAATGCTGGCCTATGTTGGCCTCGCCCCGGTGATCACCGCCCTCGTGGCCCGCCTGCCGAAGAAGCCGGTGCTGATCGGGGCTGACCTGGTCCGGGCGGCCATGGCCCTGTGCCTGCCGTTCATCACGGAAACGTGGCAGATCTATGCGGTGATCTTCCTGCTTCAGTCCGCGTCCGCAACATTCACCCCGGCGTTCCAGTCGTTGATCCCGCTCATCCTGAAGGATCCCCGGGACTACACCTACGCCCTTTCGCTGTCCCGGCTCGCCTACGACATGGAAGCCCTGGTCAGCCCGGCCGCGGCAGCGATGCTGCTGACCGTGATGAGTTACCACGAGCTGTTCATCGGCACTGTGGCCGGGTTCCTGATCTCCGCGACCCTGGTTGCCGTTACGGCCGTACCCCGGCCCGGGGCGCCCGGTGAACCCCGGCCGTCCTTGTGGCACCGGACCACCCTGGGAACGCGGATCTTTTGGCGCCACCGGAGGCTGAGGTCCCTGCTGGCACTGAACCTGGCGGTGGCCGCGCCGACAGCCCTCGTGCTGGTCAATACCGTGGTCTACGTCCGGGACGTTCTGCACCGTCCCGGATCCGATCTCGCCGTCGCCCTCGCCTGCTTCGGTGCCGGGTCCATGGCTGTCGCCCTGACCGTCCCGAGGATCCTGGACCGCTTCGGCGATCGTGCCGTCATGCTGACCGGCGCCGCCCTGATTCCGCCGGCGCTGGCCGGCGCCGCCGCGGTGATGTTCCTGGCATCGGAGGGCGCGGCCTGGTGGCCGCTGCTGGGGCTATGGGTTGTGCTCGGAGCCGCCACGTCCGCCGTCACCACCCCGTCCTCCCGCTTGCTACGGGAAGCTGCCACGGAGAACACGCTCCCGTACGTTTTCACGGCCCAGTTCTCGCTCTCCCACGCCTGCTACCTCCTCAGCTATCCGGTGGCGGGCTGGATCGGCGCTGCCGCCGGGTTGGGCTGGGCTGCCGCGGCGCTGACAATCCTTGCGATACTTGGCAGTGCAGGAGCCTTCCTGTCCTGGCCCCGGAAGACCGCTTCCGGGCCGGGCGACGCCGTCACCGAGGAGCAGGCCATTGAGCAGCCAGCCGAGCAGTCCGTTCAGCGCCGGCACTGATGGGCCCTCGCTCGTCCACCCCGTGACACCCGGCACGGAGCTGCTGGAAAATGCCGCCGCCACGCTGCGGATGCTGGCCGAACCCACGCGCCTGCATCTGCTGTGGCAGCTTGCGCAAGGCCCCCGGAGCGTCACCGAACTCACGGATGCGGCCGCTGTTCCGCGGACGGTGGTCAGCCAGCACCTGGCCAAGCTGAGGCTCAGCGGGATGGTGAACGCGCGGAAGGACGGCCGGCATGTCATCTACTCGCTGCACGACGGACACCTCGTCCGGCTGATCCGGGAGACCATCAACCACGCGGACCACCGGACCACGGGCGAACCCCTCCACGACTAACCCATCCAGGACTAAACCCTCCACGACTGACCCGCGATCGGCCGCGGCGACAGCGGGCAATTTTGGGGCTAATGGACCGTGTTCCCGGGGGCCGGACTGCGGTATTCTGGCCTCGGGTTATGCAGGCAGCCTCCGGATTCTTTGCTGAGGATTTCCCATGGGCCCAAAACTCCGCGCCGTCTTCGCACCCGCTGCCACGGATCCCCCTGCGGGCGCCGCATGAGCGCGAACAGCGGCCGCCTCGCCGGCATTGCCGAGCGGCGCATCTTCAAGTCCTACGCCTCCTTGTCGTCAGTTCCCACCGGAGAGCTCGAGGCACTGGCCTGCCTGCTGAGGAACGGCGACAACACGCCGGGCCCGAACCATGCCGGGCTGGTGTGGCCGGTGGTCCTGGCCGAGCTGGCGCGCCGGAACGGTGCCGAACACCGGAGGCACTCCCGCCCTGACGATCCGGGCCACTAAGGCAATCCGGCACCCCACAGCGCTTTGCGCAGCAGCGCCTTGAGCTGCGCCGACTCTTCCGCCGGCAGTCCTTCCAGCACTTCCGCCTCAGCCCGCCGCGCAGCGTCGCCGGCCCGCTGCAGCAGCTTTCCACCCTTGGCGGTGGCCGTCACGGTCTTTGCCCGGCGGTCCAGCTTTCCCGGAGCCCTCGCCACGAGGCCCCGCTTCTCCAGCTCATCCACCAGGGCCACAATCTGGCTGGGATCCAGGCTGAGGAAGTCCGCCATTTCGCGCTGCGTCGGTTCCAGCCCGCTGTTTGCCAGGATCAGGACCGAGTACGAACGCTCCTTGAGGTCGAATTCGGCCAGTGCCCTGTTGTTCAGGACGGACCCCACGGCGTGCAGCTTGGCCAGGAGAAATCCCAGGTCCTGGCTGATGGAAGCGGCCACAAGTTTGTGGGCCTGTTCGGTCCGCTGACCGCCCTGTGTCTCGATCGTCATGGCCGACTCCAATAATCCTCAAAATAAATCGTTGACATTTTCAACTATCCATAATTTCATGGATACCAGAACAGCATCCCACGTCGAGAGCCGGGATGCACAAGGTCAGCTAGCAAAGGAGCAGCCATGAGCCTGTCAGGCAAAGTAGCAATCGTCACCGGAAGCGGCCGCGGCCTGGGTCTGTCCTACGCCCGGGAACTCGCACGGCAGGGCGCCGCCGTCGTCATCAATGACGTCGACGCAACGGTTGCCGGGGAGGCAGTGGCGCTCATCGAAGCCGACGGCGGGAAGGCCGCCGCCGTCGTCGCGCCCGTCGGCAACACGGACGTGGCCCGCCAACTGGTGCAGGCAGCCGTGGAAAACTTCGGCCGGCTCGACATCCTGGTCACCAACGCCGGGATCCTGCGGGACAAGTCACTGCTGAAGATGACCGACGACGATTTCGACGCCGTCATCAACGTCCACCTCCGCGGCACCTTCACCTGCGCCCGGGAAGCGTTCGCCTACTTCAAGGAGAACGGCATCGCCGGCCGGATCATCACCATCGGCTCGCCCACCGGGCAGCGCGGCAACTTCGGCCAGACCAACTACGCCGCGGCCAAGGCCGGCATCGTGGGCATGGTCCGCACCTGGGCCCTGGAAATGAAGAAGGCAGGCGTCACCGCCAACGCCGTCATCCCCGTGGCGGCGACGGCCATGACCAAGACCGTCCCCTACTTCCAGAAGGCGGTCGAGGCAGACGAGCGCGGCGAGGCCATGCCGGCCTTCTTCCGCCACGAACTCGGTTTTGGAACGGCCGACGACGTCTCCGGACTTGTCGCGTTCCTCGCCTCCGATGAGGCGGCCGGCATTACCGGCCAGGCCATCGGCGCCGGCGGCGACCGGCTGCAGCTCTGGACCCACCCCGAGGCCGCGGCCACCGAATACCGCGAGGGCGGCTGGCGCTACGAGGACCTCGTGGCGAACTTCGGCCCGCTCTTCGGCGGCAAGCTGCAGAGCGTGGGCGAGGAATTCCTGCCGCTGCCCGAGGACCTGAAACCGGAAGCACAGCCCGCCGCAGCTCCCGTGAAGGTGGGCTAGCGATGGCTGCCACCCGCTACGAGCTCGGCATCGACGCCACGAAGCTCGACGCGATCGACATGCACGTCCACCTCGAAGTGGACGGCCACGGCCACGAATCACTCCCGCACGAGCTGACGGAGGCTTCGGCCAAATACTTCAAGTCCGAGGACCGCACGCCGTCGCTGGACCGCATAGCCGAGGTCTACCGGGAACTAAACATGGCCGCCGTCGTGTTCACCGTGGACGCCCGCACCCAGCTCAAGCACGAACCGAACAGCATCGAGGACCTGATCGCCGGAGCGGCCAGGAACAACGACGTGCTGATCCCCTTCGGCAGCGTGGATCCGCGCACGGGGGCCGAGGCCATCCAGGGTGCCAAGCGCCAGGCCATCGACCTGGGCGCCCGCGGGTTCAAGTTCCATCCCAGCCTGCAGGGCTTCGACCCCTCCAACGAGCAGTTCTATCCCCTCTGGGGCACCCTCCAGGAACTGGGCCTGCCGGCCATCTTCCACACCGGCCAGAACGGCATGGGCGCCGGCCTTCCCGGCGGCTACGGCATCAAGCTGGCCTACTCCAACCCGCTGCTGCTGGACGCAGTGGCCGCGGACTTCCCGGAACTGCAGATCATCATGGCCCATCCCTCCGTGCCCTGGCAGGACGAGGCCAACTCCATCGCCACGCACAAGGCCAACGTGTTCATCGACCTCTCCGGCTGGTCGCCCAAGTACTTCCCGGAGTCCCTGGTGCGGATGTCCAACTCGGTGCTGCAGGACAAGGTCCTGTTCGGCACCGACTTCCCGCTCATCACGCCGCAGAAGTGGCTGGGCGCGTTCGCGGACCTCCCGCTCAAGGACGAGGTCCGGCCCAAGATCCTCAAGCACAACGCGGTACGCCTGCTCGGACTGGACGGCTGAGATGAGCGCCTCCACCGCTGAGCAGGCCACCGCAGCCGAAAAGGCCCCTCCTGCCGACCAGGCCCGGCTTTACGGCGTCTGCGATTACTACGACGCCGAGTCCCTCCTCACCGAGGCCGAGCGGCGTGTCCTGGGCAGGCTTCGCAGCTTCCTCGACCGCGAAGCGCAGCCCCTGCTGGCCGATTACTGGGAACGGGGCGAGTTCCCCGCCCAGCTCGCGCAGCCCCTGATCGACCTGGACCTGATGGAACCCGCGGAACTCACGGGCGCCCCGGACGCAATAAGCAATCCCGCCCGCGGCATCTACCAGGGTTTCCGGATCTTCGAACTGGCCCGCACCGACGCCTCGCTGGCCACCTGGTACACCTCCCAGGCCGGACTCTTCCGCACGGCCATCCGGGTGGGTGCCTCGCCGGAACAGCAGGCCGAGTGGATGCCGAAGGTGGTCGACTTTTCGCTCAAGGGGGTCTTCTCGCTCACCGAGCCCGACTCCGGTTCGGACATCGCCGGCGGCCTGTCCACGACAGCCCGCCGGGAAGGGGACTCCTGGATCCTGGACGGTGCCAAACGCTGGATCGGGGGTGCGGTCAGCGCTGACGTGCTGGCAGTGTTCGCCCGCGACACGGCCGACGGCCAGGTCAAGGCCTTCCTGGTGGACCGCGCGGCGGCCGGCGTGACGCTGGAGAAGATCCACGGCAAGACGGCGCTGCGGATGATGCAGAACGCCCACATCAGCCTCCACGGCGTCCGCGTGCCGGAATCCATGCGGCTGCACAACGTGGACTCCTTCAAGGATGTGGCCGCGATGCTCCGGGCCATGCGTTCGGATGTTGCCTGGATTGCCACCGGCATCCAGGCCGGTGCGTTCGAAGCCGCCCTGCGCTACGTGACCGAACGCCGGCAGTTCGGCCGCCAGCTGGGATCCTTCCAGCTGGTCCAGGAAAAGCTGGCCAGGATGCTCGGCAACGTCACATCGTCCCTGTCCCTGGTGGTCCGGCTGACCGAACAGCAGTCCCGGGGCATCTACCGGGACCAGGACTCCGCGCTGGCCAAGATGCAGACGTCCCTGCTGATGCGCGAAACCGTGGCCCTGGCCCGCGAAGTGGTGGGCGGCAACGGCATCACGCTCGAAACCGACGTCGCCCGGTTCCACGCCGACGCCGAAGCTGTCTACTCCTACGAAGGAACCCACGAAATCAACGCACTCATCGTGGGCCGCGCCCTCACCGGCGAAAGCGCCTTCACCCGCTAAACCACAACAGCAACTGAAACCCGACGGCGGAAGCACCGCACCGCCGTCGTACTTCCGCAACTCCAAAAACCACACCAGGAGGCACACATGCCCAATCTCGTCGTCGACTTCGACAAACTGCTCACCCTCGCCGGGACCGACCTCGGCGTGACCGAATACCGCGAAATCACCCAGGAACAGATCAACAAATTCGCCGACGCCACCGGCGATGACCAGTGGATCCACGTGGACCCGGAACGCGCCAAGGACGGTCCGTTCGGCGCCCCGATCGCCCACGGCTTCCTCACGCTCTCGCTCATCATCCCGTTCTGGGGCGAGCTGTTCGACGTCGACGGCGTCACCACCAAGGTGAACTACGGCCTGGACAAGGTCCGCTTCACCTCACCGGTGAAGGTGGGCTCGCGGATCCGCATGCAGGCCACCATCGCCGAGGTCACCGAAGTCAAGGGCGGCGCCCAGATCAAGGTGTCAAACACCATCGAGATCGAAGGCCAGGAACGCCCCGCCGTCGTGGCCGAATTCCTGGCCCGCTTCTACAAGTAAGCCGCTACTACCAGCAACACCACCACCCCCGTCCCTCCTTCCCAAGGAACAGCCATGTCAGGACACACCACGCTCGCGCCAGCGGGTACGGCCGCGAAGCGCAAGGAAGCGCGCACGGTCATCATGTCCAGCTATCTGGGCAGCACCATCGAGTTCTACGACTTCCTGCTGTATGCCACGGCCGCTGCCGTGGCCTTCCCCAAGGTCTTTTTCTCCGGCATGGATGACTGGGTGGGCGTCGTCGCCGCCTACGCCACGTTCGCCGCCGGCTACGTCGCCCGCCCCCTCGGCGGCATCATCTTCGGCCACTTCGGAGACCGCGTGGGCCGCAAGGGCATGCTCATCGTCTCCATGGCCGTGATGGGAATTGCGTCCACGCTCATCGGCCTGATCCCCGGCGCCAGCTTGATCGGGCCCTGGGGCGCCGTCATCCTCGTGTTCCTGCGGGTCTGCCAGGGAATCGCCGTTGGCGGCGAGTGGGGCGGTGCCGCGCTGATGGCCCTGGAACACTCTGATCCCAAACGACGCGGCTTTGCAGCCTCCTTCGTCAACGCCGGTGCCCCCACCGGAGCCGTGCTCGGCACGGTGGTGATGGGGCTCTTCTCCGCCTTGCCGCAGGAGGCCTTCCTGGCCTGGGGCTGGCGCGTGCCGTTCCTGCTGTCCTTCGTGCTCCTGATCGTGGGCATGTTCGTCCGGCTGCGGGTTTCCGAGAGCCCCATCTTCGCCGAGGCAGTGGCCAAGGAAAGCATGCAGGGCACCAAACGCAAGATCCCGCTGATCGAAGTGCTCCGCCGTCCCAAAGCGCTGATCATGATCATGTTTGCCGGTGCTGCGGGCTTCGGCCTGCAGGTGGTGCTGCCCACCTTCTCCATCACCTACGCGGTGTCCAAGGGGGCCCCGCAGCAGGGCGTGATGTACGCGTTCGCCGGAGCCTCGGCCATCTCCATCCTCTTCGTCCTGCTCGGCGGACGGCTGTCCGACCGCTTTGGACGCCGGCCCGTGATGGTGGCCGGACTGGCACTGTTCACCGTCTACCTGTTCCCGATGTTCGGAATGCTGGGCTCCGGGAACGTCGGCCTGGTCTTCCTGGCCTTTACCGTGGCCCTGGTGCTGCATTCGAGCCTGTACGGACCGCTGGCGGCGTTTGTCTCGGAGCAGTTCGGCACCACCTCCCGCTACACCGGCGCGGCGGTGGGCTACCAGCTGGCCACCCTGATCGGCGCGGGCTTCACACCGGGCATCGTTGCCGGCCTGTACAAGGATTCCGGGCAGAGCATCGTCCCGGTGGTGATCTTCCTGTCCGTCATGGCAACGGTTTCCATTGTCTTCATCCTGCTGACGCGGGAGTCTAAGAACAACGACCTCACTGCGGTCGATTAGGAGCACAAACATGGACAACAACGGAGTTGGATCCTGGCTGCACCGCCGCCGCCGGAAGTCCGGACCCAAGACGGCCCTCGTCTCGGCGGGCCGTGCCGTCAGCTACGAGGAGCTCGCCGGGCGCACGGACCGGCTGGCCAACGCCTTGGGCAGCAGGGGAGTGGCCAAGGGCGACCGGGTGGCCTATCTCGGCGAGAACGATCCGTCCTTCGTGGAAACCTTCTTCGCGTGCGGGCTGCTCGGCGCCGTCTTCGTCCCGCTGAACACCCGGCTGGCAGCTCCCGAGCTGCAGTTCCAGCTGCAGGACTCCGGAGCGCGGCTGCTGGTGAATGCCGGCGCGCTCGAACCCCTGGCGGCAGCGTCCGCCGCCGGCACCGCGGTGACGCACCGCTTTGTTGTGGTGCCCGGCGGCGGCACTGAAGGTTCCGTGGCGGAGCTGCCGTCCGGCGTCGAACGCTATGAAGCGGTGCTTCACGCGGCAGCCGCGACGCCGCGGGATGAGGCCGTGACCTTGGACGACGCCGCCATGATCCTCTACACCTCAGGCACCACCGGCAGGCCGAAAGGTGCGTTGCTGACGCACGGCAACATCACCTGGAACTGCTTCAACACCGTGGTTGACATGGACCTGAACCGGAATGATGTGGCGCTGATGATCTCGCCGCTGTTCCATGTGGCGTCACTGGATATGGGCCTGTTGCCGATGCTTCTCAAGGGTGCCACGGTGGTGCTCGAAACTCGGTTCGATGCCGGCCGGGTGCTTGGGCTGATCAGTCAGCACAGGGTCACCACCCTGAACGGCGTTCCCACCACGTTCCAGATGCTCTGCGACCATCCGGACTGGCCGACGGCGGACCTCGGCTCACTGGACAAGCTCACCTGCGGCGGGTCGGCCATTCCACGCCGGGTGCTGGACGCCTACGAGGACCGCGGCATCGGCTTCACCAGCTGCTACGGCATGACCGAAACCGCGCCCGGGGCCACCATGCTGCCTGTGGCGCGGTCCAGGGAAAAGGCGGGCTCCGCGGGCCTGCCGCACTTCTTTACGGACGTCCGCATCGCCGATCCCCTGGGCGGATTGGCAGGGGTGGGGGAAGTGGGGGAGATCCAGATCTCCGGGCCCAACGTCATCAGGGAGTATTGGAACCGCCCCGATGCCACCGCGGAAAGCTATGCGGATTCCAGCTGGTTCCGCTCCGGCGACCTGGGTTTCCAGGACGGGGAAGGCTTCCTGTTTGTCTCGGACCGCATCAAGGACATGATCATTTCCGGCGGCGAAAACATCTATCCGGCGGAAGTGGAGGCAGCCATCTCCGAACTGGACGCTGTGGCCAGCGTGGCGGTGATCGGAGTCCCGGACGAGAAATGGGGAGAGGTTCCCCGGGCGGTGGTAACCCTTCGAGAGGGTGCCCAGCTGAGTGAAGAGCAGCTTCGCGCGCATCTGGACGGCAGGCTTGCCCGCTACAAGATCCCCAAATCAGTGGTGTTCGTGGACGAGATGCCCCGGACTGCCAGCGGGAAGATCCGGAAGACGTACCTGCGGAAACTCACCCCGGCGAACGGACAGCTGCAGTAGCGCGAACGGACAGTTGAGGCCCCCGCTTTTGCAGCGGGCCGCTAGTGGATCAGCGCCAGCATGACGCCCACGGCCACGAAGAGCACCCCGAACGTCCGGTTCAGGATCTTCTGCCCGTGGGCGTTGTGCGTGAACCGCTGGAAGGACTTGGCCGCGGCGGCAAAGAAGAACCACATGACCAGGATGTCAATGACAACCACCGTGGCAGTCAGCACCAGGTACTGGGGCAGCAACGGCTGCTCCGGCCTGATGAACTGCGGCATAAACGCCAGGAAGAAGACCACGGCCTTGGGGTTCAGCAGGTTGACCCACAGGCCGCGGCGGAACATGGAAGCGGCCGGCTCATTGCGCAGTTCGGCCGCTTTCTCCTGGTCCAGGTCCGGCTTGTGCAGGAACTGGCGGATGCCGAGGTAGACCAGATACGCGGCGCCGGCGTAACGGATCACGTTGAACGCCACGGGTGAACTGGCAACCAGGACGCCCACGCCCAGGGCCACGATCAGTACGTGCACCACCAGCGCGGCCTGCTGGCCCAGGATTCCCCAGATGGATCGCCGGAAACCCGAGTTCAGCGAGTTGCTCATGGTGTTGATGGCACCCGCTCCGGGCGTAAAGCTGATCAGGACGCCGGCGCCGGCCAGGGCCAGCCAAAGGGAGGGTTGCACCCACACAGTTTAGTGGGGCTTGGCTTCAGGGCCGGACACCGTAGCTGAGGATCATGTTGCCCTTGCTGGTGCGTTCGGAATCCTGCAGTTCCAGCCGTGTCACCGGATCGCCGTCCTCGAACAGCTTCCGTCCGCTTCCGGCAATGACCGGGTGCACCATGAGCATCAGCGAGTCGAGGAGGCCGGCGAACAGGAGCTGCCGCGTCAGCGAGATGCTGGCGAACACGGCGATCTCGCCGCCGTCGCCTTCCCTGAGGCCAGCGACGAACTCCTCCAGCGGGGCATCCATCAGCCGGGAATTCTGCCACTCGAGCTCACCCGAAAGCGTCCGGGAGGCTACGAACTTCGGCAGCTTGTTGATGAACTCGCCGAAATCGGCGTCGCCGGCCGCGCCGGGCCAGTAGCTGGCCCATTGCTCGTAGCCCACCCGGCCCAGGAGCCCCGTTTCCACCCGGGCCATCATCTGCTGCATACCAGCACCGAGTTCCTCGTCGAAACTGTCGAACTGCCAAAGGTTGGGCGACTCAACCACGCCGTCCACGGAGTAAAACAGGCCTGCCGTCACTTTGCGCATGGGGTTCTCCTTGCTGGTGGTCATTCTTGGAAAGCTAAGCAGCCGGTGAAGCTCAGGCCCGGGCGATGACCTCGCCGTTGGGGATCAGGAACCAGCCGTCGTCGGTGGAACCCCAGCGGTGCCACCCGGCGGAGATCCGGGCAAGGTCAGCGGCGTTGGCGAAACCGTACTCAAGCGCCTGGTCCGCGAACGCCGAATGCAGCACCCGCTCGCCCCACACCCGGGCCTGCCACCGGCGCTGCTGGCCCGTGGCGTACAGCCAGTTGCTGCTGGTGGGCGCCACGTCCGTGAATCCCGCGGCCTGGGCCCAGGAGACCAGGCGGCGTCCGGCATCCGGTTCGGCGCCGTTGCGGCGGGCAATGCGCTGGTACAGCTCCATCCATTCGTCCAGTTCCGGAATGGCGGGATACCAGCTCATCCCGTGGAAATCGGCGTCGCGCACTGCCACGATGCCCCCGGGCTTGGCCACCCGGCGCATTTCACGGAGGGCCTCCACCGGGTCCGTCAGGTGCTGGAGCACCTGGTGGGCGTGGACGACGTCGAACGTTTCGTCGTCGAAATCCAGATCGTAGATGTTCCCGGCCACGAACTCGACGTTGGCCACACCACGTTCAGCGGCAAGCTCGCTGGCGTGGGTGATCACATCCGGCGAGCGGTCCAGCCCGGTGACGTGCCCCGGTGACACGAGGCCGGCGAAGTCGCAGGTGATGCTGCCCGGCCCGCAGCCCACATCAAGGACCGAGCTGCCCGGGGCAAGGTATGGGATCACGAACGCGGCGGAGTTCTCGGCCGTCCGTGAGGCATGGGCACGGACCACGGACTCATGGTGTCCGTGCGTGTACACATCTTCAGGCTGCTGCGCACTCATAAGGAAACGCTACCGCTCCGACGGGAAAATGCGCGGCAATCGGGCGGAGCAAAACAGGCAGTTTATTGTGCTTCGACGTCAGTTTTCCCGCTTCTGCAGCCCGCCGTTCTGCGGAACATTGGAGGAGTGGGAAACAAGAAATCCGGCAGTTCAGCGGGGCTCGGGCTGTTCCGGGCAACAGGGATCTACGTGGGCGCAATCCTCGGATCGGGCATCCTGGTGCTCCCGGCCATCGCCGCCCGGGAGGCGGGTCCGGCCTCGCTGCTGGCTTGGGCGGCGTTGCTGGTGTTCTGCACACCCGTCGCCTTCAGCTTCGCTGAGATGAGCCGGCAGGAGCCCGACGCCGGCGGGATCGCCCACTTTGTGACCAGGGCTTTCGGTCGCCGCGCCTCGGTGGTTGCCGGCTACCTGTTCTACTTCGCCATCCCGTTCGGCGCTCCCGCCACGGCGGTGATCGGCGGCAACTACATCGCCAATGCACTGGGCGGCGGCCACGGAACTGCGCTCGTGGCCGCGGCGCTGCTGCTGGCGGCCGGGTTCGCGAGCAACGCCGTCGGAATCAGGCTGTCCAGCCGCCTCCAGCTGGTGCTGATGGTGCTGCTCGTGGCGCTGCTGGCGCTCGCCGTTGCCGTGGCCGCACCCTTTGCCAAAGCGGAGAATTTTGAACCCTTCGCGCCGCACGGCTACTGGGCCGTGGGCGGAGTGGCCAGCCTGCTGTTCTTCTGCTTCGCCGGCTGGGAGGCAGTGACGCACCTGGCGGCCGAGTTCCGCAACCCCGGCCGGGACCTCAGGCGAGCCACCTGGCTGACGCTCGTCGTCGTCGGAGTGGTGTACATCGGGGTGGTGGCAGCCTCGGTGGCCGTGCTGGGCCCGGCCCTGCCTAAAAGCGCGGTGCCGGTGGCCGACCTGCTCGAAATGGGCCTGGGACCGCTGGCCGCCCCGCTGACCGCGGTTGCTGCGGCTGTGCTGACCTTCGGCCCGCTCAACACGTTCATCGCGGGCGCCAGCCGGCTCGGTTCCAGGCTGGCGGCCGACGGCGTGCTGCCGCCGGCGATGGCGCGCGGCGGCGGCCCGGGCGAGGTGCCCTCCGTGAGCCTGGCCGTCCTGGCCGGGATGACCTTCCTGTCCTTCGGAGCGGCGGTGGCCGGGCTGGCCAGCATGCAGTTCCAGATCGGCGCGGCCTCGGCCTGCTTCACCGCGGTGACGGCCTTCGGGCTCGCGGCGGGCACCCGGCTGCTGCCGTCCGGAACGCCGGCGTGGTTCGGCGTCATTGTCGCTGCCGGGGTGATGCTGCTGATCCTGCTTTTCAGCGGCTGGGCGCTGGCGGTTCCGGCGTTGCTGGCTGCTGCTGCGGTGTGGTCGGGGGCGCGTTTCCTGCCGGTTCCTGCGCGGCCGCTTCCTGTGCTGCGCTGATGGTTGCCCCGATCATGGATTCCATGAAGCGGGCAGCCACCTCCAGCTCCGCCGCGGTGAAATCCGCCATCGCGGCGCCCATGTGGCGGGCCAGCGGAAGGAACATGGCGCCGCCGTCGCGGTAGGCCTTGGACGTCATCCGAAGCTGGACCTGCCGGCGGTCCGCTCCCTGGCGTTCGCGCACCACGTGTCCCGAACCGTGCAGCCGGTCGATCAGCGCCGTGGTGGCGGGGGAGCTGAGGTTGAGCTCCTTGCGGAGTACGCCGGGGGTGACAATCTGGTCCTTGGCGGCATGCCGCATGATCACCGCCAGGGCATTGAGGTCCGTCCGGTGCATGTCATTGCGTCCGCCGGCCGAATCCACATACCGGTTGGCTTCAAGCGTGAACTCCTGCAGCAGCCGGACAAGGCCCTGGGGCGCGGCCGGTTCGGGGCGCTCGGATGACTCTTCTGACACGGCGACCCTCCTTCTGCGATGGCTTGGCAACTGCGCCAGCCTAGCCAAAATTCTCTCACCGACGGGTGCAAGCAACTATTTGTGCCGAAGTGCTTATCTCCATGGTGGAGATAGTCTACTATGGAGTAAATTCTACTCCTCCGAGCCACCCCAAGAAGGACCCATGAAAAAGAGGCATCCCGGCACCGCGCGCGTCCCGTTCTGGCTACGCTGGCTGGTCCCCGTACTGCTCGTGATCACCTGGCTGGCCATCGCCGGCGTCGGCGGACCCACTTTCGGCCGCCTCGACGAAGTCTCCTCCAATGACCAGGCGTCCTTCCTGCCTGCCGGTGCCGAAGCCACCGAAGCCCAGGACTGGCAGGCAAAGTTCCGGGATTCCGACGAGATCCCGGCCGTCATCGTCGTCGAAAGCGACTCCGCCTTCACGCCTGCGCAACTGGGCGAGGCCGCCGCCCTCAAGGACAAGCTTGAGGAGCTGCAGGCAGGCAGTGCGGTCATCGGTCCCATCCCGTCGGAGGACGGCGAAGCGGTCCAGTTCGTGGTGCCCATATCCTCGTCGGGCGAGGTCAAGGAAATCGTCCAGGAGCTCCGCCAGGAAGTTCAGGCGTCAGCCCCGGAAGGAATGCAGACTTTCGTCACCGGTCCGGCGGGACTGACGGCTGACCTGGTGAGCGCCTTCGCGGGCATCGACGGGATCCTGCTGCTGGTGGCCCTCGCCGCCGTGTTCATCATCCTGCTGATTGTCTACCGATCCTTGCTCCTGCCCATCGCGGTGCTTTTCACCTCGGTGTTCGCCCTGTGCGCAGCCATCCTGCTGGTGTTCGGCATGGCCAAGCTGGGCTGGATCCAGCTGAGCGGCCAAAGCCAGGGCATCCTTTCCATCCTGGTGATCGGTGCCGCGACGGACTACGCGCTGCTGTACGTTGCCAGGTTCCGCGAAGCGCTAACCCACACCACCAACCGCACGTCCGCCGTCCTCACGGCCTGGAAAGCCTCCTTTGAACCCATCCTGGCCTCCGGCGCCACGGTGATCATCGCCCTGCTGTGCCTGCTCTTTTCCGACCTCAACTCCAACAAGGCGCTGGGCCCGGTGGCGGCCGCCGGCATCCTGTGCTCGCTCTTTGCCGCCCTCACGCTGCTCCCGGCACTGATGGCCCTGCTAGGCCGCGCCGCCTTCTGGCCGTTCCGTCCCAAGCTGATCCCGGAGACCGAGCGCGAGCCTGAACTCGTCACCGGCCTCGAAGGCCAGAAGGGCCTGTGGCGCGCCACCGGCTCTCTCGTTTCCCGCCGCCCCCGGGCCGTCTGGGTAGCCTCGGTGCTCCTGCTCCTGGTGGCCTCCGCTGGCATCCTGCAGCTGAAGGCCAACGGCGTGCCGCAGACGGACGTTATCCTCACCGCCTCCAACGCGGTGGACGGCCAGGACGCGCTGGCCCGCCATTTCGACGCCGGTTCCGGCAGCCCCGCGGTGATCGTCGCCGACGAAGCGAAAGCGCAGGAGGTGCTGGAGAAGACCAAGGCGGCCGACGGCGTCGGCGATGCCTACCTCCTGGCGGAGGGGAGTGTGCCGGTCACAGGGGCCCCGGGGGCTCCCCGCGACCCTGATGTCCGCGAGGGCAAAGTCCTGATCAACGCCACCCTGAACTATGCCGCGGATTCCAGCGACGCTGAGAACGTCGTGGTGAAGCTCCGCGAGGATTTGAAGAAGATCGACGACTCCGCCCTGGTGGGCGGCGTCACGGCCACCGCGCTGGACACCAACACCACGGCCCAGCGCGACCTGATCGTCATCATCCCCGTGGTCCTCGCCGTCATCCTGCTGATCCTCATGCTGCTGCTGCGCTCCGTCCTGGCCCCGGTCCTGCTGGTGGCCTCGGTGGTGCTTTCCTACGCCGCCGCCATGGGCGTTTCGGCCCTGGTGTTCAACAACCTCTTCGGGTTCCCGGGGGCCGATGCGACGGTGCCGCTGTTCGGCTTCGTGTTCCTGGTGGCCCTGGGCGTGGACTACAACATCTTCCTGATGAGCAGGGTGCGGGAGGAGTCCCTCAAGCACGGCACCAGGCCCGGGATCCTGCGGGGACTCGGCGTGACCGGCGGCGTCATTACGTCCGCAGGCGTGGTCCTCGCCGCCACCTTCGCCGCGCTGGGCGTCATCCCCATCATGTTCCTGGTCCAGCTCGCCTTCATCGTGGCCTTCGGGGTCCTGCTGGACACCGTTCTGGTCCGCTCGCTGCTGGTCCCGGCGCTTGCCTACGACCTGGGCGGACGGATCTGGTGGCCCAGCAAACTGGGGCGGCTGGACGACGGCGGTCGGGCATCCGCTGGCCCGCGTGATGCCGAGGGCAGCCTGGATACGGACCTGGAGGGTGCCGCGCGCAGTTAGCGGGGCGTACGCGTCACGCCACGCACATTATCGGGACTCCGCGAAGGGTGCGGCCGCGAATCTACGCGGCCGCACACTTCGCGGTCGGCCAAAAGCCTGCTGTGCGTGACGGCTGAATCGTCACCCCTGCGCCCGCCACCAGGCCACGGTGGCGGCTGCGGCTTCCGGCAGCGGGGTCGGATGCAGGCCCAGGGCGGCCTCGCTGGCGTGCGAATCCATGACGAACGGCCGCTCGAACTGGTACAGCATCTCGGCCAGCTCGCGGGTGCCGCCGGAGAACAATCCGATGGCCCGGAGGGCCCAGCCCGGCACTGCGCCCATTTTGGGAGCGGGCACCCCGCCGGCTTCCGCGAAGGCCGCCGCAAGCCTGCGCTGGGTGACTGCCGGGCCCGTGGGCGCGTGCCACACCCGGTTCCACAAAGCCGGCGTCTGCGCGGCACGGATCATGGCCGCGGCAAGGTCCGGCACGTACGTGAAGGAATGCGGCTGGTCCGCGCTGCCGATCACCAGCAGCCGCTTTCCGGCCAGCACCGCCGGCACGATGCGTTCGCCGGCGTGGGAGTTCCGCACGCGCGGGCCGAAGAAATCGCCCGCCACCACGCTGACAGTATTCGCGGGGGAGGCTGCGCGCGCCTTCAGCAGCGCCGTCCGGACTCCGCGCTTTCCGCCCTGCGCCTCGCGGGGGCTGTCCTCCGCCATGACGGTGCCGGGCCGGCTGTAGGAGTACAGGCTTTCAGGAAATACGACGACGGCGCCCGCCTCGCCGGCCGCCGCCAGCACGGCCTCCTCGGCCCGGGGGAGCTCCCGCTGCCATGCGTCCGCAGCGTAGGCGGATCCATGGATGCAGTGGAAGACGGCGGCCGCCCCGGCGAACGCCCCGTCCAGCAGTGCCGGATGGGCGACGTCCACAGACATCCTCTCGATGAGGGGGTGCTCCGGGCCGCTGCCGGAGCGCGTCAGCACCCGCACGCGCATACCCTGGGCCGCAAGCTGCTCCGCAACGGTCCAGCCCACCGGGCCGGCGCCGGTGACCACAAAAAGTTCGGGCATTGGATTCCCTTTCCTCGGGATCTTCAGTCTGCTCTGGAATCTGAGAGAGCGCCGCTCTCGAAATAAGGATGCTCGGCGGGTGTTCCAAAGTCAAGAGCACTGCTCTCAATTGTTGACAGTGCTCTGAAGCGTGGAATGCTGGAGGCATGCCGGCCAACAATGACTCCGCCCCTGCACCCCGCGCGCCGCGCACGCCGCGGGAGCGTGCCCGTGCGCAGACCACCGCCGACATTGTCCGGCTGGGCCGCGAACACCTGGCCGTCCACGGCGCGGCTGCCCTGTCGCTGCGGGCAGTGGCCCGGGACCTCGGAGTGGTGTCCTCGGCCGTGTACCGGTACGTGCAAAACCGGGACGAGCTCCTGACCCTGCTGCTGATCGACGCGTACGGCGAGCTGGGCGACGAGGTGGAGGCCGCCGTCGCCCGCGTGCCCGAAGCGGATTTCGCCGGACGGTTCCGGGCCCTGGGGCGCGCCGTCCGCGGCTGGGCCGTCCGTGAACCCGCCCGTTACGCCCTGCTGTTCGGCAGTCCGGTGCCCGGGTACCGGGCGCCGGCGGAACGGACAACCGGTCCCGGGACCAGGGTGATCCGCAGCCTGACGGCCATTGTCGACGCCGCCTGGCGGGCCGGCGCCCTGCGCGCCGAGCCTGAGCCTCTGGCGGGGCCGTCTGCGGCTGCGGTGCCGGCGCAGCTGGCGGGCGACCTGGCAGCCATCCGGGAAGAGCTCGGGCTGGCGCTTCCCGACGGACTGCTGGCGCGCGGTGCGCTGGTCTGGACTTCGCTTTTCGGTGCCATCAGCTTCGAGGTTTTCGGCCAGTACGGGGAGGGTACTTTTGCGGCAAAGGACGCCCTGTTCGAGCACCACCTGCAGGTTCTGGCGGGTGTAGCCGGACTCGAATAACGGCTGTCGCACCCGAAAAAACAGCATGGCAACTCTCAATTTGTGAGCGCTAACAAATTTTCCTTGTAACTCCATTTACAACGATATAAAGTGTGTTGCAGCCCACAGTTGTCCGGCCCGCCCCCACGGGCCCGAAGCAGCCGGACAGTCGGCGAATTTTTTACCAACGGCTACGTCCAAAGGAGTGACGGTGAAGCAAGTTGATTCACGCCCGATGCAGATGACCCGCAGGCAATTGCTACTCGGAGGCGGTGTGCTCGCAGGCAGCCTTACCCTCGGAGCGAGCCTGACGGGCTGCGGCGGCGCGGCCCAGGCAGCGGGCAACGACATCCGCTTCTGGCACCTGCTCTCCGGCGGAGACGGCATCAAGATGATGGCCATGATCGACAAGGTCAACGCGGACCACCCCGACTACAGGGTCAAGCCGACCGTGCTGGCGTGGGGTGCGCCGTATTACACCAAGCTGGCCATGGCCTCCGCCGGCGGACGGCCTCCGGAGGTTGCCGTGATGCATGCGGCCAGGGTGCCGGGCTACGCTCCCGGCGGACTGCTGGATGCGTGGGACCTGGACCTGCTGGCGGAGTTCGGCGTGCGCCCGGAGGAATTCGGACCCAGAATCTGGGAGAAGAGCCAGTTCAACGGCCAGGTATTTTCGCTGGCACTGGACTCGCACCCGTTCGTGATGCTCTACAACACCGAAGTTGCGGACAAGGCCGGCGTCCTGGGGAAGGACGGCCGGCTGGCGGAGATCTCCTCGCCGTCGCAGTTCCTGGAAGTAAGCCGCGAACTGCAGCGCGTCACCGGCAAGCACGGGCTCTCCTACGGGTATCTGGGCGACGGCGCGCAGATGTGGCGGCTGTTCTACACGCTCTACCGCCAACACGGCGCGGACTTCGTGCTGGAGCCGGGCAGGCCCGCCCAGGTGGAGCGGGACGTGGCCATCGACTGCCTGGAGTTCATCACGTCCCTGCTGGATAACACCATCTCCACGAAAAGCGGCGACGGCGGGACAGCCATCGCGGAGTTCGCCGGCTCGGGGTCGGGGCTGCTCTTCACCGGTGTGTGGGAGTTGCCCACCATGAAAACGGCAGGAGTTCCGTTCGGTGCCAGCACCATCCCCACCCTCTTTGGAACGCCGGCCGCCTTCGCCGACTCGCACTCGTTCGTGCTGCCGCACCAGGCCCGGCTGGACGAAACCAAGCGCCGCGGCGTCTACCAGTTCGTGGCGTCCATGCTCAAGGGTTCCCTGAGCTGGGCCGAGGCCGGACACATCCCGGCCTACCAGCCGGTGGTGAAGTCCAAGGAGTACGCGGCACTGAAGCCGCAGGCGGACTATGCCCAGGCGGCGGACATCATCAACTACGACCCCGTGGCCTGGTTCACCGGCTCGGGATCCGATTTCCAAGGCTACTTCGCCGAGAACGTCCAGAACGTGTTCCTCGGACGGGACAAGGCCGCCGACGGCTGGGACGCGTTTATGAAGCGCATCAACACCGTCCTCGCAATGCCGAACCCGGTGTGAGGACGGCATCCGGCATGGCCGCCGAATCCTCTGCAGAATCCCGCCTGAACATTGACCCGCCCGTGACAAAGTCCGTGACAAAGGAGTCCTCATGAGCACTGCCCGCACCACAGCGCCCCCGGCAAAACCAGCGCCCGCGGTAAAACCTGCGCCCGCGGCGAAATCGCTGCGTTCCCGGCGCGACAACCTCCACGGCTGGGCCTTCTCGGCCCCCTTCCTGGCCTTCTTCCTGATGTTCCTGGTCTGGCCCATGATTTCCGGGGCCGTTATGAGCCTCACCGGAAAGTCCCTCACGGGCGCCAACAGCGGGTTCATCGGCCTGGCCAACTACAGCGAGGCGTTCGCCGACTCGGACATGTGGCGCTCGCTGGGGAACACGCTGTACTTCACGCTGATCAGCACCGTCCCGCTGGTGGTCATCGCCCTGGCGCTGGCAGCACTGGTCAACATGGGCCTTCCGGCGCAGTGGCTATGGCGGCTCTCCTTCTTCTCCCCGTTCCTGCTCGCCTCCACCGTGGTCTCACTGTTCTTCGCCTGGATGTACAACCCCGAGCTCGGGCTGTTCAATGACATGCTCGCAAATCTCGGCATTCCGCCGGTGGCGTGGCTGAACGATCCCGCGGTGGCGATGTGGGCCGTGGTGATCGCCACGGTGTGGTGGACCATCGGCTTCAACTTCCTCCTCTACCTGGCTGCACTGCAGAACATTCCGCAGCAGCACTATGAAGCGGCCTCGCTCGACGGTGCCGGGGGCTGGCGCCAGTTCTTCTCCATCAGCCTTCCCCAGCTGGGCCCCACCACCGTGATGATCGTGATCCTGCAGATCCTCGCTTCCCTGAAGGTCTTTGACCAGATTTACCAGATGACCGAAGGCGGGCCGGGCGGAGCAACCCGTTCCATCGTGCAGTACATCTTCGAGGCTGGCTTCACGGGCTACCGGCTGGGCTACTCCGCAGCCATTTCCTACATCTTCTTCGGCCTGATCCTGCTCATCGCGCTGGCGCAGGTCTTCATCACACGGAAAAGGAGCGCCTAGCCATGGCCACCACCACACTTTCCAAACCCGCGCTCCAGCCCAAGGGGTACGCCGAAACCGTTGCCAACCGGCGTGCGAAGACGCCGCTGTCCCGCATCCTGGCCACCGTCGTCGTGTCTGTCCTCGCCGTTGCGTGGCTGGTGCCCTTTGCCTGGGCCACCGTCACCGCGCTGAAGAGCGAAACCGACGCCGCGTCCACCCCCATCAGCTGGATACCGGCGTCGGGCTTCACCTTCGATGCCTTTGCCAAAGTGCTGCAGAGCGGCAATATCCCCACCTGGACGCTCAACTCGCTGTTCACGTCAGCGGCCATTACTGCCATCACCCTGGTGATTTCCGCGTCCGTCGCCTACGCCATTTCGCGGATCGACTTCCGCGGCAAGAGGATGCTGATGGGCGTGATCGTGGCCTCCATCATCATCCCGCCGCCGGTCCTCATCATCCCGCTGTTCCAACAGATGCAGTCCCTGAACCTGATCGACACCTACTGGGCGCTGATCCTGCCGCAGGTGATCCACTCGCCCATGGTGTTCGTACTCAAGAAATTCTTCGACCAGATTCCGCGGGAACTCGAGGAAGCCGCGCTGATGGACGGCGCCGGACGGCTGCGGATCTTCACCACGATCGTGCTGCCCCTGTCCCGGCCCATCCTGGCCGCCGTCGCCATCTTCGTGTTCATCGGGGCCTGGAACAACTTCCTCTGGCCGTTCATTGCCACCAACGAGAGCTCGCTGCTCACCCTGCCCGTGGGCCTGCAGACCATCAAGAGCGCCTACGGCATCCAGTACGCCCAGAACATGGCGTCCGCGCTGCTGGCCGCACTGCCGCTGATCGTCGTCTTCCTTTTCTTCCAGCGGCAGATCATCAGGGGCGTAGCCACCACCGGCCTTGCCGGCACGTAGCAGGCACCGGCCTAGTACTACAGTCGCGTTTATTAGTGACTTTCGGCGGTTTAATCGGACTTTCGGCTGGGAACCTGTTAATC
>NZ_JARCCY010000049.1:0-34242 GCF_039907775.1 Arthrobacter sp. CC3
CAACGGATCCTCATCCGACAGCTCCGCCGCTGCCCCTACTGCCAACACGCCCCGCCAACCTAACAAAGTACTACTAGTACCTTCTGGCGACTCCAATGCCGGGCTGAAATGACTGGCAGCTGTATCGGACGTGCTTGCAACCTTACGATTTCTGTCGTGGTGGGCCGGTGGTGAATTCTCGCGCGTCGTTCATGCACCGGCTCTTTCGGTGCGTCCGGCGATCATCTTGGGTCCGTGGTCGCCGTTTGTTTGGCCCCTGCCTCACGTCCGTGGCGGGCTGGCGCCTTGCTCTGCACTGCGGTCGGCACGGCAGTAGGCCGTACGGGCCGCTGGTTTTCCGCTCCCGTGGAGGGCGGCTACTCCCTGGGCTGTTGATGTTCGACTCCCTCTTGTCGCCACCCCATATTGAGGTCAGCGTCGTCAGAGGCCCGCTTGCCGATTTCCTCCGGAAGTTTGCCGCGCAGGCGGCTGACGGCCAGATCCATCATGATGCCAAGAATGACAGCGCTGACGATCGGGATCGGGACGCTGCCCTTCATGCTGGCAGGCCCGCCGCGGCTCCCGGGCCTGGTGTTCCTCGGATCCATTATGGTCTACACCCTGGGCCGGCAGCTGCTCTTCCCCCTGCGTGTGGACCCCCGCATCCGGAAGGGAAGGACCGTGACCATCCTGGCGTGCTCACTCATCCTGGGCGCGGTCATTTTCCTGTCCATTACGTCCTGACGGGATAAACTTGCGGGCTCGGCTCCTGCTGCCCGCCCATGCCGGGCCCCGCCTAAACGCGGGAAAGCATGACCGGTCCAGGTCATGTCGCTCTTGCGATGCCATCGGCAGGGCAGGGCGGCATCGCCCCGGCCGCGGATGCGGGGACGACCGCGAAGAACATCGGCAGAGCCAGCAATGCCCCGGTTGCCAGCGTTGCCACAAGGGTCCGCCCTGCCCCCAGTGGCGGGGCAGGTGCGACGAGACGGCGGACGCGGCTCAGCGCGGATTCGTCCCCGGCTCCGAGCGCTGCCGCGGGGGTCACGCCGTGCTCGGCCATCCGCACCAGGGCCGTGGCCACTGTCAGGCGGTCGGCGCACCGGGCGGCGTCGTCGTCGGCAAGCATCTCCACCAGCCGCCCCAGGGCGCTCCGGGCCTCGCGGAAGGCCGCCACGCCCGGGAAGGCGTGCAGCAGGGCATCGGCCGCTGCAAGAATGAGGTGGTGGCGTCCACGCAGGTGTGCCCGTTCGTGGGCCATCACGGCGTCGAGCTGACCGCGGTCCAGGGCCGCCAGGGCGGCGCTGGTCAAAACAATCCTGCCGCCCCGGCCGGGAAGGCAGTACGCGGCCGCGGCCTGGTGTTCGACCACAAGCGCGTCCACGTCACGGTGGGGACGGGCGATCAACGCCAGGGACTGCAGCTGCCGGCTTCTGGTACTGGCTGCGGCTCTCAGGCCCCTGGCCGCGCTGTATCCGACCCTGGCAAGCAGGGCGAGAACGGCTACGATGCCGGTAGTACTCACGACGGCGCCGCCCGGAGTGGAATACTGCTCAACCAGTGCCATCGCGCAGGCCCGGACGAGTTCCGCCAGATCCGTGGTCCACGGCACGACCGGAACTGCCAGTGCCGCACCGGCGAGTATGACTGTTGACACCAGCGAGAAGCTCAGAGCCTGCCAGGCGGCAATGCCTATCCGCGGGCAACGCTCCAGCCAGCTGCTCCGCCGCAGCACGACAGGGCCCAGCAGCGCCAGCATCAGCCCAAGAAGAATCAGCATCACCGGAGCAATCATCGGCCGGCCTCGTCCCCTTCCGGACGGCGCGCGTCCAGCGCCTCGCGCAGTCGGGCCGCCTCATGCGGGGGTATCTGTTCCAGGAAGTGCAGCAGCGTCACTTGCCGGTCACGGCTGCCGGCCAGGACCTCGCCCATGAAGGCGGCCGCGTGCTGTTCGCGGGTCTGCGCAGGGCGGTAAAGGAAGGCCCGTCCGGCCTTTTTCCGCGTCAGCACGCCCTTGCGGCGCAGGTTGTCCATCACGGTCATCACTGTCGTGTAGGCCAGGACCCGTTCGCGCTGCAAGTCTTCGAGGACCTCGCGCACGGCAACGGGATGGTCCCGGGACCAGATCCGGTCCATCACCAGCTGTTCCAGTTCCCCTAGCCGATGTGCCACAACCCGCGCCTCTCCGTGTCCGGCCGGAGCGGCCGGACTCAACTATGTTCCATAGTAATCCCCCAGGCCTCTAACGCTGAGGACTCGGCGGATAGGACAGCTGAAGCGGACTACAGACCTGATCCTGCATCCACAACCAGCAGCTCTAAAGCAGCGTCCGTACGTTGGCGGTCGGGACTCAGTTAAGAGCCTTCCAGGTCTGTCCCTGGTCGGTACTGGCGAAGACGGCAGCGGTCGTGCCTGCGGGCGCCGCGGCATAGATTGTTGTGCCGTCCGGGGAGAACGTCGCCGCGGCTGCGCCCTGGGGCATCGTCAAGGGGGTCCAGGTCTTACCGCCGTCGTTGCTCATGGCGCTTTCGGCCATGCCGACGGCAAGCAGCCGTCCAGTGTTGGTCGGGTCCCATGCTGCCGCCATCGCCCCGCCCGGACCGCCCAGCGGCTTCCAGGTAACGCCGCCGTCGGCGCTGGCCACAAGGCCGGCCGACATATCAGGGGCAATCAGCCGCTGCGGGTCGGCGGGATCGACCAGGATCACCCCCATGAACATCCTGCCGGCCTCCGCGTTACGCGCCTCCCAGCTCGCCCCGCCGTCGTTGCTGGCCAGCAACCCCCGCGCCGCGGTTCCGGCGTAGACGGTGCCTCCGGCACCGCCAAGGGCGTGGACATCCCCCAGCCCGCCCTGGCCCGTGACCTTGCTGAAGGTGGTCCCGTCCGTGGACCGGAACAGGCCGGGGTGCCCCCCGATAAGCGTCGAGTCCCCGCTGGCTGCCGCACCCATCGGATCCGCACCCTTCAACGAGGCCAGCTGCGTCCAGGTCCTGCCGTTGTCGCTGGAGACCGCCCCGCCGTCGTGCCCGCCGACATAAAGCCGGTCCCCGAGGGCTGTCAGCACGTGCAGGTCCCCGCCCACATACGGCTTTACCGCGGCCGTCGTCCCATCCCTGGACCCACCGCTCGTGGCCAGAAAGAAACCTATCCCGGCGCCGAGAGCGATCACCGCGGCGGTGGCGATGGCCACCCAGCGTCGGCTGATCCTGCGCCCGGATTTGGAAGTTTTCGGCTGGGGTTTCTTGATGGCAGTGGGTTTGGATGCAGTAGGCACGTATAGATCCTTGCAGTTTGGGGGCAGATGCCGGATGGATGGCCTGTCCGGGTCGAATGGTGTGCGGGCAGAGGCAGACCGCGGCGGCAGCACCAGATAAGTCAGCCATTGCCGGGCTTCGGTCTTCCGCCGTCAGGTCACTATGGCGGTCAGCGGGATTCGCGGGTCGGGGTTGCCGCCTGCAGCGCCGCGATCTCGTCGCGCAGGCGGGCGATTTCAGCCTCGCGATCCACCGGAGCGGTGGAATGTCCGTAGGCCTGGGCCTTGGGCGCCATGGCGCACCGGCCCCGGCGCATCGGACGCAGACAGAAGAAGTACGTCAGGGCCAGCGATGCCACAAGGACTGCCGCGGCGAGCACAAGCCCGCTCATCGGAATCCGTCAGCTGTGGCAGGCGGCTCCACGGTGGTGCCTGCGGCTTCCCGCTGGGCCGCGCGCAGTTGGTCAACTTGGGCACGGAGTTTTGCCAGTTCGGCGTCGTTGTCAGCTGGCGGGGACGGCTCCGAGCTGTCTTTACCACCACGCATCATGAACCACATCATCAGCCCCATGGTCAGCGGGCATGCCAGCAGAGCCAAGGGAAGAAGCACTTCACTCATAGTAAGCCTCCATAATTCTCAGGTAGGTGTCTGAGGGCTTCCGGTCGGCCGCCGGCCATGTCCGGCATGCCGTTCATCATCTGCTCGTGCATCCGCCCCGTGCCGACAGCAAGCGCAGTGCCTGTTGAAGCTACGACCGAAAGCAACGAAGCGTCGTTGCCGACGGTAGATATCCTTGTCCGTGAGCGCATTGGCGCCGCCGTCTTCCTTATCTACTAAGGCTCATAGTAATAAGCAAACCGTGCGCCGGCCAACAGCCGCTGAAAGCCACCCCTGGCGACCCAGCGACGAGGCGCCTAACCTGGGTGCGGCGAAGCGCCAGGCGTCAGCTTGCGGCAAGGGCGCCATCACAGCTCAGGTGATGGCTTTCGTGCACCGACTTATTACCCGTTACAGCGAACCGCCCCGGCGCCGTAACGCGAAGCGGCCGTCCGATGGTCACGGTAGGCCATACTTCCGCCGGAGCCCGCGGGCAGCGCGGGCATGTAGTCCCGGACTTTGACGCGGCAGTGGTACGGGTCATGCTGGCGGATCGGATCAGAACGCTCCCCGGCATTCTCCCAGCCAAGGCTGCTAACTTTTGGTCCCATGGACTTTCTGCGTGTATTCCGAGTGTTGGCCGTGGCTGAAGCTGTGTCATGGCTGCTGCTTATCCTGGCAACGATCGTGAAGTACGGGATAGGGCAGGCGGGCGGAGTTCAACTCTTGGGCCCTGTGCACGGTGCGCTGTTCGTCGCCTACGTACTTCTGGCCCTGTTCCTGTGGCGGAAAAATCAGTGGACCGGCCGGGTGCTGGCCATTGTTCTTGTAGATTCCGGACTGCCGACGGGCGGCTTTTGGGTTGCCCGACGAACGGATCTGGGCGCGCGAAGGGTCCCCACACCCGTCCCGTAGTCCGCCAAACCCTCGGTCGCTCAGCACGCGCCAGCCGAGAACGTGTTCAGCTCAGGTCATTGGCAGGCTGCCCGATGCGATGCGAATCGATGCAGACCGCGGCCGAAACGGCTTGTTCTCTCGCCGGTTTTCGGTGGGGTCGCCCGTAGTGCAGGTATCGAACGTGTAAATCAGGGATCGGCTGAGTGCCGGTCGCCGGCCGGGCCCAAAATCGTTTCGCCGGACCCGTAGGCCATCCCGGGAGCGGGATGGCCTACGGGTCCTCAGACCAAGAGACGTGGGCGGTGCTAAATCCTCAGGGACTGCCCGGCTGGCTGGTCGAGGTGCTGGATTCCGTCCGCGGTGACCAGGATCACCCGGGCTGTTGCGATGTCGAAGAAGAGCCCCGTGGCCTGCAGTTGGCCTTCTGCCAGTGCGGGTCCCACCAGCGGGTGGTCTTCCAGTTTGCGCAACTGCACGGCCACGTTGACCATCCCCAGCTGATCCAGGCGTCCGAAGCCCGCCGCTGCTGCAGCGGCTGCCACCGGATGCCCGTCCAGGTATGCACGGTGGCTGGGACGGGCGTGTTCGAGCCAGGAGCTGAAGGCCTGGCCCAGGCCGGAGGCATCCGGCCCGGTGCCGGATTCGGCATCTGCGATGACGGCCTTCATGGCTCCGCAGTTGGAGTGGCCGCAGATCACGATGGATTCCACGCCGAGCCCGGTGACTGCAAATGACAGAGCGGATTCGATGGAGGTGTCTTCGCTGGGCCTGCAGACCACGTTGCCGATGTTGCGCAGGGTTAGCAAGTCGCCCGGGCCGCTGCTGGTGATCAGGTTGGGGTTGACCCGTGAGTCTACGCAGGCGATGAACAGGGTGTCTGGGTTCTGGCCGTCTGCGAGATCCTTCACGTGCGGGAGTACTTTGTCCGCGTGCCGGCGGTGGTATTTGTCGACGCCAAGAAGGATGGACCGCAGTCCCAACTGCTCGACGTCGTCCACGTTGCCGGACTGCCAGTTGGCCCTGGGCGGCAGCGGGAGTTCCAGGGCCTCCTGATGTTGGGGAGTGTTGCCTGCCGCGTCCCGGAACACCGTGTTTCCGTGCTCCTCGAGACGGACCGTGCCCCCGGTCGCGGTGTGCTGTTTCTTCCAGGCGAGCAGGGCCTCGTGGAAGGCATGGTCGAGATAGTCCGCGCCGAGTTCCACCAGCACGTCCATGCCTTCGGGGATCGAGTGCAGCACCCGGTTCAACCGGGGAAGCGCGAAGAAACTGCAGGAACCGGCGATCCCGACGCGCCACATACCGTCAGGGCCCGGCTTGGGCGGCAGGACCTGGATGGTGACGCGAAGGACACGCCACAACACGAACACGGCGGCGAGGCCCAGGCCGATAGTGACGCCCTCCAGGAGGTTAAGGAAGATAACGCACAAAAGCGTCACGGCGTAGACCCAGATCTCTCCGGTGCGCAGGCTTGTCCTGATGTCCGCGATCTTGATCAGGCGGGCGCCGATAACGATCAGTAGCCCGGCCAGGACGGCCAGCGGGATCAATTGGATCAGTCCGGCGAACAGCGCGGAGAACAGCAGGACCCAGACACCGTGCAGCACTGCGGACTTCCGGGTCCTGGCGCCCGCTTCCACATTGGTTGCGCTGCGCACGATCACCCCGGTAACGGGGAGGCCGCCGAGCATCCCGGACACAAGGTTGGCCGAGCCCTGGCCCACGAGTTCCCGGTTGAGGTTGGTGCGGGTACCACTGTGCATCTTGTCCACGGCTACCGCGGACAGCAGCGATTCGATGCTGGCAATGAGCGCCACCGAAATGACCGCCATGCCCGCCGTCGCCCAACTTCCCTCGGGCAGCTCCGGCAAGGCCACGGCATCGAACACGGACCCGGAGACGGTGATCCGTTCAATCCCGGGCGCGAACGCTATCGAGACTGCGGTGCCGGCGACGACGGCGGCCAGGGGCCCCGGGACCTTCCGCACGGCCGGCGGCAGATGCTTCCATGCAACGAGCAGCCCGATGACCAGCAGGCCCAGCACGGCAGAGTGCAGTTCGACCCCGGTGACAGCCTCGGGAAGCCGGGCAAGGTTTTCCACCGGTGACCCTGCTGGCTTGGAACCGAGCAGGACCTGGAGCTGTTGCAGGACAATGGTGACGCCGATACCCGCGAGCATCGCCCGGACGACCACCGGGGAGACGGCCAGTGCCACCCGCCCCACCCGGCTGAAGCCCAGCAGCAGCTGCACCACACCGGCGGCGGCCGTGATCGCGCACGTCGCGGCCCAGCCGAACTCGTCCACGAGTCCGGCAACGACGACCGTCAGGCCGGCCGCCGGCCCGCTCACCTGAAGCGGCGAGCCACCCAGGGCGCCGGCAACGATCCCGCCGACCGCAGCAGCGATGAGACCGGCCATGACCGGAGCTCCCGAGGCCGCGGCGATGCCCAGGGACAGCGGCAGCGCCACCAGGAAGACAACCAGCGAGGCCGGGGCATCGTCCCTGAAGCCGTGTAGGAACGTCCTCCTCCCGCGCGGGGCCGCGCCCCTGGGTGGAGCGCCCGGGGGCGGCGCGACGGCGGACGGGTCGACGGTATCGGACAGGTCAGACGATAAGGCCATGATTTCCTTCTACGGAGGGGAAGCATCGGTCCTCAACAACGTATAACGGCAAGGTAACAGGGTGATGTCCGGGGCCTGAGTGTTTGCTGAGACGGATAGTGCGTCTCGTCGACCTGGAAGAGCCGGAGATCTGCAGATGGGGCGGCTGCCGCAGGAGGCGATTTCCTACCTTGAGCTTCTCAAAGTGCTGCGCGAATTCTGCCCCACTCCTCATGGTTTCCGTCCTCGTCATTGGCCCAGCGCGGCGGGCGGGGCTAGATTCGGTTGGCCGGCGTGCAGGCTGTCCTTGTCGAAGACAGCTACATATCCCGAGGCGACCATATGAGGGTCGGGTTCTTGTGCGCGGATGCCACGGTTGCCCTTCACGGGAACAGTGATTTTCCTCGGTGCTTTCCTCTAAGTAGCAGGTGGCGTCGGCAGCTGAAGCGGTGCGCGGTCCCGGGTGGACGGCATCAGCTGCCTGCCGGGGTTACAGACTGCCGTCCCGTGCCAGACATCAACGCTCATTCCGCTGATCAGACCGCAGCCGTCCGATGCCGGGCAGGAATCGGCCCACCCGTGAGGCGTAGTCGGTATATGCGGTGCCATGCGTACGGCGCAGGTATGGCTCTTCCACCCGGCGCACCTGCATCTGGGTGCCGACAAGGATGGCGGCGAACCCGGCGACCGCGACCACGTTGGGCACCATCAGCGTCAGGCCCAGGAACGCCAGGAACACGGCACTGAAGATCGGGTTGCGGACGAGCCGGAACGGGCCCCAAGTGACCAGGACGGTTCGCTCGGTTTCGTCCACACCGATACGCCAGGATGCTCCCATCGCAAGTTGGGCGGCGAAGGTAGCCAGGATGCCGAGCACGGCAAGTGCCGTGCCGACACCGCGAGCCACCGGGTGGTCCAGAACCTCGAGCGGCGCGAGTCCGGTCAGGTCTGCGATAGGCGCGGCCACGCCCGTGATCAGGGTGCCGAATTCCATGCCCCAGTGCGCCCACCATTGCAGGGATCCAGGCCCGACCGAGAACTGCCGGATCCCGGCGTCGCCCGTGCGGTGACGCTGGATCACGTGGCGCGCGACGTCGAGCAGGGCAAAAACTCCGGTGAGGATGAGAGCAGCGACAGCCATCACCCATCACCCCTCGTCACTACCCGGTTCATCAACATTATCGAATCGCTTCCTGCCGCCTAGGCTTTATACCATAACTTTTTGGCGATCCAGCGGCCCGGACGCATCCGCCTCCGGCAATTTCCAGATTGCTGACACTGCGTAAGCTGTTCTGCCCAGCCCGGCTTCGATGACCTTTGGTGAGTGACCAGACGCGCCCCGGACCGGGCCTCGACCGTACTTCGGAGATCAGAGATGGCGGCGTACATCTTTCACTTCTGCGCCGGCCTGGATCCCCTCGCTTGCGCTACCGATCGCCGGTATAAACGCGAAGCTTCCAGGGGACATGATTGGCGTGTGACGAAATTCGGCCCGAGGCCTGGAGGCGGCGGGTAGCGGGCCGACCCCGCCCAGCATGCCATCGGCGTGGCGGAAAGATGCTCGGCACGGGCTCGGCGTTGGACCGCTAGGTCCTGTGCGAAAGCGCCCCAGCTTCGGTGATCCCGGCCCGGAGTCCGTCCGGCTGCAGGGCATCTCTCCGTTCGCATCAGCGGCAACTTTTGCCCTCATCGCCAGGAGCCAGCGCCAGAGATCGCATCAGATCCCGACGCTCCACGGTAGAGCCGCGCACCAGCCCGGACTGTGGCCGTCAGGACGACCCGGGTTTTCCGGGAACGTGGACTGCGCCGAACTCAGTGATCATTTCCACTTCTTCCAGCGTCAGGAGTGCCGGCAGCTCAGGCGCACGGCCATCCCGGCTACCTCTGACGTGCAGCGAGTGCACTGGGCCATATGCAGCGCCTACATCTGCGGCATTACCGGGAATATCTTGTCCCGGCACACCGGCTACGAAATCGGACATCACCAGGGCCGTCCTGAAAGCCTGTCAGACCGTCTGCACGGACTCCCGGACGAGTGCGAATCGCATGCACGAGCATTGGCGTATCTGCATGGAAGCCGGCCGCCGCTGCGAGCAAGCTTGCGCGGAGCCCGCTATCAGTTGAATTTAGAGCCAGCCGGTGGGGTCGACAACTTTCCCGTTGACTTCAACCTCGAAGTGGAGGTGGCAGCCGGTGGAGGCGCCCGTGGTCCCACTGAAGGCCACCACGTCTCCCCGGGATACTGCCTGCCCCTTGGTCACGTTGAAGGAAGACAGGTGGTTGTATGTGGTTTTCAGGCCGTTGCCGTGATCCACGACCACGCGGTTCCCTCCGCCATACTGGTCCCAACTTGCGAAGGTGACGGTACCTGCGGCAGCGGCCAGGACGGAAGTGCCGCACTGGGCGACGAGGTCCTGTCCCCGATGGAAATCTCCTGAACCGCCTGTGATGGGACTGACCCGGAGCCCGAACGGCGAAACTGTGGTCATCGCAGCGAGCGGAGCGCCAAGAGTTCCAGCGGAGGCTGCGCGGGTGATGGCACCGGCCGACTGGGCACTGAGCAGTTGTTTCAGCTTGCCGTCCGGGTCCGCCTTCGTGGCTACCGGGGAGCGGCTGAAGTCGATTCGAGCTCCCGGCGCCGCGGAAATTTCAGGCTGTGGGGCGGTGGAAACGGCGGACGCGGCCTGAACGGGTTCCTGGGCGGCCATCACAGGGCCGGTCACCGGAACAGTCACGGTGAGTGCCAGGCCCGTTGCTGCCAACGCGATGCCGGCCTTCTGGCCGATACCGCTGGAGGCGGCGAAATCAGTGATCTGGCGGAAGGGTCCCCGGCGACGGCGTGCTTCGCGCTGCGGATCGCGGGGCCTGTCCGCGGTAAACACCTCGGTCGCCCGGCGCGCCGAAGCGGGGCCTGTCGCGCGTCGGCGGCCCCTGGAGTATTGCCTGGCCAAGATTTTTTCCTCTCCGGGTAAGCCTGCGAAGTTAGCTGTCGGATTCGGGTCAGAGAGTTCAAAGACCCGGTCCGCCGTAACAAGCACTCTGCGCAGAGATGTCCCCGGAAGGATTTTTAGCTCGATGAGGGCTTGCTGCTGACGGACTTCACCCCAAGGCAGTCCTGCGACTGCCGGTTATGGTTCCTCCGCCTCTGCCAGTTGGTGACTCGTGCACCTGATCCGCTGGCAGAGCCTGGCTCCGGATCAGGTAACGCTTTGGTATCGATGCTTCAGGCTCAACTATAGCTGACTAATCGGACCGTAATCGTTCCGTTATCTTTGCGGAAGGGGCGTCACGGCATTACGTGCGCCGGGTCAGCGCAACTGGAGGAGTCGGGGTCTCGCCCATCCCGTGCGCCACCATGCTGCTCATCGTCGCTTAAATATGGTTAAGGATTCGGAACGCCATCATTTGGCCTTGACCACTATCGGCCCGTCGCCTTTGATGCCGTCTGCCGCCTTTGACCCATGTGGCGGCGGCTGCGGAAGCTCTGACGTCGGACTTGATTCTTTCGTTGGTCCCAGAGGGCCCGTCCGAACCACATGAGACCGGCAATACTGACTTCACCCGCGGTTCGTTCGTGTGGAAACCTTCACATTCTCCGCTGGGAACAGCGGATCGTCAGGGCAGCCTGGGCCTCCGCCGGGCGTCCCGGCGTCCCAGGAACACCGCCGCCCCTCCCGCCATCAGGCTCAGGAAGAGAAGCACCCAGCCCCCGACCGTGAGGGCTGACGCCGCAGCCACCGCGCTGGCATCGGGCGTGGCAGGAGCAAGGGCGGCGTCAACGGCAGCGTTGGCCCACAGTCGGATGATGACGAAGAGTATCGGCGCCATCCACAACGCCCAACGCACGGTCTTGACGGCCACGTTCGTGCCGATCAGCAGGAGCCAACTGAAGCCGAAAATGAGAGGAAACAGCGTCCCCGCGGTTTTGTGGACGTAGCCGAGCTGCCCGCGGGCGTCATCGTCCATGGCAGCGCGCAGCTGCCCAACATACTCGGTGGAAAAGCCGCCCACAAGGGAATCCGGCATCGCGAGACCGCCGGACAACTGCGTCATCTGGTTCAGCGTGAGCAAGTGCAGGTACCAGAACAAGAAAAGGCTGGCTACGACGCCGGCAACAACGATCAGGTTGCTGTTACCTTGCGCCTTTTGCGGCGACCGGCTGGTTGTGGAGTTGATCACAGGAGGCAGTTGGTGGGCGGGGACCGTGGCTTTGCTGCCGTGTTTTTTGATGCGCTGGGCGGGAGTCTTGGCCATGGCCTCATTATCCCGCGCCAGCTTGATCCATCAGGACAACAACCTGATCGAACAGGTCGGGACCGGCCGGATGGATCCCTACTGTCTCAACGGCTGCCATGGCCAGGTGGCATGGCACGGGCCTCCGCCGGCACGGGTTTGGCCGGTTTCAGGCCACGACGAGCAGGCCGGTGCCGAACATGACGGCCAGGCCTGCCACGATTCCCCCGGCGGTCAGCGGCGTGAAGGTCTTTCCTTCGGGGTCCTTGAGCATTGGCAGGAGCTTGACAGCGACCTGGCCGACGGCCCCGGCGCCGAGACCGAGGAGGAATGCGCCCAGGGTGGGCTGGTACACGGTGGAGCCGATCAGTGCCCCGAGCACGGCAGGGGCGCCGGCGATCAGGCCCAGGACGGCGAGGCGGGCAAGGGAGGGTCTTGTTCGGGCCATGGGGGTGACGATGGCAAGGCCTTCGGTGGTGTTGTGGATGGCGAAGCCGATGATCAGGGAGGCGCCCAGGGCCAAGGAGCCCACGGCGTAGGCCGAGCCGATGGCAAGGCCCTCTCCGAGGTTGTGCAGCCCGATGCCGACGGCGATCAGTAGTGCCAGCCTGCGCGGCGAAAGTGCGGCGGGCTCCCCTGTGGTGTGCAGGTCCTGGTGCCGGCGCATCCAGGCGTCGGTCGCCTCCAGCACCAGGTAGGACAGCAGCGCCCCCAGGATCACGACGAGGGGTCCGCCGAAGGCGCTGGTGCCGGCGACGAGATCAAAGGCCTCAAGGGTGGCGTCGAAGGTCAGGAAGGCCAGCAGCCCGACGGTGACGCCGAGCAGTCCGCGCACCCAGGCGGCGGAGGAGCGCCGGACGAAAGGCATCCAGAGCATTCCCAGCGCCACCGGGATGACTCCGACGTAGACGCCGAGCAGTGCCATCAGGCCGAAAAAGGAGCCGTCGCGTTCGGGGCTCAGCGCGGCGGCGTCGATGGCGGCGGGGATCTTGCCCCCGATGGAGGTCACCAGGGCGATCTCGTAGGGGTCCCCGTCCACCCAGTGGTAGCTGACGGTGATGGTGCTGGTCTGCAGCGGGGCCATGGTCTCGGTGGTCTGGGTGAAGGCTGCGTAGTAGTCCGAGACGTTGACCTGGGCGATGGCCACCGGGTCCGGGCCTTCGTTGCGGACAGTGATGATGATCTGGCCCGGGGTCAGCCGGACGTCCTCCACCGCCACTTCTTCCTTGGGTGGAACTCCCTGGCCGAGCCGGGACAGGCCCGGGCCGTTCAGCAGGGAAAACAGGCCCAGGAGGACGGCTATCAGGACCAGGGGTCCGAGACCGAGCAGCCACCGGGGTTTCGGCCGCCGGACGACTGTCTGATCTGTTGACGTGGATGCCGGCGCTGACGTTGATGCCGGTGCGGCCGGTGTGGTGTGGGTGCGTGTCATGATGCGCTCACCTCGAAGAAGCCCATCCAGCCCAGTTCGGCGAATTCGGTCTTGTGCGCGTGGAACATGTACTTGCCCGGATACGGGAAGCGCACCTCAAGCATGCCGCGCTGGCCCTGAACCTGGGAGATGGTGTCAGTGTATTCGCTCGGTGTCAGCATGGTCCCGGTGGGGTAGTAATGGAAGAAGTTCCCGTGGACGTGGAACGAGTTGATCGGGTCGTATTCCAGCACGTTGATCAGGTGGATCCGCACCAGTTCGTTCTGTTTGACCTGGACCGGGTAGTCCATGAAGTGGAAAGGCAAGCCGTTGACGGAGTAGAACTCGTTGTCGTCCCCGCCGTCGGTGTTGTAGCCGTTCATGACCATCACCATCTCGTCATCGGCCTTGGGCCGGCCCTCCTTGGGTTCGATAATGAAGGCCCCGTAGAGGCCTTTGGCGATATGCGGGGCCAGCGGTGACTGGTGGCAGTGGTACAGGTGCGTGCCAAACGGGGTCGCATCGAACTCGTAAGTGAAGCTCTGCCCAGGGGAAATGGACCCTGGGCCGATTCCCGGAGTGCCGTCCATTTCGGCCCTGTGGACACCGTGGAAATGCATCGTGTGCGGGTGCGCCCCGGCGTTGGTGAAGTTGATCCGCAGCGCATCGCCTTCCCGGGCCCAGAGCGAGGGTCCGGGGATCCGGCCGTTATAGCTCCAGCCCGGAAACGTCACCCCCGGAGCGATCTCGAAATCCTTGTCCACCGCCACGATGTCCCACTCCCGCAGGGTCCGCCCGTCCGGCAGGGTGCTGGTTTTGCCGCGGTCAAAGTCCCGCAGGATGGACGAAGGGTCAATCCCTGCCCGTTCCACGGGCACCGATCCGGTGGGGAATCCGGCACCCCGGCCTGTGTCATCGCCACCGATGCCGGGGTGCCTGCGTTCGCAGGCTTGTTGGCGGCCGGTGGCTGCATGGCGCCGTGATTCATGCCTTCCGGACCTGAGGTTTCCCCCGGGCCTTTGGGTTCCGGTGCGGTAAAGGCCGACAGCGCCGGCACGGCAGCAAAGGCGGCGGCACCGGACAGCATCGCCCGCCTGCTCGGCATTTTGGACTTCGCCGATTTCAGGGCGTCCACAGGACCTCCATCTTCAAACATCATTGTTTGAGAAGTCTAACATTCATGTTTTGTTGATAAAATCTCTGTTATGCCTGTATCCGACCTGACCCATTCCGCCCAGGACTACCTCAAGCTGATCTGGACCGCCACCGAATGGTCCGCCACGCCGATCACCATTAGCGTCATGGCCGAACGCTTGGGGGTGACCCCGCCCACGGTCTCCGACGGAATCCGGAAACTGGCCCGGCAGGGACTCCTCTCCCACGCCCCCTACGGCAGCATCGAATTGACCGATCTCGGACGGGAGCATGCACTCACCATGGTCCGCAGGCACCGGCTGCTGGAGACGTTCCTGGTCGAGGTGCTCCACTATGGCTGGGATGAAGTCCATGACGAGGCCGAAGTACTCGAGCACGCGGTGTCGGACGCCCTGATCGAGAGAATCGCTGCCCACCTCGGCCATCCCACGCATGACCCGCACGGTGACCCGATCCCGACTGCGGACGGTCAGCCCCATCTTCCGGCCGCCGGCCAGCTAACCACCGTGACCCCCGTCCGCGGGGTCACCATCACCAGGATCTCGGACGCCAACCCGGACATGCTCCGATACTTCTCCGAACTTGGACTCCGGCCAAACACACGATTGACCGTCCTCGGCCAGCGCCCCTACGCCGACGTCACCAGCGTCCGCGTGGAGGACAGCGGAAACGAAATCGATCTCGGATCGGCCGCGGCCGCCTCGATCTGGGTTGTCTCCAGCTAACGGGCCGTTTTAGATCTTTCGCATGCACAACGTCTTCGTTCCGGCCAGAACCAGGACATGACTGTTGGTGACCGGATCCAAGCCGTAAAGGAGCCGGGGGGTGGTTGCGTGCGTCGGGGGATCGAGGCGAGGGATACACAGTGTGCGCATCCTGCACCAGGACCGCCGTCATTGTCAGGGGTGTGCCCGTGGGCGCGGAGATAAGTGCCATCGTGCGGCTACCGGACCGGCGGCATGCTGCGGGGTTGTTGAATGAGTTTTGGGCCACCGGGCCCCGCCTGCAAGGCCTGGTCTTGGTGCCATGGTCCTGACCGGTGCCGGAAACGCTCTTATCGTGGTCGGCTGCTCAGTGGGTGCGGTTCAGGCCTGACGCACCCCGTCGGCATCCAGGAGAAGGTTTGCGGTGATGAACTTTGGGCACTGCGTGAGTTTGGGCGTGAAGGTAATCGTGCGGACGGGCAGGGGTGTGCCGTGGGTGCCGACACCCGACACGGTGGCGTCAATCGGATCCTCCGTGATCAGATCCAGCCAAAGGTGGCCGTAGAGTGTCCCGTCGGGAGACGCGGTCGCAGGGTAGACGGCATCAGGGCCCTCGCAGCCTTGGTTCACGGGCTTGGTGCCGGGAGCCAGCGCCAGGTCACCCTCCTTGCACACCCCGGACTGGCATGCCTTCAGGTGGACGGTGCGCACCGCCTGGACATAGCTTTGCAGGACGGTCACCGTCACCACAGGGGCCTGGGCAATCGCAGGGCATGACGTGACCGGTGACACGCATGCCGATGCCAGCAAAGCTGTGGCCAGCCAGATTCTGCGCATGCTTTAGCGTAGATACGGTGCGCCGATCCCGGGTACCCCCACCGCATCCAGGCACCACATCGTTATGTGGAACCGCCATCGAGACCGGATCTTTACGTACTGTCCTTCACAGCGCCCCTGGATGTTCGGTGCCGCTGGCGCCTTGCCAGAACTGCTTACTCCGGTGACTTGGCTACATTCGACGATGTCATTCCAAGGACGAAGACGGCGGCGAAGGACACCCCCGCTGAGACGATCATTACTCCTGTCACCATCTCCGGAGACCACAGAACAGGTTCTGCGGCGGCCACCGCAACAAGCTGTCCCGGCCACAGGAGCAGAGGCAGCAGGGGTGCCATTACGAGCTCCCGAACCCGCACGGAGGTTCCGAGCCCGCCCAAGCCGGCAAGCGCGAGGTCAGCGACCGCGCCCGCGGCGACGGCGGCTATGATGACGCCGGGGTTGGGGAAGTCTGCCAGGACGGAGGCCAGAAGGGCAAGTGATGTGACGAGGAAGGTCACTGTTCCCGGGACGGCCTGTCCGAAACGAATCAGGAGCGCCAGGGGAACCGCGATGACCAGCGACGTCACGAGGTAGCTGGCAAGACCGGCGGACGCGATCGCCTCTCCCGTTATGTGTTCAGCTGTTCCTTCGGGGGCATGTGATACGGCAATGGTCGCCTGGTCCGCGAGAAACCCGGACAGGTAGCTGAGGGCGAAAGCGGCGACGGCGGTTATCGCCGTTACGGCGAGCATGGCAGGAAGTCCCATCAGCCGTGAGGATGGACTGGCCCGCAGCCGGGAAGCCCGGATGGGGCCGGAGAACAGCAAGGCACCCCCGGCGAACAAGGCCAGATGCGTGGGACTGAGCAGGGCGTCGATTCCGAACTCCACACCGAAAAGCTGGTGCCAGACCATGTCGGAGATGCCTCCCGCGCCAAAGACGGCGGCGCCCGCAACGGCGTGCCCATAGCCGGCGGGAACAACGGCCAGGCGGGCCACTCGCTGGCGAGCGGCCGCGCGCCTGCCAAGCAGTGCCAGCCATCCCACGAGCAGCAGCAGGCCCCCATACAAGAAGGCATGCCATGGAGTGAAGAAGGAATCCGGGAGGCCAAGAACATGGGCACGCCCATCAAGGTATACGGCGGTCACAATCAGGAGACCAAGAACCGATGTCACAAGATCCTCGGCCACCAGTGTGGGCACCGCCCGCCCTGGAACGGGGCCGCTGTGATGAGCGGACGACGAGGACTCGCTGCTGGACCGCACCTTCATGAAGGACCTCCTCTGTTGGCTTCCGGAAGGGACGAGTCTTCGCGTGGCTCTGCCAACACCGCCAAGATATACCGCTGGGCGCCGTATCGGTCAATGGGCTTTCGGGGACTTGCTGGAAACAGTACGTTCGTGGGTGGAGCCGATGCATCGAGATCCAGTCGGGTACGGGAAGGCCGCGCTTGAGGGTCGTCAGGGATTTGGACAAAGGCGTCCCCGCACGTGGGGACGCGGTGCCTGCGTGGACCTGGGCGAATTTGCTGACAATCTGCCGGTGCTGTTGAGTTCAACCCCGAAATGTCGATGATGAACGCCGCTTCGGCTCAGCCAGCGAAGGTGCAGACGGACGCTGCACCGGCGAACCCGCTTCCGCTTGGGCGTCACCGCGGCGAGTTGGCCAGATCCACGGCTCTGCCGGTTTACGCACGTCCCCGCTTGCGCAGGGCTACTCCTCGCCGCTCTTCGATCTGGGGCGGTCCTTGCCTCGACGGCTAACCCGGTCCGCTTTCCCGGAAAGAATCAGGAATGATCCGTTTTTCCGGACCGCCGACGGCCGTCCTCAGGCACCGGAGTTTCTGGCCCGGCGCTGCGCCACGTAGAAGATGCCCCCGCCCAGTGCCAGCAGCCCGGCCGCGATCCCCACGACCAGCGGCGCGTTCTCATCATTGGGTCCTCTGACCTGATCCGGGACGGCAGCCGACGGCGCCGTGGCCGGCGGGGAGCTGGCAGCAGTTGCGGAACCGGATGACATGACTGAGCCGCCATGGTTCATGCCGGGCATGCTGCCGCCGGAGCCATCTGAGCAGCCAGCCAGAGCGATGGCTGCGGCGATCGCAGCGACTGACACGGTCATGTACTTCTTGTTCATGGAAATTTGTCCTTCAAGACATCAACAGACGCTGGGCAGCGTCATCGTCAAAACGCACGTTAGCTGAGTATAGGGTTTCTAAAATCTTGACCGGTGTACGGGTATCGGTTGGCAGCATCCGCAAAGAGGCCGGAGCGATGGCCGCAAACAGCCGGCAGAGGGTCTGATGGGTGGTGGAAAGTTTGGCTAGGCTCGTAACTTTCGAGACCGGGACCGCTGACGTTGCGATTCATAGCGTGCGTCCGTGCCGGTCCGCACAGTCTGAACAAGATGCCGGACAGACAGTTCACCGGGCGTGCTCCGCCATGCCGCCGCTCCCGTCCGCGGGAAGTCGTGACCGCCGGACGGGCCAGCCGAAGGCAACAGTGAGCGTGGTGACGAGGAACACGAGGGCGGCGATCGTCATCGCCGCATCGGTCCAGAACTGTTCGGGAAACAGCCTGATCAGCGTGTCATCCACCCGGAACGTCCAGGTTCCGGCGGCGAAGAACAACGCATGAACCTGAGCAAAGAAAGCTTCCCAGGCCAGGACCGCAAAAACCGTCAGCGCCACGATCAGAGCCAGCGTCAGCACCGCCCCGGAGAACAGGGCCCTCCGGACCGCTCCGGGATACTTGCGGGCGAGGTACACGCCCGAGGCGACAGCGGCCAGAAGCATCACAAACGCCACCAGGAAGGAGACCGACAGGACACCCTTGACGTCCGCCATGTGTCCCACTTCGCTTTCAAGGAACAACCTTCCGCCCTCTGCGTTCACGAGTCCGCCGAGGTACCCGGCCGGGGCGAGGTTCAGAACAAAATCAAGGGTGTAAGAGCCGTAGATCAGGCGTTCTTCGGTGGAAAAGCCGAAGCTGTCAGCCGGAAATCCGGGGCGCTGGTATTCGACCCAGAGGAACAACGGCGAAGTCACAGCCCGGACGGCACCGGCGACCACAATCACCGGGAAGAACACCGCCACAAGGACCTGAAGGAATCGTCGGAACAGGGATCCTGGGACGGCCGCGTGCCCCCTCGAAGGTGCGCTGTCGGCGCTGGTGGGCAAGTCGCTGGTTGATCCCCCGATGCCCGGCCCGGCTGTCGCTGGGCGGACCGAATCCCCGGGGCGGCCGGTGATGTCGCCGGCGGTTTCCTGGCCTCCCGCCAGCGGTTGTGGCGGAATCCCGGGAGCGTCTCGCGGGGATTCCATGGTCCTGCGGGGGTTTTCAGATCCGACCATATGGATTCTCCTTGACTGTGCGCCGTCACACCACGCACATCAGTGCGACTTCTTCTTCCAACAAGGCTACAGGTCTCCATAGCCGCCGCGCTTTCGATTCCGCAAGAGCCGGCCGCCGCACGGAAGGGTCCACCGTTCCCGCCTGCCGTGCCAGCTCCCTTTACGGAACGGCGGGAACCAGCCGCCTCGACGCCATGGATGGTCACCGTTGACCGGTCGAGGAAGTCCAGCATCACAATTGAGAGCCGGGATCCGCCGAAGAATTCGGACCGCCAAGGGATCACGGTTTTCGGTGAGCATCAGCGCGGACTTTCTCGAGCCACACCAGATGCGACCTTCCGAACCCTGGGTCCGGGCCGTTCTCTTATTCGGCAACACAAACCGAAACCGTACAGGAAAAACTGCCGGTCTTGACCGCGAAATTAATCTTCGTCGTGAGTCCTTGGCTCGGCCTGCGAAGTCGAGCGTGACCAGGTAGCCCCTGAGTGCCAGTTGATTGATCGTCCTAGCCCTGCTCCGCCCCGACGACTTCGGCATAAACGCAGTTCACGCTGTGGACACCGGTGAACCCGAAACTCCAGCACCCTGAAGTTTCTTGGCGCCGGGTCCAGCGCAGCGCGCGTAGAATTCGCCAGCCGTAGCCGCATGCTGCACAGCCAACTGGGAACCCAGGACCGAAGCCGCTACGGGCCGGCCCTTCACGGTCATTGACCGGAGTCACCGCGAGGGAGGGGTGCGTCTGGCCGGATCTGCATTCTTGGCGAGGTCTATGGCACGCACTGTGGCGGCTCTTTCCTACCTCATCTGGTGTCTTCCTGCCCGAGGCACCTCCTTGTTGCCGGGACCTTTCCAACCGCATCGGCAAGATCGGCCAGAACTGTTGCCGAACTGATCTTGTCCGGATCCATCAGGATTTCCGTAGCAGGCTCGCGGCCGAAGGTGGTCAGTGTCCACACCGGGTCCCCTTCCTTGATAACCCAGTCGATGCCGTTGACGCTGACGCACCTGTCAGTTGTGGGGCCAGGTACGTTGACACCGCAGCGGAGGATCACGCGGGATGGATCTCCCCAAGCGGCGGTGGCCTGGCTGTTGGTCTTGCGTAGGGTGGCATCCCCGATAGCGTCGGGAAGAGCCACCAACATCGGTGCACATGCGGGGTTTGCCGCATCCTTCGCCGGTGTTACGTCCACGACCGGGGAGCAGGCTGTGATCACAACCAGGATTGCCGCTGCTGCTGGAAGACCGAACCATCGGATGGGACCACTGACGGTGGTAATTCTGTGGAGCGGGCGCATTCCTCCACCCTATCCCGTGCGTGGGATGGCCCCCGCGCTGGGCCCGGAAGGCTATAAGGGGCAGCCGGCTTTTGAGGCTGAAACAGCCTTTTCAAAGCGAAACGTGGGCATCCCGAACACGTAAAGGCACATCCAAAATCTGCGGATTCCTGCCATTTCGAGCGGTACAAGCGCCGGTTTCGATGCCCTGCTCGGTGTTCCGCATGCCCAGGCAAGCGCGGGTCGGTTCATTTCAACCAGATGACTCCGGACCATCCCGAAATTCGTGCCCCGGTCGCTACTTCTCCCTCTTCCGGCGAGGATGCCTAGCCCCAGGGGAAAGACCTATCCACCCCACGCGTCCGGTCAACAGCGCTCAGCGGCGCCCCGCTTCGGCCCCCGGTTATCTGCAACTGCCGCCCGAAGGAAGAGCAGTCACGTTGCAGGCGTCCTGACCGTGCCGGCAACGTGTGGGCGCATTGATTCAAAGACAAAGCGGCCGGCTTTGACCGTCGTCGGCCATGGTGCCCAAGTAGCGGCGGGGCGCAGCCCATGAGGTCCATGGACACGGGGCGGTCATGGTTGCTCAAGGATGGGCTTTGGGGCGCCGCCGAATGATCCTGACTACGACCGCCGATGCGACGCCAATTGCCATGACAACGAACATGACGTATCCGGATGTGAACAACCATCCGGCGAACTCAGAACGCGCGGACGCTGCATCCGCCTCCGTACTGATCGACCAGCCATAAGCTGCAGTGATAGCCGTCCACAGCCCGCCCGCGACACAGACAACCCACGAGATCGGCGACATCCATGGTTTCTTGTCCCGATACGAAAGCGCCACGCCCAGCAGCGCAACGCCTGCGACGGCCAGGACCAGGCCACTGAAGTAAAAACGGCCTGCCACGATTCCAGCGAGAACGCCCAGGGATCCAATGATGAAAAGGCGCCGGGCACCGAGCGGCATCCGGGGCCCGCCTGCACCCGTGACCGGGACCGCTTCTGACATGCGAGGCATCTCTTCCTTATCACTCATCGGGCTTCTCTATTCCTTAGTATCGTGGTTCCGGGCGTGGCCACCGAAACGCCCCCTATGCGCCTGACACCATCTTCTTGCTGAATCCAGCACTCAAACAGTACAGACTCGCCTGCCACCCTGGTGAATCCGGGCACCCCCGACAACGCGCCGAGCGGCAGCCGCGGCCGGGGTGTTGAGCAAGACCAGGAGCATGCGAACCATCGACGTCGAGTTGTTCGACAAGACCGGCACTCTGAGCAAGGGTGGACCCGAGCCCAAGGATGTCGCCCGGGCCGGCCCGATGGGGCTGCTGACAGCCACACTGCCCTTCATCTACAAGCCCCACGCCGTGACGCGGTACGGACGCAGGCGCCTTCAAACATAACGCCCTGTCGCGGTTGGTCAGCTACCGGCAGAACCTGGCCCGACCCCAAGGATTAGTGGGCCACGTGTGGGTCGCCGCGTTGATGAGAACTCTCTGATTCCGGGCTGCACGCTTTCCGGGCAGGATAACCCCAGCCAACAACGCCCAAGGCGTGGCACGAGACGTGGGGCTCATTGGCGGATTTCACCGCGGCGTCAAACCCGGGCGCTTCGGATCGCACCGTGCCTGGGTCACAGCCGACGCCGGGCCATGAGACACTGAAGAGCGATTTCCATCGCCTCTATTTTGTCTGGGAGATGCCCGCATGGAGATTATTAGTCAAACCATGCTCGATGCGGCCGGACAATGGTGGATCTACCCGCTTCTGCTCGCCTTCTTCTTTGTTGACGGCTTCGCGATGGTCGTCCCCAGCGAGACCCTCATCGTCGCGCTGGCCGCCTTCTCTCGGCAAAGCGGCGAACCCAGACTGTGGATTCTTGGCGTCACCGCCCTGCTCGGAGCCATCGCGGGGGACAATACGGCCTACCTGCTCGGCCGGAAAATCGGCCTGGAGCGGTGGGGGTGGATGCGTAAACCGAAGGTCCGGAAGGTGTTTGGCTGGGCACAATATGAGCTGGAGAAGCGCGGCGCCGTGCTGATCTTCACGGCGCGTTACATCCCGTGGGGGCGCGTGGCCGTGAATTATGTTGCGGGCACCACCGCCTTCCCGCGCCGCCGGTTCTTCTTCCTGGATGCTTTCGCGTGCATCACCTGGGTGGTGTATTCGGTCGGACTCGGCATGCTGGCCGGTTCCTTCCCCTGGCTGCACAGCAACCCTTTGCTCAGCGCCGGCATAGCCGTGGCGTTCGCAGTCGTTGTGGGCATCGTCATCGACCACCTCCTGCGCTGGTGGCACAAACGCCTCGGCCGCCCTGACGCCAGGCCCGCTTCAGAACCGGCGGCCAGCGGTGAGCCGGCGGACGCGGCGTCCACATCGTCGGACGCCCCGGCCGTCAAGCCCCGAAGCTAGAAGCAGCTCAGCAGACGAATCCCGGCGGCCGAACGGACGGAAAATGGACGTTGGAGCGCTGTGACCCGAACGAGGTTCTGCCACCTCTTGCACTGGCTGGCCCGGGCAAGGTCCACTATGAACAGGCACGATTTCAGGGCCGCCTTCATGCCGTGGCGACCGCGGCCGCAACTCCCCTAACGGGCACGAAGAGGCCGAGCCGGAACAGACCCTTTGCATGGCCGACGATGCGTTTTTCCGGCATTCCTTCAGCGCCGGAGCTCCTACGCCTTCCAAAGGATTTCTCCGTGATCCCGGGTGCTGGCCGTGCTTGAAGCTGTTTCATGGCTGGTGCTCATTCCGGCAATGATGGTGAAGTATTTGACGGGACAGGCTGCGGAATTAAGGTTTGGGCCCGGTCCGCGGTGCGCTGTTCCTTGCTTACGTTCTTCTGGCCCTGTCCTGGTGGCGCACGAATAATTGGACAGGAAGCGCACTGGCGATGGTTCTTGTTGATTCGGTGCTGCCAATTTCTGGGTTGCCCGGCGGACGGATCCGGACGACCAGAAGGTCGCCGTACCGACCCCGTAAGTCCTGTCTCGGCTTCGGTCCCTCGGCAGGATAGACCTCATCCTGCAGATGCGCCGTTATGGCCGGGATGTTCAGCCCAGGTCGCGGGCAAGCTGCTCGACAGGATGCAGGCCACGCCCGAAACGGGCTATCGCGTGCCGGTTCGTCTCGAGCTCCCCATAGGGCAGGTATCGGACGTGCAGATCAGTGATCCGGCTGAAGGCCGGTCGCCGGAGCTGGGTCCGAACTTCCTCCTCACGGGCATCCGGAGCCACGAGATACAGTGCCTCTACTGCCCCCGTTTCACCCGAGAGAGCCAGATCAAGCATGCGGACGATTCCTGAGTATATCGATGTGCTGTGCTCAACTTCGAAGGCGGCGGTCACGCTTCCGCCCGGTTCCAGCCACAGGACGTCAATGAGCCTGATGGCGCCGGCGGCGGTGCCGTTCACCAGCCCTGCCGGCAGCTCCGTCAGGCAGCCGTCGGCCAGGCGGCCTCCCCCGTAGGCTCTGCCGCGATCGTTGCTGGCGATCCACACATCGAACCCGAGCGAGAGTCCGAGGTCACGCAGCCATCCCTGCACTTCGGTGTGAGTGAGGTCATCGTGCTCGGCAACGATCTGTGCCTTGTTAAGTTTTGCTTCCTCACGGACCCGGGCAAGGTCGGCATGCCACGCTGCCCTCGCGGCGGCTGTCTCGGGACCCGGCAGCGGTGGGGCAGGGAAACGGCCGCTCCCGATGTCGAAGAGCAAGCCGGCGATCGCGCCGAGGTCGTTCGAGAGCAAATCCCGGAATGCAGTGTTGATGGACATCACGCCCTCGCGCATGCTCAGGTATTCGTCCCAGCTTCCGAGCTTCACCTTGCTTCCGGTCAACGCGTTATAGCCCTTGACGATCGCGGTGTTGAACGGCGGCATCAGCGTGGGGTGCAGGAAATACAGCAGATTAGCGGCGGCCGGTCCCATTCCCTTGACTTTCCGCCGGGCGAACGACCTCACTGCCGCCAGCAATTGCGCCTCCGTATTGCAGCACCGGCAGGTCTCCAACATCCGGCCGAACGCCAATTGGTTCTCGCGGTCCTCATAGATGTCTGGGATCCGCAGCTTGGGTTTCCAAAGAAACGCGTGATCGGCACCCTTGAAGATCTGCCGTTGCTCGGCGACCCCATGCACCACCGTCTCAAGTGAAGAACCTCGGAAAGCGGTACCGAACGTGCCGGCCTCGATCTCCGCACTCACCAGCTCAATCCCACGGCGAAGGGAGCGGAAATTCTTGACGCGCTCAGGCCAGAGGAACCATGTCCTGTAGGTGCCGGCAGGATCCTCCCGCCAGCGTAAAACCAGCTCCCGAAGGGCGGACTCGTCAAAGGGAGACAGGGAGGGCGCAGGGAAGGGATCCGGGGTCACATTCAAAGTATGGGTGAATGGCCCCGCCCTTACTTGGAATGACGCGCAGGTCCTGAGCGGTAGAGGCAGAGCGTATGACCTGTTGAGCCGAATGTCGGACCTGCGCCAGTTCGCGACGCATCCAGGGCACGACGCATCGCTCCGGTTTTCACCCGCCAGTCCCCCGTGGCATGCCTGTTTTCCGTGCCCGATTAGCGCGGCCGCTGAAAGCGCAGCTGCGGCGCCGGATGAAACCAGCCGCGGCCCGGTATTCGCGGACCAGGGTGAACGGCCTGCTCGTCTGACGCGACACGGTATCCTTAAACGAAATCACGTCTGTCCGGAAGGGAGGAACGCCATGTCCGCACCTGCAGCGAGCCGGTCCCTGACCCCGGCGTCCTTGCACCGGGCGGGCCTGATGGTGTTGCTGCTGGCACTCATCGCCGGAATCTTCGGAATGCACCTCTTAAGCGGCACCCCTAGCGTGTCCGGAGCCGTCACAGAACCCGGACCAGTAGCATTACAGACGCTCCCGGGACAGGCATCTACACAGACTGGCCGTGCAGTTTCCCGGGCCGCGGAGCCAGCGCCCCCGGCATCGTGCAGCAGCCCCTTTGAGCCCAGCCCATGCTTCGACTTCAAGAGCTGCGCCACGATGGCCGGGATGGATGCAGTCTGCATCCCTTCACATGACGCCGCGTCTTTGGCAGCACCTCCGCCCGGCCTTACCTCCTTGGCTGTGCTGTACGGCCCGGTCGCAATCGTTCCCGCGCCCGAAAGCTTTTACGTCGCCGGAAGTCCTTCTCCAGGCGACCTTTCCATCAGCAGGACGTAAAGGGCGGGCGGCGTCGGCATTTTTGCCCGGCGCAGTATTTGAGCTCCAAGCCCGAAACATGTATCCCGCCTGGCGGATCTTCCCCCGCCCCCTACCGGGGCGCGTTGACAACCCCGCACGAGGCGGTCTGCTGAATTTTGAAGGACAAACCTTTCCATGGATAAGAAGTACCTATATCCTCCTCCGGCTGCCGCGATCCCCGCGGCTAGTGCCCCGGCCCTACAGCCAGCCCCGGCGGGAGCACCGGACCATCGTGCACACGGCCAGGCCGTGGAGATGAATGACACGGTGGTCAAGAAGCAGGGCATTCCGGACGCCGTCACCGCCCTGGCCACCAAAAACACGGCGCAGGCACCCGAGATCGACAAAATGACCGTGTGGCTGCAGAACCGGAACGAGCCGGCAACGAGGTCCCCGGCCCACGGCATGACCGGCATGGGGACGGAGGACATGCCAAAGCTTGACACCGCACGGGGTGCTGCCCCGTCCAAGCCCGCCCTTATCATCGCTTCCCATAAGGGGGCGGTGATGATGGTCAGGACGGAAGAATTCCGACGCCAGCCCGCGGCTCCCGGCCCGAACGTCCCTCGGTCAGCTGTGACCCCGGGCGTACTCGTTGTGGCTCTCCGATGCCTCCTGATGCCATGAACATCGGCGGGTTTTTCGCGTCTACGGTGACCTCCGGTGCCTTGGTCATTGCCGTACCGTTGGCCATGGTTGCCGGCCTGGTGTCTTTCCTGTCGCCTTGCATCCTGCCGCTGGTTCCCGGCTATCTCGGGTACGTGTCAGGATTGACCGACCCCACCCAGCCGCGCAACCGCCGCCGGGTCCTGGCCGGGGTCGGACTCTTCGTGCTGGGGTTCGCTGCCGTGTTCACCCTCTACGGGGCCGCGTTCGGGGCCATCGGGGCCTGGCTCCTGCAGTGGCAGGACACTTTGATGCGCGTCCTTGGCGCCGTGGTGCTCCTGATGGGACTGGCGCTGCTCGGGTTCGTGCCCTGGCTGCAGCAGACCCGGAAAATATCACTTAGCCGCAGGACCGGGCTGGCCGGTGCCCCGTTGCTCGGCATTGTGTTCGGTCTCGGCTGGACACCGTGCATGGGCCCGACACTGAGTGCCGTGCTGTCGTTGAGTGTCACCACCGGAAGCGCCGCCCGCGGCGCACTGCTCGCGTTCGCCTACTGCCTGGGCCTGGGCATTCCCTTCACCCTAACGGCCATGGGGCTGGGCTGGGTCAGTTCAGCCCTGGTCTTCGTGCGCCGGCACATCCGGATCGTCAACATCGCCGGCGCCGCCATGCTCATGATCCTCGGTGTGCTCATGGTCACCGGTGTCTGGGTGCAGTGGATCTACCAGCTGCAAAACCTCTCCGGGACTTTCCTCACCCCCATCTGACAACCGCGCGGAACGATACCTCCCGCCGCACCAAGGACTATTCATGAACATTAATCTGAACCGCCGCTTCTTTTTGGGCCTGTCGGTGGCCGGCGCCGCGGCTGCCGCCCTGGCAGCCTGCTCGAATACGCCGGTCTCAAATTCCGTCCGGGTACTGCCAACCGACCCCGCCATCGCGGACCTCGAAGCAGGCCGGCCCTTCACCGGGGTGACCGTGAGCCAGGACCTGAACGCCGGCGCCATTAGAGCAGCCGTGGCCGGGAAATCGGTCACGACCTGGGGCTATAACGGGAATCTTGTCGCCCCCACGATCCGGGCGAAGGCCGGCGACCGGCTCACGGTAAACCTGGAGAACGGACTGGACGAGGCCACGGCCATCCACTGGCATGGGCTGGCACTGAGGAACGACCAGGACGGCGTCCAGCATGTTACGCAGGATCCGATCGCCGCCGGAGCCGGATTCGCCTATGACTTCCGGCTCCCGCACCCGGGCACGTACTGGTACCACTCCCATATGGACATGCAGCGCGAGCGCGCACTGTATGGGGCGATGATTATCGAGGACCCGGCGGAACCACTGAAATACGACAAGGACTGGGTCATAGTCCTCGATGACTGGATGGACGGCATCACGGGGACCCCGGACGAGGTCCTGGCCGAACTCTCTCAGGGAATGTCCATGGGCGGCATGGACCACAGCTCCATGGGGTCAGGTTCCGGCGGCTCCTCCCCGGGGCCAACGGAATCAGCAGTTCCGCAGATGAAGCACATGCTGATGGGCTCGCGCAGCGATTTCCTTGGCGGGGATGCCGGGGACGTGAGCTACCCGTTCCACCTGTTCAACGGAAAAGCCCCGGAGCAGGCCGAGATCCAGGCCGCCAGGGCCGGGGACGTGATCCGGTTGAGGATCATCAACGCCGCCGGGGACACTGCCTACCGGGTCGGGATCCCTGGGCAGAAACTCGTCCTCACCCACACGGACGGTTTCCCGGTCAAACACCAGGATGTCGACGCCGTGGTGCTGGGCATGGGCGAACGCATTGACGCGCTGCTGACGGTCCGGGAAGGGTACACCCCGGTGCTGGCGCTGCCCGAAGGAAAAATCGGGCAGGCCCTGGGTTTCATCAGCACGGGCACGGGGAAGCAGCCGTTGCCGGCCGTGCTGCCGAACGAACTGGACGGAACCGTGGTCGACGGCGGGCAACTGAAGGCCGACCCCGCCGTCGCACTGGCGGCCAAAGCGACCGACCGCACCCACGAGCTCAAACTCACCGGCTCGATGGAGAAATACGACTGGGGTATCAACGGCGTCCGCTTTGACATGGCCAAACCGTTCGAGCATCCCTTCGAGCTCAAGGCCGGTGAACGCGTAGAAGTGAAGTTCATCAACGACACGGACATGTGGCACCCGATGCACCTCCACGGGCACACCTTCCAGGTCGGTGACGGCGGTGCCCGCAAAGACACTGTCATCGTAAGGCCCAAACAGACCGTCAGCGTGATTTTTGACGCGGACAACCCTGGCCAGTGGCTCGCCCACTGCCACAACGCATACCACGCAGAAAAGGGCATGATGGCCCTCTTCTCCTACATCAAGTGACAGGTACCATGCGACCCTTAGCAACCACGGACTTCTTCATACCGTCCCCGACCATCAGCGCCTTCGAGCTCGGGCCGCTTACCATCCGCTTCTATGCACTCGCCATCCTGTCCGGCATCGTGATCGGCACCTGGCTCACGGCCCGCCGGCTCCGTATCCGCGGAGGCACGACATCCCAGACCCTGGACATCGTCATGTGGGCAGTGCCGTTTGGCATTGTCGGGGGCAGGCTCTACCACGTCATCACCGACAATCAGCTGTACTTCGGCCCCGGCAGGGACCCTTGGGGTGCACTGCGGATCTGGGAAGGCGGACTGGGCATCTGGGGCGCCGTGGCCCTGGGCCTCGTCGGCGCCGCCATCGGCGCCCGTCGCGCCGGAGTCCCCTTCGCGGCGTTCGTGGACGCGGCGGCCCCGGGGCTGCTGATCGCCCAGGGCCTGGGCCGGTGGGGCAACTGGTTCAACAACGAACTCTACGGCGGCCCGACGGACCTGCCGTGGAAACTCCAGATCCACGACATGAACCAGGCCACCGGGCAGGCCGTCCTCTCAGCCGACGGCACACCGGAAGTCCTCGGATATTTTCAGCCCACGTTCCTTTATGAGTCGCTGTGGTGCCTGGCCGCAGCGTCACTGCTGATGTTCCTGGACCGGAAGTATTCCCTCGGTGCCGGGTCCGTGTTCGCGCTCTACATCGTCTTTTACACCACGGGACGTTTCGCCTTCGAACTGATGCGCTCGGACCCCGCCAACCTCATCCTGGGCCTGCGCGTAAACACCTGGGTCTCCGGACTGCTCTTCCTGGCCGGGCTGGCCCTCTTCCAGATCCTCAGATCCCGCCCCCGGTCCTTCGTGCCCGGTACGCAGCCGGAGGAACCCCGGCCCTCTTCCCACACCGGTAAAGGAGACCCTGCATGAGTAATGCCAGTAAGCGACGCGCTGAGAACCAGGCCATCCTGGCCGAGCTCCGGGCCAAACAGAAGGCCAAGCAGCGCAAATGGAACATCCTCGTCTACGGCAGCTTCGGCCTGGTCCTGGCGACCATCATTACCGCCGTCGCGATCGTCGTTACCGGAACCGTCCAGGAACGAAACGCCGCCACCGAGGCAGCGAAGAAACCCATCGAGGGAGTCCAAACCTTCACGGACCTGTCCCGCAACCACGTCCAGGACGCCGTCTCCTACCCACAGCAGCCTGGGGTCGGCGGAGACCACGCAGGGATCTGGACGAACTGCGGCAGCTATACCGAGCCGGTCAATGAACAACGCGCAGTCCATTCCCTGGAACACGGCGCCGTGTGGCTGACCTACAAACCGGACCTCCCACCGGAAGCGGTTGGCCGGCTCACGGAACTGGCCAAGGGCAACCGGTACGTGCTGCTCAGCCCGGACAAAGACCAGACCACGCCCGTCACAGCCACCGCCTGGGGAACCCAGCTCACCCTGGACGACACCGCAGACACCCGCATCCCCGCCTTCATCAGCGCCTACGCCCAGTCGCCGAACTCTCCGGAACCCGGTGCTGCCTGCACCGGCGGCAGCAACGGCTGAGCACGGTCACACACCACTTAAAGGAGAACCCATGAAAGACAACAAAGCAGCTCTGGACCCACAGGCCGCACATCGCCGTCACCGGCGGCTCGTGCGTCTCGGCCAGGTGCTCATGGCCGCCGGTGCCGGGGTCGCCATCTGGCACTGGATCCTGCACCTGGCACCGTCCGGGCAGCAACCCAGCCTCGCCTTGGACCTCTACGCCGGCTATCCAACCGGAGCGGCCCTGTTCATGATCGGCGCCATCCTTGCCGGCCGGACAGAGACTAAGAAGAAGAAGAGCTGATCATGCCGCCCTGGGACGTGGTCGTGTCCTCGTGGACGCTGAACTGGCCGGCCCTGGCCATCACGGTAGCGGCCGCTGCTCTGTATGCGCTGGGCCTGCGGACTGCCAGGCGCCGAAACGTGCGGTGGCCGTGGTGGAGGACCATGATCTTCTTCGGTCCGGGTCTTGGCAGTTTCGCAGTGCTGAGTTTCGGGTTCACCGGCGCTTACAGCCATGATTTGCGCTGGGCCTTCACGTTGAAGATCACCTCATACCTGTTCCTCGTCCCGCTGCTCGTCGCCGCCGGCAAGCCCTTGACCCTGGCCCGGGAAGTGCTGGGGGACACCGGCCAGGAGCGGTTGCAGGCGTTTCTGGGGCATCGGGTGATCAGGGTGTTAAGCAACACCGTCGTGGCGGCGTTGCTGGGCTTGGCCCTGTTCACTCTCTTCCTGACCCCGGCGTTCTACCCAATGCGGACGGACCCCGTGTGGGACTCGGCGTTGACCGTCCTCGTCCCGCTGGCGGGCATGCTGATGGTGGTGCCGATCATCGAAGATGGATCGACAAAGGACGCCACGTCCCTGATCATTGTTGAGTTCATCTTCGTGTTCATCGAACTCGTCGCAGATGCCCTGCCGGGGGTGTTGCTGCGGATCAGCCCCCAGGTGCTGGATGGGGCAACCCAGGTCGTGGCCGGCCACCCGGTCTGGCTGCCGAACCCGTTGCGGGACCAGCAGCTTGCCGGGGACCTGCTGTGGTTCCTGGCCGAAGCCGTGGATGTGCCTTTGATCATCCTGATGTTCGTCCGCTTCGCCCGCAGCGACCGGCGCGAAGCGCGGACCTTCGATGAGCTCACGGATGAGGAACTGGAGGCCCTGAACCGGGAACACCTCAAAGGTCCCCGCCTGCGGGAGGGCACTCATGAGCGCTGAACTGCCCGCCCCATCCGGCACGGTACCAACCCGCGCTGGGGGCGCCTCCCGCATGAACGAGACCGGATTGACGGTCCCGTCGTGCACCATGACCTCAAAGTGCAGATCGAAACCGGTCCAGTGGCCTGGCGTTCCCGCCCCGGCGACGTGTGCACGTGGCCTTAGCCAAGACCAACCGGAAGATACAATTTCGAAGGATTGCCATGTTTGATCCCCCAACCACAACACCATCAGCCACGGGTGCGGGTGCGCAGCAGCATCCGGCCCTCCTCTCGCGTCGACGACTCATCTCATCGACCCTTCTGACCGGGGTTGGGGCTCTTTTGCTTTCCGGGTGCGGCAGCAGCGGCGATGCTCTGGCGCAGCAGGCCAAAGCGGGTGATAACAAGAACTACATCGCCGGCGATGGGTCCGTTACCGAGTATGCTCCGGCGGACCGCAAGCAGCCGATCGTCCTGAAAGGCGCCCTCTTTGACGGTACCGCGGTCGATTCCCGCGGCTGGGCCGGCAAAGTGACCGTGCTGAATTTCTGGTACGCGGCGTGCGCCCCTTGCCGCCTTGAAACACCCCGGCTTCAAGCCCTCTCCGAACAGTTCAAGTCCAAGGGAGTCCAGTTCTACGGCGTGAACGTCCGCGATGAAGAACCTGCTGCCACCGCCTTCGAGCGGACCTTCGGCGTCACCTACCCCACCCTGCAGGACAAGGATGGCGGCATCCTGCTGGCCATGACGCAGTACGTCCCACCGCAGGCCGTCCCCACCACGCTCGTGATCGATAAACAGGGCAGGGTCGCTTCCCGGATCCTGGGCCTGGCCGACCAGGGCATCCTGAAATCCCTCATCGATGGCGCCGTCAACGAGGCCGTGGACGCGGACTAACGCACCTTAGGGAATTCTCCCCCCACTGGTCCGCAACCTACCCGCCCGTCAGGACAAGAAGACAACCCATGACTACAACTACCCCACCGAATACCGAACCACCTCAGGAACAAACCGCAACCGTGACCTTGCCGGCCCTTGGCGCCAAGGGCATGCTCCGCTGGGCCTGGACACAACTGACCAGCATGCGCACGGCCCTGTTCCTGCTGCTCCTGCTGGCCGTGGCGGCGGTGCCCGGCTCGCTGTTCCCGCAGCGGCCGGTGAACGCAGCCGCGGTCACCCGTTACCTGAAAGACAACCCCGGTGTCGGGCCGATGGTCGATGCCCTCCAGCTTTTCGATGTCTACACCTCGGTCTGGTTCTCCGCCATCTACCTGCTGCTCTTCATTTCCCTGATCGGCTGCGTACTGCCCCGGGCCAGGGCGCACTACAAGGCCCTGCGCTCCAGCCCGCCACGCACGCCCCGGCGGCTGTCCCGGCTCCCCGAGTACGGAACCCTGGTCCTCCCCGCGGACGCGGGAACCTCCGCGGCGGCCGCCATCAGGGATGCCGCCGGAGTGTTGAAGAAGCGAGGCTACCGGGTCGAGGTCCGCGACGCCGGCGGCGACAGGCCTTCACTGGGCGCAGAGCGTGGTTTCCTGAAGGAGGCTGGGAACCTGCTCTTTCACACCTCGCTGATCGGCGTGCTGGTCTGCGTGGCGATCGGGGGCATGTTCGGGTACCGCGGGCAAAAGATCATCGTTGAAGGCGACAGCTTCATCAACACCCTTGTCAGCTACGACGCCTTCACGCCCGGGACAAACTTCAACCCCGCGTGGCTGGAGCCCTTCGGCGTCACACTGGATAAGTTCGAGGTCCGCTTCGACAGGGAATCAACAAAACAGTTCGGCCAGCCGATCGACTTCACCGCCGCCCTGACCACCAGGGACGGAGCAGGGGCGCCGCCGCGCCAGCAGATCCTGAAGGTCAACGAGCCGGTCTACTTCGGTGAAACCGGGATGTTCCTGGTCGGCAACGGCTACGCCCCTGTTGTGACCGTCAAGGACGGGACCGGGAAGACAGCCTTCAGCGGCCCCGTGGTGTCTGTGCCGAGCGACGGGGTCTATACTTCCTCGGTGGTGATCAAGGTCCCGGACGCCGCACCGTCCCAGCTGGGCTTCGTCGGGTTCTTCCTGCCCTCGGCGATCAAGAACGACCAAGGCGTCTCCTACAGCTTTGACCCCGACCCGTTGAACCCGCAGCTGAGCCTGAACTCCTACTACGGGGACCTCGGCCTGGATACCGGCGTCCCGCAGAACGTCTACGTCCTGGATGTGAAAAAGCTGACGCAGCTCAACGGCCGGGACCTGCCGGCGGGCGGCATCACCCTCGCCCCCGGCGCCGCCTACACTCTTCCCGATGGGAAGGGCAGCATCAGCTTCGACGGGCTCAAACGCTACATCGGGCTCGATGTCCGGTCTACGCCCGGCCAGGCCGGGGTCCTGGTGTTTTCGCTCCTGGCCGTAGCCGGACTCATCACCTCGCTTTACGTGAACCGCCGCCGCGTGTGGGTCAGGACGGGAACCCACGAAGACGGGCGCACCATGGTCGAATACGGGCTGCTGGCCCGCGGCGAGGACCACCGCCTGGCCGGCGAGGCTGCCGCGATCCGCGAACTCCTCACCCGCCAGTGGCAGCTTGCCTCCGATACCTCCGACTTCCTCTCTTCAACCACCAGGAAGGATCAGTAATGCTCCCCCTCAACGAAACTATGGGCCAGTACAGCGAACTGTTCATGCTGCTCGCCGCCGGCACCTACACTGTGGCGTTCATCGCCTTCGCCTGGGACCTCGCCAACAGCTCCAAGATGCTGCAGGCCATGGACCGGAAAGCGACTTATTCGGCCGCTGCCGAAGTCAGGATTCCGGTGGCTGCCGGGCGCGGGGGCGGGAACGACGCCGACGGGCCGGAAGGGCGGGCGGAGCGCCCGACGTCGGGCTTCACCGTCGAGGACGGCACCGCCGCCGGGGACATGCGCTACGCAACGGTACGCCGGGTACCCGCCCGGGTCGCCGTCGCCCTGACCGTCCTGGGCGCCGCGATCCACGCCGCCGGCGTGGTCACCCGCGCCTTCGGTGCGGGCCGGGTGCCGTGGGGCAACATGTACGAGTTCCTTACCACCGGCG
>NZ_JARCCY010000005.1:0-11921 GCF_039907775.1 Arthrobacter sp. CC3
ACGGCCTCATTTTCTTTCGCACTGCGTGGGATCGTTTTCAAACGACCTAGCGAACCGCCGTATGCGAGGCCCGCACGTACGGTGGTGTGAGAGGTGGGTCGGGAAACCCGACCCACCTACTCGATTAACCGGTCCCCGAATCCGTCAGTGTTCGCTTCGTCACATCGGACCGGCGGGCCGTCCTCGCGGCACCTTCGCCAGGGCCGCCGGGGCAGCTTTTGGCCCGGTTTTACGCGCTTTTCCGGTGATTTGTCCGCACTGACGGGCTGTGGCGCCGCCGATTTGTTGGGAGCGGAATCTTCCGGTAGAGTATTTACTCGTTGCCCCCCTAGCTCAGTGGTAGAGCGCGTTCTTGGTAAGAACGAGGTCACCGGATCGATTCCGGTGGGGGGCTCTGAATGAGGGCCTGTGTCAAGGCGGTTTTTGACCGGTTGATGCAGGTTTTTCTCATTCGTGGCGGTGTAGCTCAGTTGGTTAGAGCGCACGACTCATAATCGTGAGGTCGGGAGATCGAGCCTCCCCACCGCTACAGGACAAGCCCCCGGAATTCACAAGATTCCGGGGGCTTTCCTGTTTTCCGTTCCGGTCCGTGCAGGTTTCCCTTCCCGTCCCGGCGGGCGGCCGTGCCGCAGGCCCGCACCGTGACAAGCGCCATGATTCGCAGTAGCTTTGCAGCAACTGGCGGACGGGGAACTCAGTGGACTTCATTGAAGCGATCATGCTTCCGTTCAAGTGGCTGGTGTCCGTCATCATGGTGGGCTTCCACGATGGGCTGGCAACCCTTGGCATGCAGGCCGCCAGCGGCTGGACCTGGACGCTCTCCATCGTCGGGCTGGTGCTGGTCATCCGCGCCGCGCTGATCCCGGTGTTCCTGAAACAGGTCAACGCCCAGCGCCGCATGCGCCGCCTGCAACCGGACTTGAAGAAGCTGCAGGACAAGTACACGGGCAAGACCGACCAACTGTCGCGCCAGGCCATGGCGCAGGAGCAGATGGAGCTTTACAAGAAGCACGGAACCAACCCGTTCTCGGCGTGCCTGCCCCTGCTGATCCAGACGCCCTTCTTCCTGGCCCTCTTCCAGGTGCTCTCCGGCATCTCCACTGCGGCGGCTCAGGGTCAAGGCATCGGCACCATGAGTCACGAGCAGGTGGTGCAGTTCGATCAGTCCAGCATTTTCGATGCTCCGCTGTCCGCCACCGTGCTTCACGGCACACCTGCGGGCGGCAACGTGGTGGCCGTTTGGACGCTCTCGATCGTGATGATCCTGGCCATGACGGCAGCACAGTTCTTCACGCAGAAGCTGATCATGGCCAGGACCCCGTCCGAGGAAGTCCCGACGGGTCCTGTGCTGATGCAGCAGAAGATGATCCTTTACATCCTTCCGGTCGTCTTCGGGGCCGGCGGGATCATCTTCCCCATCGGTGTCCTGATCTACTGGACCATTTCCAACCTCTGGACGCTGGCACAGCAGTTCGTCGTCACGCGGCGGGCTGCGCCCGGCAACGGTCCGGTTCCCTCGCCACGGTGATCCGGGCAGCGGTGACCCGGCGCAGTTCTGGACAGCGCCGGCCCGGGGATGGCGCAAGATTTCCTGAGTCGTGCGTAACGGGCCGCGGCTGGCCGGAAACAATACGGATAGAGGGCGGCTCAGGACTACTCATCAGGGGGATATCGTGCTTTCCGAGCGTGAACTGGCGTTTATCGCGTTACACAAAGACAGTTATCCAGCGGTCTTCAGGTTCGTGCGCCGGAGGGTGGAATCCCCGGAGGTAGCGGAGGAAATCGCTGCCGATGTCTTTCGGGTGGTGTGGCAGAAAGAATCCGACGAGGAGTGCCCCGGCATCGCCTGGCTGTTGACGATTGCCCGGAACCTGATCGGTAATGCGTACCGGAGCCGTGACCGCCAGCGGGCGCTGCAGGAGAAGCTGCGTGCCACGGCGGTCCTGAGTTTCGGAGACGGATCCGAAAACCTGGCCGTGCATGATGCCCTGGCCGGTTTGCGGGAGAAGGACCGGGACATTCTCCAGCTTGCTTACTGGGACGGGCTGGGCGCGGCGGAGATCGCCGGTGTGCTGCGGTGCAGCGAGTCCGCCGCCAAAGTCCGGTTGCACCGGGCGCGAGCGGCGTTCCGGAAAAACATGCCTGCGGGCGCAGAATCGATCACACAGAGGATGGGTGCCTGAAATGGATCCGATCAAGAACATGGTTTCCGCGACCGATCCCGTGCGCAACGATCCATCCACCCCGGACGGCGAAGCGGCGCTGCGTCGGATGCTGTCCGGACCGGCCGCATTCAGCGACCGCCTCCCGGCCGGAGCAGCCTCGCTAGAGGAACGCAGGCTGCGGCGCGCCCGGCTGGCCGGCGTGATCACCTTGGCAGCTGCCGCCGTCACCGCCGGTGTGCTGGCGGCCACCAACCTCGGCCCGGTGACGTCCGCGCCAGGGCCGGCCGCCACCGTCACCTCATCGGAAAGCCCGGCGGCGACGCCAACAGCTGCGACGCCAACGGCGGCGACGCCGACACCACAGGCAACGGCGCCCGCCCAGCCCGCAGCCCTCGGAACCTTCGCCTTCCCTGACGGGCACCTGTCCTTTTCGCACCCGCGGGAGTGGAGCGTCCGGACGGAACAGGGACCATACCTGACTGAGGAGGCGAAGGCCGGGGCCGTCGTCGCGGTGGTGACTGACGACACCGGCGCGGAGGTGGCCCGGGTCCTCAGCGGGATGTACGGCGACGGGGCGGCAGGCAGCGTCAAGCGCACCGTTCTTGACCACGCGCCCGTACCCGGCCTCACTGACACATCAGGGAACCCTGCCGAGTTCGGTTTCGCCGCTGACCAGATCCTTCCCGTGACTTATCCCGGAATGCCGGACCCCACCGGGCCCGCGGACAGCACCCCCGACTACTACTTCATGGACGTCAGGCTGGCGCAGGAATTCCTGCCCACCCAGGACACCTCCGGCACCAACCAGATCCGCCTGTCCAACGGTGTCATGTCGGCATCTGTCGTGTTCGACTTTGAGAAACAGCCCGTCTTCGCCACGCCCGATGCCGCGAGGGAATGGATGGCTAGCGAAAGGTATGCGCAGCTGAAGACCATGCTCCTCAGCCTCAGGTACTCGTAAGCTGGGTCAATGACGCGCATCGCAATCATCGGCGGCCACGGCAAAGTGGCTTTGGAACTGGCCAGGATTCTCACCGCGGAAGGAGAGGACGTCACGTCCTTCTTCCGCAACCCGGACCATACGGAGGACGTCGCGGCAACGGGCGCCACGCCGTCGGTCCTGGACGTTGAACACTCGACGACGGCGGAACTCGCCGCCGCCCTCAAAGGCCAGGACGCCGTGGTGTGGTCCGCCGGTGCCGGCGGGGGCAGCCCCGAACGCACCTATGCGGTGGACCGGGACGCGGCCATCCGTTCGATGGAAGCGGCGGCGGAGGCCGGCGTCGGGCGTTACGTCATGGTGTCGTACTTCGGTGCCGGACCGGACCACGGAGTCCCGGCGGACAACAGCTTCCACGCTTACGCCGAGGCGAAGGCCGCCGCGGACCAGCACCTCCGCGGCACGGACCTGTCCTGGACGGTCCTGGGCCCCGGCACGCTGACGGACGGTCCCGGCAACGGCCTCATCGACGTCGATCCGGCGGACACCTCCGCCGGCACCGCCACGTCAAGGGCCAACGTGGCACTCGTGACGGCCGCGGTCCTGGGCTTGCCGGACACCGCCGGACGAACCATCGAGTTCCGGGACGGCACCTTGCCGGTCGCAGCAGCACTGCAGCCGGCGCAGTAGGCCCCGCCCACTGAACACAGAGTAGCCACCGGCCCGCACCCGATATCGTGGTGGAGGCGCCTGCAGAGCACTGCGGCGCCTCCACTTCGGGGAGAGTGAGCCTATGGACCAGCTGGCACTGATTATCGGACTGCTGCTTGCCACAGTGGTGGCGGTGGGTCTGGGGGACAAGCTCCGGCTGCCCTATCCCGTGCTCATGCTGATCCTGGCGGCATCGCTGACCTTCATCCCCGGCTTTCCGGAAATGGACATCTCGCCGGAGCTGATCCTGCCAATCTTCCTGCCGCCGCTGCTGTTCGCGACGGCCCAACGTAGCTCCTGGGCCGTCTTCCGGGTCCGCTGGCGCACGCTGATCATGCTCGCGGTGGCCCTGGTGGTCGTGTCCACCGCTGCCGTGGCAGGGGCGGCCTGGCTGATGATCCCGGGCATCGGAATTCCCGCCGCGATCGCACTGGGGGCCATGGTGGCTCCGCCGGACCCGGTGGCCGTGGAATCCGTGGCCGGCCGCGTGCACATGCCGCGGCGGCTCATCACGGTCCTGCAAAGCGAGGGCCTCTTCAATGACGCCGCCGCCATCGTCATCTTCCAGGCCGCCGTTGCGGCCACCGTCTCGGGCAGCAGGATAGGGCCCGACGTCGTCCTCAAGTTTGTGGTGGGGGCTGCGGTTGCGGTGCTGGTCGGCATCGCCATGGGCTGGGTCACGGCGCTGATCACACGGCTGGTGACCTCCATGGTGGCGCGCAGCGCGGTCACCCTAGTGGTGCCGTTTGCCGCCTACATCCTGGCGGAAGAGGTGCACGCCTCAGGCGTGATCGCCGTCGTGGTTACCGCACTGGAGATGAAGCGGCACTCGAGGCCGCAGGACGCCGCTGAACGGGTCACCCGCACGGCGTTCTGGGACGTGGTGGAGCTCCTGGTGACCGGGCTGGCCTTCGGGCTGGTGGGGCTGGAAATCCGCCACGTCATCCACGACGAGGGTACGGAGATCTACGGCATGATCGGCACCGCGGCGGTGGTGTGCGTGATCGTGTTTGCGGTCCGGTTCCTGTGGCTGGCCCTGCTGGCGGCCTCGGCGCGGAAGAACAGCAACCTGCTGCAGCCCGCCTCCGCCAAGGAAGTCCTCATCCTGACCTGGTGCGGCATGCGGGGCCTCGCAACCCTGGCGCTTGCCCTCGCGCTGCCCCTGACGCTGGCCGACGGCACGCCGTTCCCGGCCCGGGACCAGCTGCTGGTCATCGCCTGCGCGGTCCTGCTGGCCACCCTGGTGCTGCCCGGCCTGACACTGCCCTGGCTGATGAAAGTCCTGAAGGCCACCGGAGACGGTTCGGAGGAACGGGACGCGGCCCGGGTCCTGGCCAAACGCGCCCAGCAGGCCGCCATCGCCGCCCTCAAGGACAACGACCTCGTCAAGGAGCTCCCGCCGGAGAAGGTGGCGCTCGTCAAGGAAAAGATGACGAGGCTGCACGCCGAACTGCTGGATGGAAGCCTCCGGAACGAATCCCTGGACGAGAAGCGCCGGCGCGGGCGGGAGCTGGCCATTGCCGTGCAGACCGTTGCGCTCGATGCCGCCCGCCAGGAAGTGGTGGCTGCCCGGAACGAACCGGACATGGACCCGGAAGTGGCCGACCGCGTGCTGCGCCAGCTGGATCTGCGCACCATGATCATGCCGGAGTAGGACCAGCGCGGACGTTGGCTAGGCGGGGGCCGCGAGCTCCAGGTCAAGCGTGTTCTTCTCCACGAAGTCCAGGGCGCAACGGACGGCACCCACGGTCACGATCGAGTCGCCCAGCGGGGACGCCGCCACGGCCGGGGGAGTGGCGGTGTACCCGGGCAGGAGTTCAGCGATCGGCCCCAGCAGCACGCCTGCCGAGTTCGCCACGGCGCCGCCAATCACCACCAGCTCCGGGTTGATGATGGTGGCCACGGCCCCGATCACCCTGGCCATCCTGTCCGCCAGCCGGTCGAGGATGTCCAGGGCAACGGCATCCCCGGCGGAGGCAGCGGCAAAAACATGCTCCGCCTCGACGCCGTCGGCTGCGTGCTGCCGGAGCGAGGTCCTGGCCTTCCCGGCAAGGGCTTCGGCGGCCCAGGTGCGGGCCAGGGCAGCGATGCCGAAGGTGTCTCCGACCCCCTCCACCATGTCAAGGAATGCAAGCTCGCCTGCGCCGCCGGCACGGCCGTGCAGCAGCCGCCCGCCGTCGATCACTCCCGAACCGAGGCGTTCACTGGCGAGAATCACGACGACGTCGTCCACACCGGCCGCCGCACCCCGCCAGCGCTCACCCAGTGCGGCGAGGTTCGCGTCGTTTTCCAGGAGGACTGTCCAGCCGTGCAGGTCCTTGAGCGCGGAGCGCAGGCCCACGTCGAACAGTCCCCAGAAGTGCTGGGTCACCAGCACATCGCCGTTGCGGTCCACGGGTGCGGCGATTCCGGCACCAACGGCGAGCACGGAGTCGGGGGAGGCGCCCACGCTGCGGAGGGCCATCAGGGCGGTCCGGTCGACGACGGCGACCCGTTCTTCCGCCGTGATCTCGGCACCGGCGAACGGCTGGCTGGACCTGCCCAGGGCCTTGCCGCGGAGATCGGACACCACCACCGTCGCTTTGGAAATGCCCACGTCCATGCCCAGGACGCACCCGGCGCGCTCGTTGAGCTCGAACCGGCGCGCCGGCCTGCCCTTCTGGTAGCCGCCAAATGCCCGCTGGTTTTCCAGCTCCCTGATCCAGCCGCGCTGCATGAGGTCCTCGCAGACGGCAATGGCGGTGGCCCGTGTGAGCCCTGTGGCGTCCATGACCTCCGTGACCGTCACCGCCTGGGAAGCGCGCATGAATTCAAGCACTGCCCCGGCGCTCACACGCCGCAGCAGCTGGGGCGTTGCCGCCGTCATTTCAGACATGGTGTTGACCTCTCTGTGCTTTGCACCACATAATACTTGAGGAACTAAATTTAGATTCCATATAAACTTAGAGCAACGTGGACCGGACGGCCGCCGACTGCAGGCTCTACCTCCAGCCCTTCACTCAGCCTTTTGCAAAGGAGCAACTGTGAACCGCACCCTGAAGCACTGCCAGCCCGCACCGCAAGCACAGCCCAGCCGCCACCGCACGTCAGCCCCCGCCCTGTGAACGCGGCCCTGCCCGCATCGCTGCTCAGCAGGCGTGCCCTTTTCCGGACCGCCGGCCTCGCCGGAGCAGCCCTGATGATTCCGCTGTCCGCCTGCGGCGCATCGCCCGCGGCACAGACCGGAACCACCACGCTGCGTTTCATGCAGAACAAGCCCGAAGTGGTGGACTACTTCAACCAGGTGATCAAGGACTTCGAGGCGCTGAACCCGGACATCCGCGTGGTCCAGGACTTCAACGAGGGAAACTTTGTTCCGGGCCTCGTCCGCAACGACCCGCCGGATGTTGTGACCCGAGGCTTCGCCCAGGCCACCGCCGACTTCGTCAAGAAGGGCATCTTCGCCGACCTCTCGGACATGCCCGTGGCGAAAACCATCGATCCGAAGATGCAGGAGCTCGTCAACTCCTGGGGCCAGTACAACGGGACCGAGATCAGTGCCCTGCCGTTCTCGCTTGCGGCAGCCGGCGTCATCTACAACCGCGACATTTTCGAGGCGCAGGGCGTCTCCGTCCCCACCACCTGGGACGGATTCGTCGCGGCCTGCGAGAAGTTCAAAGCCGCCGGCATCGCGCCGATTTATGGAACGTACAAGGACCCGTGGACCCTCGCCCAGGGCATGTTCGACTACGCGTCCGGCGGGGCGCTGGATGTCGGGGAATTCTTCACGAAGCTCTACGCCCAGGGTGCCAGGATCACGAGCGATGCCCCCGAATCGTTTGCCAACAGCTTCGGCCCGGCCCTCCCCAGGATGCTCCAGCTCGCCTCGTTCTCGCAGAACGGCGCGGCCAGCAAGAACTACGCGGACGGCAACGCGGCATTCGCCAAGGGGCAGGCGGCCATGTACCTGCAGGGTCCGTGGGCGCTGTCACAGCTGGTGGCGGCCAACAAGAACATCAGGCTGGGAAGCTTCCCGCTGCCGGTGACCAACAACCCGGAGGACACCAAGGCCCGCGTGAACGTGGACATGGCGCTTTCCATCACCCGGAACACGCCCAACATGGCTGCGGCACAGCGGTTCGTCAACTACCTGCTGGAACCGTCCGTGGTGAACACGTACAACGAGAAGAACGCGGCATTCTCGCCGCTCAAGGACGCCCCCGCCGTCAGCAATCCGCAGATCAGCGGACTGAACGCGGCGGTGCAGGAGGCGCGCTACTTCCAGGGCGCTGTGACCTACTTCCCGCCGTCGGTGCCCGTGAACAACTACATCCAGTCCTTTGTGTACAGCAAGAACGGCGAGCAGTTCCTCGCCGCCCTCGACGACGAATGGCGCCGCGTCGCCGAGCGTACCGCGGTCTGACCCCCACCCGACTCCAGGAGCCTCAATGACTACAACATCCCGGGTGGCCCAGACAGCCCCTCCCGCAGAACCCAATAGCCCCGCGTCGGCCGCCGGCACCGTCCGGTCCAGGAGCAGGATCGACCCCACGTACTACTGGATGGTGGTGCCCGTCCTGGCGCTGTTCGCCTTCTTCATCACCCTGCCGGCACTCGTGGGCGTCTTCTTCAGCCTCACCAACTACGCCGGCTACGGCGACTGGAAGTTCATCGGGCTGATGAACTACGTCAACATCTTCAAGGACCCCGCTGTCCTGCAGTCCTACATCTTCACGTTTGTGTTCGCCCTGACCACCACCGTGGTGGTGAACATCGTGGCCCTCGCGATCGCGCTGGGCCTCAATGCGAAGATCAAATGGCGCACCGGCATCCGCACCGTGTTCTTCATCCCCATGGTGCTCTCCGCCCTGATCGTCTCCTTTGTGTTCAACTACCTGTTCTCCAACACGCTTCCCGTGCTGGCCGAACGGTTCGGCGTCACCCCGCTGGCCACGAGCATCCTCGCCAACGAGAACCTTGCCTGGCTCGCCATCGTCCTCGTCACGGTGTGGCAGGCGGCGCCGGGCGCCACCATCATCTACCTGGCCGGCCTCCAGAGCGTGCCTTCCGAGGTCTACGAAGCCGCGGACCTCGACGGCGCCGGCAGCTTCCGGCAGTTCCTCAGCCTGACGCTCCCGCTGATCATGGGGTACCTCGTAATCAATGTGATCCTCGGCTTCAAGGGATTCCTCGGAACCTACGAGATCATCGTGGGCCTCACCGGCGGCGGCCCCGGCATGGCAACGCAGTCCGTGGCCATGCGCATCTTCTCCGGCTTCACCGGCGGCGACTACTCCTACCAGATGGCGAACGCCGTCATCTACTTCCTGATCACCTTGCTGATCTCCGTCATCCAGCTGCGCCTCATCCAGCGCCGGGGGGTTTCACTCTAATGACCGCATCCACACTTGCCGCTCCCAAACAGCGGACGGCGGACGCCCCCGTCCGCAGCCACCGCCGGTCCAACCGTGAGGGCTTCAAGATCAACTGGTGGCTCACCGCGCTGATGCTGGCCGCATCGTTGACCGTCCTGCTGCCGCTCTATTTCACCGTTGCCATGGCGCTCAAGTCCCCGGACCAGATCGGCACCGGCACGGGCCTCGCCTGGCCGAACCCGATGAACTGGGAAAACTTCGCCGCCGCTTACGTGGCCACCAACTTCCCGCGGGCTTTTATGTCCACGGCGTTCGTTACCGTGCTGAGCGTCCTCGGCTCGCTGGCCAGCAGCTCCCTGGTGGCCTACGCTATTGCGCGGAACTGGAACCACCGGTTCTTCCGGGGCTCGTTCGTCTACCTGCTGTCCGCGATGTTCATCCCGTTCCCGGTGATCATCCTGCCCCTGATCAAGCAGACTGCCCTGCTCGGCCTGGACAACCCGGCCGGCGTCGTGTTCCTGCACGTCCTCGGCGGCATCTCGTTCAACACCCTGCTCTACATCGCCTTCGTGCGCTCCATCCCCGTGGAGCTCGAGGAGTCGGCCCGCATGGACGGCGCAACCACGTGGCAGGTGTTCCGCAAGATCATCTTCCCGCTGCTGGCTCCGATGAACGCCACCGTCGGGATCTTCGCTTTCCTCGGCTCCTGGAACGACTTCCTGCTGCCGCAGATGTTGATTGCGGATCCCGCGCTGCAGACCCTGCCGGTGGTGCAGATGCTGTTCCAGGGCGAATTCAACACCAACTACAGCCTCGCCTTCGCGTCCTACCTGATGGCCATGGCGCCCACGCTGGTGGTTTACATCCTTGCCCAACGTTGGGTACTGTCCGGAGTCATGCGAGGCGCAGTGAAGTAGGACGCACCTACCGGGCACTCATCCATTTTTCCCTTTACCAAAGAACAACCAACACCAGAAAAGGAATCTCCTTTGTCCACCACCGCCACTCTGGCAACCCTGTCCGATTCAAACCTCGCAGCCGATCCCAACTGGTGGCGCCAGGCCTCCGTGTACCAGATCTATCCGCGCAGCTTCTCGGATTCGAACGGTGACGGCCTGGGCGACATCAAGGGCATCACGGCCAAAGTTCCGTACCTGAAGGAACTGGGGATCGACGCCGTCTGGCTCAGCCCGTTCTACCCGTCGGCGCTCGCCGACGGCGGCTACGACGTTGACGATTACCGCAACGTGGACCCCAAGCTGGGCACCCTGGAGGACTTCGCCGAAATGTCCGCCGCGCTGCACGAAGCCGGCATCAAGCTCATCGCGGACATCGTCCCGAACCACTCCTCCGACCGGCACGAATGGTTCAAGGAAGCGCTGGCCTCCCCGCGGGGCTCTGCTGCCCGCGAGCGCTACATCTTCCGTGACGGCCTGGGCGAGAACGGCGAGCTGCCGCCGTCGGACTGGGACTCCGTCTTCGGCGGTCCCGCCTGGGAACGCATCACTGAACCGGACGGCACCCCCGGCCAGTGGTACATGCATATCTTCGCCAAGGAACAGCCGGACTTGAACTGGTCCAACCGCGAGATCCGCGACGACTTCCTGAAGACACTGCGCTTCTGGTCCGACCGTGGCGTGGACGGTTTCCGCGTGGACGTGGCGCACGCCCTCACCAAGGACCTCACGGAGCCGCTGCTCTCCAAGGTCGAACTGAGCGAGGCGAACACCGGCACTGACGGTTTTGCCGACGGCTCGCACCCGTTCTGGGACCGCGACGAGGTCCACGAGATCTACGCCGAATGGCGCGAGGTGTTCAACGAGTACAACCCGCCGCGCACCGCCGTCGCCGAAGCCTGGGTGCACGCCACCCGCCGCGCCCGCTACGCCAGCCCCCAGGGTTTGGGCCAGGCCTTCAACTTCGACCTGCTGCAGGCCGATTTCGACGCCGACGAGTTCCACGAAATCATCACCCGGAACCTCGCCGAAGCCACGGCCACCGGCGCCTCCTCCACGTGGGTGTTCTCCAACCACGACGTCGTCCGGCACGCCACCCGCTATGGCCTGCCGATGGGCGGCGGCGTCCACGCCAAGGGCCAGGACGGCAAGGGCTGGCTGCTGGCCGGCGCACCGGCCGAGGAACTGGACGTCGAGCTGGGCCTGCGCCGCGCCCGGGCGGCCAGCCTGCTGATGCTGGCCCTCCCGGGATCGGCCTACCTGTACCAGGGCGAGGAGCTCGGCCTGCAGGAAGTCGCCGAGATTCCGGACTCGGAGCGCCAGGACCCGTCCTTCTTCCGCAACAAGGGCGTGGAGATCGGCCGTGACGGCTGCCGCGTGCCGCTGCCCTGGGCCACGGAGGGCACGTCCTTCGGTTTCGGCGAAGGCCGGTCCCACCTGCCCCAGCCGGCCTGGTTCGGCCGGTACGCAGTCGACGCCCAGGACGGAGTGGCGGGCTCCACCCTGGAGCTGTACCGCAAGGCCCTGAAGCTGCGCCGCGAACTGCAGACCGCCGAGGAACTGGAGTGGGTGGAAACCGGCAACCCCAAGGTGCTGCAGTTCACCCGCCACGGCGGCTGGCAGTCAGTGACCAACTTCGGTGCCGAGCCGGTTGAGCTCCCGGCCGGTGAGGTGCTGCTGAGCAGCGCACCGCTGGACGGGAAGCTGCTGCCCGGCAACACCACCGTCTGGCTGCGCTAACAACTGAGACTTATGCACAGGTGGCGGGGGCCCGCCGGGGGGGCCCCCCCCGGGG
>NZ_JARCCY010000050.1:0-32008 GCF_039907775.1 Arthrobacter sp. CC3
GAGGGGCCTTCGGCCGTCCAACGTTCGCCATACCCCATTCTATAATTACGAAGCGAATTTCAGACGCAGGACACTAGTGGGCGCTTTCGGTGATGGCTTCCACCTGATCGCGCGAAGTCACGAGTGCCGGGACTACCGCAAGCCCCTTCGGGTTACCGCTTCTCTATGTGGCATGAGTGTGATCGGCCCGGGGCTGTCTTTTGACGCGGAGCCGGTCTTCGCCACCGCCGATCCTAAGACTCGGCTACTCGTTGGATTCGGGTTCGCGCTGGGAATCCAGGGTGGTGGTTGCGTCGAGGGCGTCGTCGACGACGATGAGGTAGTTCTCGCGTCCTGCGGCGAGGGGGATGGAGTGTTCGCCGTATTTGTCGAAGGCGAGGTCGACGGCGACGGCGGCGTTGGTGATGTTGAGTCGGCGCAGGAGCCGGGCGATGTCGAGGGTGTCTTTGTCGCGTTCGGCGGCGATTTTCATGGCCAGGAGCGTCTCGGTGTCTGCGGCCTGGATGGTGAGTCCGTCGAGCTGCTCGATGTTGACCCAGGTGGCGTTCTCGGGGACGAAGGCTGAGGCGTTGGTGTTGAGCCAGTCGGGGGCGAGGTCGTAGTCCGCTGCCATGTCGGCGACGACGGCGTGGATGGTGTGTGGGTCGGCGTAGCTGGCGTCAATGTCAGCGGTCGGGCGGTTCCCGATGCCCTGGAGGATGAGGGCGGCACCGCCCACTAACTTGACGTCGCCGTGGGCGCCGGCGGCCTGCAGGCGTCGGCCGAGTTCATGGAGGAGGGCCCGGATTTGTGCGGCGGTGAGTTCCCCGCCGGTCATGCGGTGGCCAGGCTGCGTTCGCGGATGAACACATTCAGGGCGGCGAGTTCCGGCGGGGTTTCGGTGCGGGTGAGTTCCTTCATGGGCGTACGGATGGTGCGGTAGGACTCTGCCGGCATCCATGCCTTGTTGAGGGGCTTGATCCGTCGCGTCCAGGATGGCGCTGGTTGGCCGAGTCGGTGTGCGGTGTAGTTGGTGATGCCGGCGAGGGCTGCTGACCAGTGCGGGTCTTTGAGGCGGGGGCTGCGCTGGAGCAGCGGTCTGCCGGCCGTCAGGGACGCGGTGGCGTAGTCGGCGAGCATTTTGATCGCGAACTCAAAGTCCCGTTCGGCGATGAGGCGGGTGAAGGTTGTCGCGTAGTCGCGCCGTGCCGGGTCGAAGTCGCGGCCGCGGGGGATGGGATCAGTGGCGGCCAGGGTCAGGCCGAGGGCGGCCATGACGGCCAGGGTTTTGCCGAGTTCGGCGCGGTCGTGGCCGGCTTCCAGATCGATGAGGAACTTCCGTGACACTCCGGCCCTGTCGGCAAGGGTTTGCTGGGACAGCCCCGTGGCTGTCCGGCGGGCGCGGATGATGGCGCCCGCTGCTGCGGGGGTTTTGATGGTACTTTCCGGTGTCATGGCATCCTCCTGTGCTGCATCCAGTATGTCACCGAATGGTGACATAAACATCTCTGCTGGGCGAGCCTCGTGTCCGGTCGGGGGCGGTCATGTCCGGTGCCGCCCAACGCGCCATCAATGAGTAGGAAATAGCCCGGCGGATGGAAGGGAGCCTGTGATGTGCCAGGCCTCTCGATGGCTAGCCGAAGGTCTTTGGCTCGGACGCATCGGTACTGGTGGCTCGTCGTGATGGTTCGGTGGTCGCTAGTGTGTGGCGGTGTGCTGCCTCAAAGCACGAAAAAGGGGCGTGCACTTTTTGCACACCCTGGGCTGCGGACCGGGTAGTACCGGAGTCGGATCGGGCCGGATTGCGGATGTTTTCACTTCCCAGTGTTTGCAAAGGCAGGAGTCCGGTTCGAGTCCCACCTCGGGCACGCATAACCCCTCCTCAGAGGGGTTTTTGCTTTAATGTCTGGACATTGACCTCGGCGGGTCCCTCTGATGCTGTCCGCGGGTTGTGCCTGGCACCGCGGTGGCCTGTTCGGTTGTGGGGTGGCGGGGTCAGGGTCCTGGCTTGTGGGCCCCCCGCTTGCTGGAATCTAAGCTATGTGGCGTCCCTTCTTGCTGTTTCCGGTGGCCAGTTGGCGGCCGTCACTCGTTCATGGCGCCTAATTGGGGTGACGACATGACCAAGATGGATTTTCTTCGGGATCCTCGTCGGATGGCTGCTTACTGCGAGCCAGATGGAGTGGACTCGTTGCGTGTTTGTCCGGCCAAAGGGGGTTTGCACATTGTGCACACTCTTGAGCGGCGGCTTATCGGCCTGCATTTGGTGCCTTCCTCTTGGTTCTGCTTTTACTACTTCATGGTGTTGTCTGTTGCAGACGACGTGACTTGGCGGCCAGAATCGTCCGGTTTCGTAGGACGTTCCGGGGTTTGACGGCTCCTCTCGTCGCCTACCTGGGCCGGGGCACGATCCGTGGACGGAGTGAAGGTGTGTGGGATCCGGACTCTTCTTCCGGAGGTGGTCATGGCTGGATTGAGCCGTGAGACTCGTCCATAGGTGGACGCCCGTCCATCGTCTTGCTCCCAGGCATAGGCTCAGCGCCGGTCCCGCTTAGAAAGGCGTCCCGCGCAGACTTGCGGTAGATGATGCGGCTGCCGCGCATCTCAGAAACGGGCCCCTCACCGGCGGACCCAACCAGACACGCTATGCAGGTGGGCTGGGCCCATAGCTTTCCTTTGCACAGGGAAACAGGCAGGGCCGCAGCAGGCCGTGCCGCCTGTTAACCCCATTATCGTCGACGGCAGTTCAGGGCCGTGCGGATCCAACTCCGGATGAGCCTGTAAAAAACGAGCTGTGACTGGTGGGCCGAGGTCGAAACGGATGCCCGGCGTGGCACATGGCACCAAACACTTCGGTACTAGTTCCTAGCCACTCTTTCCGGCGCCGTTCAGGTGCCCGCCCAGCGGCGCAATGTGCTATTTAGCAGGCCGATGAGCACCGCTGTCCACCAGCAGGTCTGGGAAACAGTGAGTGCGATCATGAGCCGAAGGCGCAGTCTGCGTGTCAGCTCGGTGAAGCGTGTGCGGGGCGGGAGCGCAAGCAGCCGGTGCATGGCCGGTGCGATACTGAGGCCGTTCAGCATCAGTATCAGGACGGACACGAGTTTGACCATGGTGACCGGGCTGGTCAGATCGGGGTCGATCAGGGCGCCGGAAATCAGCAGCAGGGCCAGGCCGCCCCAGATCAACGGCTTGGCGGCGGCCTCAAGTTTGCCGGATGCGTGCATCTCGACTTTGCCTAGCAGCCAGAGCAATCCCAGCCAGTCGACCACGAGGATAGTGCCAAAGGACAGCACCAGAGCCAGGATATGAACGGCGAGCCCGCCCCGGTGGAGTTCGGGCCCGCAGTCTACGTAGTGCCCGACCAGCAATGAAGCCAGCCATCCGGTCGCGCACAGTATCCCGAGCAGGATCAGCCGTTGCGTCTGGCGGCGTGTCAGGGAGGCTGGCGGGCTTGCCGGCTCTGGCTGTACCGGGACCGGCCGGGCCGGTGCCACACCCATCATCGCGGGAACCTGTCGGTTCCATGCTGCCCCGGTGACATGGCTGGTGTTGGGGAGGCCGTACGGCGGCGGCTGCGTTCAAGACTGAAGCGCGTCGATGGCGTGGAGTTGGTCATTATGATCTCCGGAAGAAGTAAGGCCTGGGTAGACAGCCCTGCGTCCACGCCGCTCAGTCTTTGGTCAGCTCGACGTCTGTGAACTCGACGGTCGTTCCTTTGGCCAGGGCGGGTGTTTCGGACTCCTCGCCGTGGCGGTTGAACTGCGGGACGCCGAGTGTGGCGCGCAGAGTGTAGGTTCCGGCCTCGGGCACGGTGAAGTTGTTGGCGTAGTGGTAAAAGGTGGAGTAGTAGAAGTTCAGCTCCAGCTCCTGCACGACCTTAGTTTGGCTGTTGACCACTTCCAGGGTTATCGGCACGTTGGGGACGATCCGGCCGGTCGATGTCTCAGTCGGAATGATCTCGATGTGGTGGGTCTCCCCGGCCTTCGGCGCACGGAAGTGGGCGTCGTGCTTGTCGAACCATGGTTCGGCAGCCTCGGTAATCAGGTTGACGGTCCATTCCCCGGACTCGACGGTTTTGCCCTTCTCGGCCAGCTCACTGGCGAGAACCTCGTACTGTTTTTGAACGCCGGCCGGAACGGCGAACCCATCGTCCTTTGCAGCGGCCTGGGCGCCACATCCGGTGAGTGCAGTGAGGGCAAGTGGGGCGGCCAGGGCGGCCAGAATTCGACGAAGCATCGTAAGTCCTTAGTGGGTGTTGGGGGGGCGAAATCGGTGTGTTGCAGGAAGCCTCAGAGCTGATGGCGATGCGCTGGCTCGCTCCGGGGCGCCGTGGCCCAGAAACGAACTGTGGCTACTTCAGTCACGTTTGAAGGGGCCAAGCCATGAGGGCTGTCGCCTATGGGGCTCTCGGAGGCATTCCTGAAGGTCGGGTCATGCGGTGATGCACCTCGGCTCATGGAGCCAAGGTTAGGCTCACCTAAATGGGAAGATTGCCCAGCGCTGCGAATTAAGCAAAGTTTTCATGCGCTAATTGCCTGAACGTTACGCAGGGGTGACGGAGAGCAGCGTGCGGACGTCATTCCCGCGCCACATTTTCGCAACGGCGGACCGTGGGCGGGGCGGATCAAGGTGATGACCGCGACGCGCGGCTACTGCAGCCGCGGGTGCGGGGCCGTCCCCGACGGGAGTTGAGCCTGCCCGTGGAGCGTGCGCTGCACACGGCCCGCCGGCGAGTCCTGGCGGCATGGAGTGGGTTCCCGTGGAGGCACCCGCCGCGGGTGGTCCACGCGTCCGGGGTCCGCGAACCCAAACTTTGCAAGCGCTTGCGAATTCTTCCCAAACCTGGCTAGCATAAGTTTCATGGTCACTAGCGTTGAATCTGTCGCAGAGCGAGCCGGCGTCTCGGTATCGACGGTCTCTCGTGCACTCCGTGCCGTTTCGGGTGTTTCGGCGGCGACGCGCAAGCGCGTGCAAGATGCGGCGGACGAGCTTGGCTATTCGGCGTCCCCGGCCGCGTCGCGCCTGGCGACGGGCCGGACCATGACCGTGGGCATCGTGGTGCCGGTGCTGGCCAAATGGTTTTTCGGGAAAGTCATTGGCGCGGCCACGCAAACGCTGAGGGAAGCGGGATTCGACGTGCTCCTCTACGAGCTCGCCACGACAGCGCAGCGGCAGCGGTTCTTCGGTGCCGTCCATCTGCATGGCCGGACGGACGGAGTCATCATCCTGGCTCTCCAGCCCAGCCGGGAGGAGCTGGAATCGCTCGCCGCCCAGGGGCAGATGGTGGCTTTGCTCGGGGCGGAGGCGCAGGGCATCGCATCGGTCTCCGTGGACGACTTCGGGGCCGGGCGGGCAGCTGCGCGGCATCTGTTGAACCTGGGCCACGAACGGATCGCGTTCATCGGCATCCGTGAAGAGGAGGACAGCACTCTGGGCGGCGTGCCCCCGCTGCAGCGGCTGCTGGGTTACCGGCAGGCCCTGGCCGAGGCAGGACGGGCGCACGAAGATGTTCTCGAACAGTTCGAGGAGAACAGTGTCGCCGGAGGGGCAGCAGCCATGTCCCGGCTGCTGGTGGCGGAACGGGCCCCGACCGCGGCCTTTGTCGCCTCCGATGAGATCGCCTTCGGGGTCCTCAAAGTCCTCCGACGGTCAGGCCTGGATGTTCCCGGGGATTTCTCCGTTGTCGGTTTCGACAACCACGAACTCTGTGACGTTGTGGACCTGACAACGATGGACCACGAGGTGGCAGAACAGGGCCGCGACGTCGTCCGGCTCCTCCTGGACATCCTGCAGGGCCGCAGCCCGGCTGTCCTTGACCATCCTGCACGCCTCGTTGTCCGGGGGAGCACCGCACCGCCCCGCGTGTTGCGCGCAACACCTGCTGCCCCTGACTCTCCGCCGTCCGCCGATCACCCCGGCAACCTCTGAAAGGAAACCTTATGGATTACCGCAAACTTGGCAATAGCGGCATGTACGTCAGCTCGATTGCGCTGGGCAACTGGGCAACTCACGGGGAAACCGTGGAGCAGGACCTCGCCACGGACTGTGTGCGAAAAGCACTGGATCTGGGCATCACCACCTTCGACACCGCCGACGCCTACGCAGGCACCAAGGCAGAAGCCATGCTCGGGGAAGCCCTCAAAGGCGTCCGCCGCGAGGGCATCGAGGTCATGACCAAAGCGTTCTTCCCCACCGGCCCCGGCATGAACGACCGCGGGCTATCCCGCAAACATTTGATGGAATCCATCAACGGCTCGCTGCGCCGTCTCCAAATGGACTACGTGGATGTCTACCAGGCGCACCGCTATGACTACGAGACCCCGTTGGCCGAAACCATAGGCGCCTTCGCTGACATCGTCCGCGCCGGCAAGGCCCACTACATCGGCGTCTCCGAATGGACGGTCGAGGAAATCCGCGCCGGCGCCGCGTTGGCGGACGAGTTGGGAATCCAGCTCGTCTCCAGCCAGCCGCAGTACAACATGCTGTGGCGGGTCATCGAAGCCGAGATCGTCCCGGCCTGCGAGGAACTCGGAATCACCCAGGTCTGCTGGTCGCCGCTGGCCCAAGGCGTGCTGACCGGCAAGTACAGCAGCCCCACCGTCCCGGCCGGAAGCCGTTTCAGCGCGGACGACGGCGGCCTAAAGACAGAGCACAAATTCATGCAGCCAAAGGTCATCGAAAGGGTTGAGAAGCTCATACCGATAGCCGCGGACCTCGGGGTACCCCTGGCCACCCTGGCGGTGGCCTGGGTGCTGGCCAACCCCAACGTCTCCGCAGCCATTGTCGGTGCCAGCCGTCCCGGGCAGCTCGACGAAACCGTCAAAGCCGCCGACCTGATCCTCGACCAGGCGACGCTCGCACTAATAGACGGCGTCCTGGGCGACGTCATCGAGCGCGACCCCGCCAAAGTGGAGTCTTTCCCCCAGCGCGTCTAACCCCAGTCTGTGCAGGTCGGGCGGATGGCTCTGACTGGTCGAGCTGCGGGTGCTGATCTTGCCGTTGGTGCCGGTGATGGTCAGGGCGGCCGCACCGGCCGGGGTAGTGGAACTGGTCGTGACGCCCATCGTGGCCCTCGACGTGGCGCCTGAGGCCAAAGTCACCGACGCCGTTGAGAAGGTGGTGCCCGACCCGGCCGGGTAGACCGGCGGCAGTCAGCCCGACAACACCTGTGAAGCCGCCAGTGGAGCTCACGGAGACGACGCATGTTGCCGCCAGGCCCTGCTGGACCGACTGGCCTGCCGGGGAGATCTGGACTGTGATGCCCGGCTGGGGATTAGTCTGGCTTGCCGCATGCAGCGCTCCGGAGGAAACAAGCATCACGACCATCGCGATCAGCAGTGCCTTGATGGCCGCGCGTGGGGAAAACTGCGGCCGCCCGGGCGGACAAGCCCAGCGGCTGCGGACACATGTTCATCGCCATCGACGTCGCAACCCTCGGATACCCGGAAGACTTCCAGGCGAAGGTGACCGAACTAATCGAGGACGTCAAAGCCACGCCCTTGGCCAAGGATGCGTCCGAGATTTTCTATCCCGGCGAAATCGAGGATCGCCATGACGTCCTGCACCGCGCGCAAGGCGGCCTGGTCCTTCTGGAACAGACACCTACGGACCTGCACAAGTTAGCTGAGCAGTGCGGTCTGGACGCGGTCCCGGTGCTCGGGGATCGGCCATGAGTATCCGCACGGTTAATCAGGACTGGTCGCGCCTCGAGGCCGGCCACGGCGTCGTCCTCATCGAAAACGGATTGGAGTCGATCGCCACGGTCGATGCCATTACCGATGACTCCAGCGTCATCTGGGCTCTTAACGTCCACGATGGCCAAAGGCGGGTGGCTGTGACAGGTTTAGATGGCCCCGGTAGGACGTCCGCCCCGGGCCAAGAAAGGTTGACATAGTCAGGCGGCCTATCGACTACCGCGAAGGCGTCGTCCTGGTTCCTACCTAGGTACGCGCTGCAGCTTCCAAGACATGAAACGCCGGCTGAAGGCATGGACCTTGGCGGCCGCCGGCAACAGTTCATCAAGAGATAGATCCTTAACGCCCGGCGACTGGTCGACAGCGGCGAACCGGTCCAGGGCGCCATAGCTTTGGGAATGTCATGGGCAACCCTGTGCCGGCGGATCCACGAACTATAAACCCTCCACTCAGACATTGGATGTTGCCGGAGAAATTCATCGCCGGACGCCAGGGCGCCGGGACAGCAGCCGTTAGGCGAGTGGCCTGCGATGCGGTCCCGGGCCGTCTGCGTCTCGCATTGTGAATCCTTCACAGTCTGTCGACGGATGCGACTAAGACACGGCCAGTTGAAGCAGGCGCCCGCGTGGCCCCAGCGACCCTGCGGTAGCTGTGAGGTCCGCTATTCGGGCAGTTCCATTTGGAATCCGCAGACACATCTGAGGACCCGGGTGGCCAGGTAGACTTCCAACTCGTCTTCCGTCGTGTCTTCGGTGGACATGGGTGCAGCCAGCCGGCGGAGTTCGGTGTGTGTCCGTTCCATCGGTTGTCCGCAGTGCATGTAGTGGCCGCCGAGTATGAGCACGTCGTCCGTTGGCCCCAGGCGGGCCAGGACGAGGGACAGTTCAGCGACCCATGCGGGATGCTCACTGAAGTGCCCGCACCGGCTGCAGGTGTGGGACACCATGACGATGTCGGCCGGTTGCTCCGGAGGGTGTGTCACCGAGGTAATAGTGAGGTCGCGGTCGGTGTTGCAGGCGGCGCACATTACCGGCAGCACGGGCGGTGTCGGGTCGGCGCCGTCCGGAAGGAAGGCTGAGAGATCGATTGACATGATGATCAGCCGGTGTGCGGGTAGCTGGCGAGGATGTAGTCCGCGGCTGCCCGTCCTTTCATTTTCAGCCGGCTGTGGTGGACGTTGATCCGGCGTAGGCGCATGCCGGCCCGGAAGGAGGCGCTGGTTTTGGGCGTCATTCCTTGGAGCAGGCACCAGCTCGTGTACAGCCCGTAGAGGCAGTCGGCCCCCAGCGGGATGTTGGTATCGGGAGCGGGGGAGGTGGCGTCGTGCAGGAACTGCTGAAAATGCGAGGTGGCCATGGCAGGCTCTTTCCTCAGGGTGCATGGAGGGCTGCCGCGAGGCAACAGCAGCGTTGCCGCCCGGCCGCGCACAAGGCCGGGAGGGGTTCATTCACAGGGTTAGGGTCGGGAAGTAGCGTTTCCTGCATCGAATTTACCCCCGCGCAGGAGCGGCCGTAAACGTCTCGCCGGTCACGACCTAGACTCAATTGCCGGGTCTCACCCACGCTTGGCGGGATGGGCGTCCTCGGTCCCCGGATGTTATTGGACGGCCGGAGCCGGGGCCGGGTGATCATTTCGCCGTTACGTCGGGACGGTAATCCTGGGCAGTGTTCTCGTATGGCTTCCAGTACAGCGGGAGCTGGGGAGTTAGGTCGTACCTGTCCCTGAGGAGGTCGTCGATCGACAGTTGACCGGCAAGGGGATGAATGGCTCCCGGCTCACTTCCCGCTCGTCCCCGTGGCATGCCTTGACAGTACGAACATTGCCCACGGAAAGCGGGGCAGACACGCTGAACCGGGGGTAAGGAGCGGCATGACCTCTGCCGTCCGGGCGGGTTGAGAGTTCCTACGTCCGGCGCCTTCCCGTAATGATGCGACCGGTCCATGCCAGAAGGCTGAGGGACCCGGCGAGGACCAGCAGGGCGGCGAAGACGATGGCCTGTCCGAGGAATATCAGCAGGGCCACCCCGAGCGTGCCTGCATAGGTCAGGGACAAGCTCAGCGTCGAGAGGTCGTTCACGGCTGTTCTTCTTCCTGACCGGCATGGGATTCGTGCGTCGATTGCGGGGTATCAACGCCCCGGGCGTGCGGTCGTCACGGTGTTGAAGAATGTTTTCGGATCCTCTGAGCCCAGAAGGTCCCGGTGGAATGTGATGGCGTCGACCGGATCGGTGTCGATGAAAAGGATGGCCACCGCCGGGGAGTGCACCACCGTGTACCTGGTCGGGCCCTCCACCCACGACGACGTCCAGGCCTTCGCCGAGCAGGCCTCTTGCCGCAAGCAGTTCGTACACTGCGTGCCACGCCCAGTCCAAAAGGTCGTTGATCGCTGCATCCACAGTAGGAGCGCTCATATATTGATGGTGGCACTGCCCGCCCCGATCGGCTGCACACAGGCTGCGCGTGTCGGACACGACACAGAGGTGAATGCCACACGCGTCCGCCAATTGTCTAAAGAACCGTGGACATTTGCCGATGTTGTCTCCGAGTGCCCGGGGTCTTGCGGATTCGATCCGCCAAATTGCGGGAGAACGGATAGCCCCCAAAGCCCGGGAAACCCGCGGAGTCGGAAAGCCCCAACGGAACGGAAGTTGGAAGCTCCGAGGGTACGTCCCTCCAATTGTCCAGACGTCGTCTGGACAATTGGAGGAAACAGCAACGGCCTCGAGGAAAGGAGGGGCAGGAGAACCTGGACGAATGGGAGCCGGGATTCACCCTGGCCGGCCGCAGTCCTTGGGCTCAAAAGGGGATCAGACCTGCTGGCTCCGTATTCTGGAGGTCAAGCCATCGGCGCATGATGCCGTGACTCCATGGACTGAACGACTTCTATCTGGGCGGCTGACTTGTTCGTCGAAGTGTTGTTTCGATTCCTTGAATCCGCCTCTCGCGGGGGTAGGGGTGAGTCCGCCGCGCACGCGGACTCTGATGCCTCTGGTTGTTGGCTGCTCAACCGGACGACTGGCTTGGTGATTCGCGATCTGGAACCGGCCGCGATGGATGCCATGCGAGTCTCCCTCCGCACAGGATGAACCACGCGGCGAGGAGTGCCTGGCAAATCAGGACAATGGCCGGGCTGATCAGCCAGGGATAGGCGACGACGAGCTGAGCAGCGCCCGCGATGACTCCGACGACTCCGGCGCGGGGCCCAAACACGGTCCGCCTCATGGCGAGACTCAGCATAATGGCAGCCCCTGCGAGCAGGAGGCTGACAGCGTGCGTGCCCCCTGCATAGAGGGAGACCACTAGCGCGGCGACGGCCGGATCATCGAGGCCAATGCCGAAGACGGGAAAGACCAATCTCCCGTGCACTATAAGCAAGACGACGTTGACCGGAATGACAGCCGCGAATACGCCGCGGCCGAAGTCCACCCACGGTCTGTCGGGTCCTCTGAGGCCGCGATACAACGCAATCACAGCCGGGACCAGCAGGACAGTGGCCGCCAAAAACGTCTCATCGACCCAGACCAGCGTCAACTCGTGCGAGGAGCGCCAGACTTGAATTTCCTGGCCTGTGGAGGAAGGGTCGCCGGCGATCGATTCAAGGATTGACTTGGCTAGGAACATTGCTCCGGCGAGCAAGAGGGAGAAGCCGCCGAACCGGTGGTCTGTCAGGGCCCGTTTGTCATGCATGCTAAACCTGACTACCGGGTATCCATGACGCGGACGACGCGCGGTCAGGCTGCAGGCGCGTGTCATGCTCCGGTGCACACTGAACGCGGCCCAATGTTCTCTGCCTCTCAGAGAGTCTTCCTGTCGGCGCGAAATTTACTGGCCCATCTTTCAGCGTTGCGAGGGCCGCTGGACGCCTGAAGGGACATAAGTCCTGACCTGGGTGGCGACCGGCAAAATGTCTCTGTTCCTCAGGCGTTGCACTTCGGCTAGAAGAATTTGTCGAGCACGGTCCTGATGCCAGGAGCAGCTCCATTTTCGGCCCCCAGACGGGTTATTGCACTAAAGAACCCGGCCATGGTTGCGCGCCAAAATGCGCGGGCCTTGTCGCCCTCGACTTCGGCCGGGATGAAGGCCCTGACCATGACACAGCCGGCGTCGCCCTGCAAACGCCATCTGTGTAACGCAGGCAGTCAGCCCCTGCCCAACGGGTCCTGCTCAAGAAACACGGAACTCCGCTTTAGGCTGTCCTTGGCCGTGCGAAAATATCCACCGTGACGCCTGGCTGGCAGGCAAGTCGCAGGACTGTAAGGAAGCATGATGACTCAAGCAAAGGGGCGTCGGGCCAGGGCGGGATCTATGCCGGTTGACCCGAGCAAATTCGTCCGCATCGACGGGCCAAGTAACTCATCGCTCCGGCGAGCGGTAATCGTGGGATGGCTCCTCTCGATAGGAGCGGGAGCCACCATTGCATCCTGTGCCGTGCTCCCGTTCAACCCGGAAGTGCAGAGCCACTACCTGATTGCTGCCATCATCGGCGCTGCCGTGGGCAGCGTTATTTATGTACGGACGAACCTGCGCGACGGGAGGCGCCGGCGCGAAGACTTTGTCCGGTCAGGCGGCGACCCGACCGATATGAGCGACATGATGTTCGGCATGATGCGCGGGAAACGGTCCGAGGAAGGCAAATGGGTAGTCCCCGAGCAAGGTTCCGGCGACTATCAGGGCATCTAACTTCCACGCAGGGGAGGCCTTTTGAGACGGGGACTTACCGGGACCGAGAATCGAAGTCGAGGTAACCATGGATATGAAACCGGAAGTCGGCCACCCCGATGCGGGACCGTGGCAAGCCCAGTCATTGAAAGGCTTGGTGCGGCGGTTACTGCCGGCAGCAGGACAACGTCCGGACCGCCCCTGGATTGTAGCGGTAGATGGAAGGAGCGGGTCAGGCAAGACGACCCTGGTCGATCGTCTACTGGCTCAAGTGCCCGACTCAGCTGTTGTTCACACGGACGATGTAGCGTGGCATCTCTCCTTTTTTGACTGGGCCGATGAACTCCGTGCCGGTGTCCTCGAACCCCTTCTCAAAGGCGAGGCAGTCCATTACCGTCCGCCGGGCTGGGTGGCCCGGGAACGTCCAGGCGCCATAGCTCTACCCGCCGGGCGTCCCGTGGTGTGGGTGGAAGGGAGCGGATCATCACGCCAAGCGCTCTCCGACCTCATTGACCGTTCCATCTGGGTGCAGTGCGACAACCTTGAAGCCCGACGTCGCCTCCTGGCACGTGATGGCCAGGAAGAAGGAGACCTGCACAGGGAGTGGGAAGAACAGGAAATTCCCTTCCTTCTCGAAGACCGGCCCTGGGAGCGCGCTACAGTGATCGTGGCCGGAAGGCCGACCCTGGAGCACGATCCGAAAACCCAGGTAGTAACCGCTCAGCCGGCACCAGCATGCACGGAGATCACCTAACCCACTGCCAACTCCGCCCTCCACTCAAGTGGCCAGGGGCCCGCGCATTAGGCAGGGCAGTCGCGTGACCTCGGAGGTGCAGTTCGTAGAGGGGAATATGCTGCGGGTCTTCGGGAAATCACTCCGCCCCAAGTTGGAAGGAAGAGTGGCATGAGCGATGACAACCCCGAAGAGGCGTGGAGCCCGCTGCCACCGCCCCGAGAAGAGGAACCGCCCCCGGCACCAAGACGTGGCTCCATACTGCTCGGAATCTTGTTGGGGACTACTGCCCTTTATGCCCTTTATTTCGGGACAACCAGGGGCATCGCTCCGGATGAGGGCTATAAGACCTTCCTCGCCGGGCCTGCAGCGTTAATACCAATCGGCGCCTATCTGGCGATAGCCGGTGCCCTGGCAATCCGGCCACGCACCTCCCGATGGGGTGCGGGGCTGTTGATTGGTCTGGGAGTCTTCATTCTGCTCGGCGGCGGCATCTGTGTCATGGCCCTCTCGCAGATGAGTAGGAGGATATGAATCCGTCACCGTACTTTTCCCGGTAGGCGCTGCCCGGCCCCGGCCAGCCGCAGCGCGGTGACCGCATCCACAGGTATGTCACTGCGTTCTGCCCCCGCTGCCACGAGACCAACCCGCCGCTCGCCCAGGTGCGGCGCCTGTTCGGGGTGCTGCTCATCCGGGATGATCGCGTGTGGCTCGAACGCGGCTGCCCCGACCACGGCCTGGTGCGCACCCTGTACGACGAATCGCCGGAAATCCTGCGCTACCTGGAGAAGTGGCAGGCGCCCACCAAACAGCACATCCCGGACCAGGCGGACAACTACCGGCCGGTGCCGGAGGCGTACGCCTGTGGCCTTCCGGCCATGCAGACACAGCACACCTGCATCCTGCTGCAGGACATCGTCGAGCACTGCAATCTGCGCTGCCCCAGTTCCGGGGCCCACATGTTGGTCCTCACTCATTCATGGCCAGGAGTTGTGGTGACGACATGACCAAGACGAACTTTCTTCGAGGATCTTCCTCGGATCGCTGCCTTCGGCGAGCCAGGTAGAGTGCGCTCTTCGGTGTTTGTCCGGCCAAAGAGGGTGTGCACATTGTGCACACCTTTGTCCGCGGGCGGCTTTTCGGCCTGCATTTTGGTTGATCATGGTTCTGTCTTCACGGCTTCATGCAGGTATCTCTTGCAGGCGACATGACTTTGCGGCCCAGACCGGCGGTTTTGTAGGATATTCCGGGTTTCAGCGGGAGCCTCTCCGGGAGTCTCTGTGGCTGGCGCACGAGCCGTCGGAAAAGTGCAGTTGTGTGGGATCCGGACTTTCTTCCTTGGAATTCCGCGTCGATGGACCCGTCATGGCCGGTTCGTGTTCTGGACGCGCGGCAATCTGGTTGACTACCTGAGCCTGCACTTTGACCGCTCTGGGCGCGTGCTGGCGAAGATGGCCGGCGCACCACGCAGCGGGTCATGGGCACACGGGGCTGTCCCGCAAACCTAGAGTTGGAAGACAAATGATTGAGACGCTTTGAACCGCCGCCGTACAGGGGCGCGAGGTGTCTCGCTGCCCCGTCTCTCAAGCCGCACCAAACCAGCGCCAACCGGCGGTTGTCCCGCAGCCAGCGGAACGTCCAAGGTAGCAGAGCGGGCTTTGCTAGACCTTTTGGATAGGATCCGCAGGAGCGTATCGAGTCCTGTTTGGAGACTGGACCTAGACTTCTGCGAGCACTGATATGGCTCTTCGGCCGAGGCTGCCCACGACGTGGCGCTGCATTATTTCGCGGGCCCGAACGGCGTCTCCCGCGATGACCGCATCGGCGATTTGAATGTGCTCTTCCTTCACACGGATCCGGTCTTTTTCGGAGTCTTTCTGGCTTTGAAGTCCGATTTGGCGGTAGCGGTCGGCCTTGTCCCATAGGCCTTCCAGAATGCCTATCAGGAGGGGGTTGTGTGACGCGGTGTAGATGGCGCGGTGGAATTCCCGGTGAACAGTCATCGCTCCGAGGTCGGCTGCGTCGCGCAGGGGGGTCAGCTGTTTGAGGGTCGTTTTGATACGGGCGATGTCCGCATCGGTTCGGCTCTCGGCCGCGAGACCGGCCGCCAGCGGGTCCAGGTTTTCGCGGATGACGTACAGGTCCCGGGCCTCGTCTGCGGTGAGCGAGGCCACCCGGGCGTCGCGGTGCGATTCGAGCTGAACGAGGCCTTCGGCGGCAAGGCGACGGAGTGCTTCGCGCAGTGGGGTGGTGCTGACCCCGATTTCCTGTGCCAACTGCGCCTGGTTGAGGACAGAGCCCTGGGGAATTTCCCCGGTCAGTATCTGGCGGCGCAGTTCCTCGTAGGCGTAGGCGTTTTTGGATAGTGCTACGGCCGGGTTTGCCACCGTTTACTCCTTATACGTGAGGGCTTTCCGGGGGCTGCCGACGGCGGTCCCCGGATAGGCTATGTCCTATAGTACTGCGGGCTTTGAGCGTTATTCCGCAACACGTGTGGCAAAGACGATGCAAACCGGGGAGCCTGTTTGGACAACCCGGCGGCCGGAAAGCGGGAGGCCGGAATCCACGTCGATTTCGATCGCATCGATTGAGTTGCTTTTCTCATTCGCAGCATAGAGGGTCGTCCCGTCCCCGCTAAGGGTGATGAAGCGTGGGCGAATTCCGCCGCTTGGAGTCCACGCGGCGGGGGAAAGGGTGCCGTCCGCTTTCACGGCATAAACGGCAATGGTGTCACTTCCCGGCCCCCCGGGGGTTTTGTCGCCTGCGCCGCTGCGGTTGCTGGCGTAAAGGAACCGCCCATCGGCACTGATCACCACTTCTGCCGCTCTGCTGTCCCTGGTGTCGGAGACTTCGATTGTCGGAAGGTACTGCAGGGGACGAAGACTTTCCGGCGAGCTGCAGTCGAGGACGATGACGGTGGAGTCGAGTTCGTTGATGGCGTACGCCACCGGGTGATGTGGGTGGAAGACCACGTGCCGCGGTCCGCTGAACTCCCGCAGACGGAGGCGTCCAGCAAGCTCCAGACGGCCGGTTTCGGCATCGAGCGCACAGGTGAAGATGGTGTCCAGGCCTTTGTCGGGGACAAGGAAATAGTCCCCGACAGGGGAGAACACCACTTGGTGGGGTTTCGCACCGGTTTGATCCGTGCGGTGCGGGCCTGGGTCGCCGGCGAGTTTCAGTTGCCCGGCAACCGGTCCGAGGGTTCCATCGGGGAGGATGGGCAGGCTGACCACTGAGCCGCTGGTGTGGTTGACCACCAGGACGTACCTTCCGCTGGGATCCAGGCACGTGTGTGCCGGGTTCGTTCCCAGAGTGGGCTGGCGTCCCAGCTCCTTCAGCTTTCCATCGTCGTTCATGCGGTAGGAGGTGATGTAGTCGTGGTCTCCGCTCGCTGCGTGCAACACCTGGGAGACCGGATCAATGACGAGGTAGCCGGGGTTGACGGCCGGTGTCTCCTCCAGGAGGGTCCACCGGCCGTCGGTGATGATGAAGCTACTGATGCCGGCGCCGGTACCTCGTTCAGGTGTTGTGCGGGAGCCGACATAGGCAACGGTGGGGGCCTTCACCTCAGCGGACCGCCTCGACGGCGGCATTATCCGCCGGGGTCTCCGCCGGGGTTGCGGGTTTGCGCAGCCGGATGGCGACCATCATGGCCGTGGAGACAACGAGGAGGCCTGCGAAAAAGTAGAGGCCTGCTGTCGGGGAGCCCGTGGCCTCGATGATCATTCCCTGAGCGAAGGGGCCGACGAAACCGCCGAGGTTGCCGATGGAGTTGATCGCGGCGATGGCGGTCCCTGCAGTGGCGACCGAGAGGAACTGGCTGGGAACAGCCCAGAACGGCGACTTGAACGCGTAGAGGCCGGCCAAGGCGATACTGATCGAGGCAATGACGAGGAACGGCGATTCCAGGATGGCGGCCAGGAACATCGCGACGGCGGCGACGCCCATGGGGATGTAGCTGTGCATCTTGCGTTCGTTCTTCCGGTCGGAACGGCGGGACCACCAGATCATTGCCACGGTGGCCACAACATATGGAATCATGCCGATGAGGCCGATCTGGGTTGTGTCCAAGGTACCGGACAGGCCCTTGATGATCTGCGGCAGCCAGTATCCGACGCCAAGGCTGCCCACCTGGTAGACGAAGTAGATGGCACCGAGGTAGAGAACCTTGGGGTTGGCCAGGGTTTTCCAAATGCTCAGGTGCAGGGTAGTGCCCTTCTTCGCAGCCTGTTCGTTCTTAAGTTCTGTGGTGATCCAGTCGCGTTCCTTGGCCGTCAGCCACTTGGCGTCCTTCGGGCGTTCGGTGGGGACGAAGTAGCAGACGACGCCGAGGATGACTGCCGGGAGGCCTTCGAGGATGAACATCCAGCGCCAGCCGCTCATGTCCGCCCAGCTGATGGTGTGCATGATCCAGGTGCTCAGGGGGGAGGCGATGATGTACGACACCGGGATGGATGCAACGAACAGGGCGATGGTGGTCGCAAGCTCTTTGCCGCGGAACCAGAAGCTCAGGTAGATGATGATGCCGGGGAAGAACCCGGCTTCCGCGACGCCGAGCAGGAACCGGATGATGTAGAGCTGGATGTCGTTCTGCACGAAACCCATCAGGACGGCGAGGATGCCCCAGGTAACCAGAATCCGGGCGATCCAGCGCCTGGCGCCGAACTTTGCGAGGGCTACGTTGCTGGGGACTTCAAAGAGGAAGTAGCCGATAAAAAAGAGGCCCGCGGCGAGTCCGAAGGCCTGGCTGGTGAGGCCCAGTTCGGCGTTCATCTGCAGGGACGCGTAGCCGATGTTGGCGCGGTCGATGTAGTTGACGATGTACAGAACGAAGATAAACGGGATGATCCGCAGGGTGATCTTGCGGATGGTCCTTTTCTCGAAAAGTGTTTGACCCGGGTCGTCTTTGACGGTCATGTGAATTCTCCTGGTTAGGCCCCTAGTGGAGCGCTATAGGTTATAAGCTATAGTTACGTGAGTCGGGTCACATCGAATGTTTCCGCCGCCACATCCCCGTTGCTTTGCTCAAAGGAGAGACAGCCATGACGGCGTCCAAAACCCGCTGCACATCACAGCCCCTGTCTCGTGCTTTCTTCAAGTACGCGGCAGCCGGCGTCGCATCAGCCGTTGCCCTGACCTTGACCGCCTGTGGAGGGTCGACGCCGGCGGCAGCGCCCGCGCCGGAGAACTCGATTGCCGCGGGCCAGTACCCCGACTATTACCCGGCCGACTATAAGGAACTGGTCGCTGCGGCGGAGAAGGAGGGTGGCGAACTCACGGTCTACTCGAACACGGACCAGGAAAACTGGGCGCCGGTGTTCCGCGACTTCAAAAAGAAGTACCCGTTCGTCAAGGACATTTCAGCGAACAACCTCGGTTCAGACGAGGTCTTCCAGCGGGTCCTGAGCGAGAGCGCCACCGGTAACTCACCGACTGACATCCTGGTCACCAATGCGGCCGGTGCATGGGCAGACTTCGCGGCACGCGGGGACGGCCTGACCCAGTACACGTCGCCGGAACTGACTAAGGTTCCGGAATTTGCCAACCTGCTGCCGGGCGTGACGGCCATGTCCGCGGATGCCATGACGATCACCTACAACACCGCCCTGATGACCGAAGCGCCCACCGGTCTGGCCTCGCTGGCGAAGCAGGCGAAGGCCAACCCGTCCCAGTTTCAGGACAAGATTGGCATCCGTGACATCAAGGGGGCGTTCGGCTTCACCGTCTTCCACGCCCTGACGAAGGCAAAGCCGGAGGCATGGGACTCCCTGGCCACCATCCTTCCCCTGTCACGGCCCGAGAGTTCCTCGGCCACTGAGAAAGTCCTGGCCGGTGAGTATGTGGCCAGTGGCCTGGTCAGTGCCGCTCCGGCCTTCCAGGTAGTAAAGGACTCTGCGGGGCTGTTCAAGATTGCACTGCCCGACGACGGCACCGTGGTTCTGCCCCGCGGCTTGGGCATTGCCGCGAAGGCCCCGCACGCTGCCACCGCAAAGCTCTTTATGGACTTCACGCTGTCCGCCGAAGGCCAGCAGGCCATCCAGGAAGGCGGGCTCTCGTCCTTCCGTGAGGGCGTCAATCCCGTTGAGTTCACCTACACCTACGCGGACATCGTGAAGGCAGTGGGGGAGGAGAACATCATTTCCGTTCCCTTCGAGAAGGTTTCCGAGGCCGAAACGGCCGCCTTCACCGAGCGCTGGAACAGCCTCAAAAAGTAAGCACCCGTAACTGACCAAGCAAGGACCGGAAGAGATCTCATGACAACAATTCCTGATACAAGGCCGCCGGCCCAGGCGGCCACGCAGCGGCCGGACTATCCGGCACCGAAGTACCGCAGAATCCTCGGCGCCGACCGCAGCCAGCTGCTTTTCTGGGCAACCATTATCGTCCTGGCGCTCCTGGTCCTTGCCCCTGTGGTCCCCACGCTGTACCAGTCGGTGATGGACCGTCCTCTGTACGAGGAGGGCGGTCTGTTCACCGCGGAGAACTACATCCGACTCTTCACCGAAGCCGACTTCGGCTCCGTGGCCCTGAACACGATCCTGTTCGCCGTCATGACAACCGTCATGACCCTCCTGATCGCAGTCCCCATGGCCATCGTGGTCATCCGGACCAACATCCCGGGCCGGAAATTCTTCGGGGCGGCCATGCAGTGGCCGTTCTTCATCTCCTCCCTGATCCTGGGGTTCGGCTGGATCACCATGTACGGACCTGCCGGCTTCGCCAGCGTTGAGGTCAGGCGTGTGCTGGGCTTCCTGCCCTGGGACCTCTACACCCTCCCCGGCATGGCGCTCACCGAAGCCGTCGCGCTGGCACCGATCGCCTACATGTTCTGCGCCAACGCCCTGCGCAACTCCGACGCCTCCCTCGAAGGCGCAGCCCAGACCGTGGGTGCCGGACCGTTCCGCATCCTGTGGTCCGTCATCATCCCGATGCTGCGCCCGCCCATCGTCTACAGCTCGGTGCTGGTGTTCAGCATGTCGATTGAAACCCTGTCCATCCCTCTGCTCTACGGCCAGCCCGTGGACATCACCGTCTTCGCGACCTTCCTCTATAAGAACGGGCTGCAGTCCATTGATCCCGACTACGGGATCCTGGGTGCAGCCTCGACCATCATCCTGCTGGTCACCGTGCTGCTGGTCGCCGTTCAGGCCAAACTTCTCAAAGACGCCAAGCGGTTCGTCTCGGTCCGCGGCAAGGCCACCCGGCCGCGGCTTCTGGACCTGGGCTGGATCAAATGGCTGTTCGTCGCGTTCATCTCCGTCTACGTGGTCATCGGCGCCCTGGTTCCGATCCTGGGCCTGGTGATGCGGTCCTTCACCAAGATCTTCACCCCGCTGCAGAACCCGCTGCTCTCGCTGACCATGGGCAACTACCAGCGCATCTTCGAATTCCCGGCCTACGTCGGATCGATCCGGAACAGCCTCATCGTCGCCGGTGTCGGCGCCGTCCTGGTCAGCGTCCTGGCCGTCGTCGCCGTGGTCGTCTCCAAGCGCTCCACGTTCCGGTACCGCAAGGTCATCGAATACCTGGCCCTTGCCCCGCAGGCGATGCCCGGCCTGATCATCGGCATCGGCCTGTTCTGGGCCTTCGCGTTCCTGCCCTTCAACATGGGTTCCCTGGTCCAGGGCACCATCTGGGCCATCATCATCGGCTTCGGCCTGCGCGCCCTGCCCAGTGCTTTCGGGTCCATCTCTCCGGCTGTGATGCAGATCGGGGAGGAACTGGACAACGCCGCCCGGGTCAACGGCGCAGACTGGCTGCGGATGTTCCTGCGCATCCTCGTCAAGCTCCTCACCCCCGCCTTTGTCGCCGCCATGGTCCTGACCTTTGTCGTGATGATGAAGGAATACTCCCCGGCGATCTTCCTCGGCTCAGCCGATACCGCCGTCATCGGCACCACCATGCTCGAGCTCTGGGTCCAGGGCAACACCGGATCGGTGGCCGCCCTGGCCACCATCCAGATCGTCATCACCGCAGTCTTCGTCGGCGTCGCCGGCCTGCTCATGAAAGGTAAAAAAGATGCCTGACGTCGTCGTCAAGAACCTCCGCAAAGACTTCGGAGGCAACACCGTCCTCCACGAAGTGAGCTTCACCATCAAGGACGGGGAGTTCTTCACCCTCCTGGGCCCGTCCGGCTGCGGCAAGTCCACCACCCTGTCCTGCCTCGCCGGGCTGGAACAGCCCACCTCGGGCTCCATCGCCGTCGGCAGCACCGTCCTGGTCGACGACTCCTCGAACAAGTTCGTGCCCCCGGAAGAGCGCAACCTGGGCATGGTGTTCCAGTCTTACGCGCTTTGGCCGCACATGACCCTGGCCGGGAACCTGGCCATGCCGCTGAACATCCGCAAAGTCCCCAAGGCCGAGCAGAAGACCCTGATCCACGACGCCCTGGACAAGGTGGGCCTGGCCCACCTGGCGCACCGCTACCCGCACCAGCTCTCCGGCGGCCAGCAACAGCGCGTTGCCCTCGCCCGGGCTCTGGTCTATTCGCCCAAGGTCCTGCTCCTTGATGAGCCGCTGTCGAACCTCGACGCCAAACTCCGCGAGCAGGCCCGGGTCTGGCTCAAGCGGCTACAGTCCGAACTGGGCATCACCACCGTCTACGTCACCCACGACCAGGAAGAAGCCCTGGCCATGAGCGACCGCATCGCCGTGATGTCCAACGGCCACATGCTCCAGGTCGCCCCGCCGCACGAAATCTACGAACGCCCCGCCACCGCCGAAGTCGCCGCCTTCATCGGCCGCTCCAACTTCATCGACGGCACCGTTGTCGCCGCCCGGGGCGGTGCAGCAACCGTCCGACTCGAAGAGAGCGGCGAAACCATCAACGTCGCCGTCAGCGAGGACGCAGCCACCGGAGACCTCGTCACCGTGGCCTTCCGGCCGGAAAAAGTCTTCCTGACCAACCGCGGCGCCGACGTACCCGCGGATGCCATCGTCCTCAGCGCTGACATCATGACCACCTCCTACGTGGGCTCACGTTACGAATACGACCTCAAATACGGCAGCAAAACCCTCCTGGTGGACAGCACCACCGGCGGGCTCACCGGGGCAGTCCGACTCGTGGTGCCGGCCGAGGCCGTGCGCCTCTACCCTCGTGCGAACGTCGTCTCGAAGGACGTCGCTGAACTGATGGCTGTCACGCACTAGGCCACCCCAAGTCCCGGCGGGGAAGCCAGCCCTGAGCAACTTCCCCGCCGGCCCCAAAAACTTCCACGGCATTACCACTCGCAGCAGAGGTTATAGCCTATAATTTAATCAGGCCCCATCCTGTTCGAGAAAGTGTCCACTATGAGCATCGCCACCGCCGCCGGTTCCAATCCATCCGTTACCCACCTCGAAGTTAACGGCGAGGTGCTCCGGGCGGTCGACATTGAAGGCGCTGTCGGGCCGGACTATGTCCGCCTGCCCATCGTCCTGAGACTGCTGGCCGAGAACGTTCAGCGGAACATGACCGGGCTGGAGCGGGAGCGCGCCATGGACGCATTGCGCCGCTGGTTGGACACCGCAACCAGCACCGCTGAGATTGAGTTCCTGCCCACCCGGGTGCTGATGCATGACACCACCAGCACCCCGGCGCTGGTGGACATCGCCGCGATGCGCGACACCCTGGCCGAATGCGGTGCCGATCCGATGGAACTGAACCCGCTGCTGCGGGTGGACGTATCGATCGACCATTCACTGGCGGTGGAGGAATACGGTCGCGCCGACGCCGCAGCCCGGAACATCAAACACGAAATCCGCCGGAACCGGGAACGCTACCAGTTCCTGAAATGGGCGTCGAAAGCGATGAACGATGTGCACATCAACCCGCCGGGAACCGGCATCATGCACACCATCAACCTCGAACAGCTCGCCACCGTGGTGACCACCATTGAGAAGGACGGGGAACGGTGGGCTGTCCCGGACATGATGGTGGGTACCGACAGCCACACCCCGATGATCAACGGCCTCGGCGTTCTCGGCTGGGGCGTCGGCGGCCTGGAAGCCCAGACCGTGATGTTCGGGATGCCGGCCACCTTGCGGATCCCCGACGTCGTCGGCGTCCGGCTCACCGGTGAACTCCGCACCGGAACCCTCGCCACGGACCTGGCGCTGACCATTACCCACCGCCTCCGCCAAGTCGGCGTCACGGGGGAGTTTGTGGAGTTCTTCGGCCCAGGCGTGTCCACTCTGACGGTGGGGGAGCGGGCCGTCGTAGCGAACATGGCCCCCGAATACGGCGCGACCACCGGATACTTCCCCATCGATGCGATGGCGCTGGACTACCTCGCCGGCACCGGCCGCACAGCGGAACAAACCCGCCTCGTCGAGGCCTACTCCCGGCAGGCAGGCATCTGGTTTGACCCGGACGCAGCCCCCGTCTACACGCGGGTGATCGACGTCGACCTCTCCGCAGTTGCCATGCACGCCGCCGGGCCACGCCGCCCCCAGGACCTCCTGCCCTACGGCGGTATCCGCAATGCCCTGGAACAAGAGGCCGGCCCCAAACTCCCCGGCACCGGAGAGCTGCCGGAGTTCCCCGTTGCCCTGGCCGCCATCACCAGCTGCACCAACACCTCTGACCCGCGCCTGCTGATCGCCGCCGGACTGCTGGCCCGCAACGCCAGAAAGCTCGGCCTGAAGGTCCCCGATTGGGTCAAGACGTCCCTGGCGCCCGGTTCCCCCGCAGCGGCCAGCTACCTCAAGCGTGCCGACCTGACAAAGGATCTCGCCTCAGTCGGATTCGACATCGTCGGTTTCGGCTGCACCACGTGCATCGGCAACCCCGGTCCCCTGACACCGGCGGTTGCGACGGCCCAGAACGACGGCGCGAGCGAACCCGTCGCCATTCTCTCCGGCAACCGGAACTTCCCCGGACGGGTGCACCCCGAGGTTGAACTCAGCTTCATCATGTCCCCGCCCCTGGTGGTGGCCTTTGCCCTGGCCGGCGACGCCAAACGCGACCTCAGCGCCGAACCCGTCCAGCACCTGGAGGGCGGCACCCCGGTCTATCTCACGGACTTGTGGCCGACCCGCGACGAGATCGATGAGCTGGTACTGAAAGCCAACGACCCGGCCGATTTCCGCCGCGACTTCGTCATCGCCAGCCGGGATCCGCAGTGGCGCCGCGTCGAGGCCCCGGACGGAGCGCAGTACCCGTGGGATCCGGCGTCGACCATCCTGCGCCGGCCGCCGTTCGCTGCCATGACTGAAGGCAGCCTCCTGGGCGGTTTCACAGCCCACCCGCTGCTGGTGCTCGGCGACGACATCACCACCGACCATATCTCCCCGGCCAGCGCCATCCCCCCGCACAGCGACGTCGCGGACTTCCTCGTGGAAAGGGGAGAAGACCGGGCTGACCTGAACGTCTTTGCCTCGCGCCGCGGTAACTGGGAGGTCATGGTTCGCGGCGCCTTCCACAACAAATCAGTCAAGAACCTCCTCCATCCCGAGGCACCAGTGGCGCAGACCATCCACGCGCCGTCGGGCGTCACCATGCCCATCTGGGACGCCGCCCAGCGGTACCGTGAAGAGGGCGAATCCGTGGTCATGGTCGCCGGCGAACGCTACGGCATGGGATCGTCCCGCGACTGGGCAGCCAAGGCCCAGCGGCTGCTCGGCGTCCGGGCAGTCATCGCCGCCAGCTTCGAACGGATCCACCGCTCCAACCTCATCGGCATGGGCATCCTCCCGCTACTCATGCCCGCCGACATGCGGGACAAGCTCCTCAGCCTGGCGCCGGGCGACCGGATCAGGCTCGACGCCGGCGAAGACAGGATCCACCCCCGCGCCGACATCGCCGCGGCCATCGTCCGCGCCGACGGAACGGAAGAGCCCTTCACCGCCGCAGCTGCCGTCGAAACCGGACTCGAGTGCGAACTCCTCGCCGTGGGCGGCGTCATTCCCATGATCCTCCGCAGGACCCTGAACCACACGAACAGCTGATGCTGCGGCCGCGCCCCATTTGAACTAAGGAGCAAATCATGGCTATCCCCAACCATCAAACAGCCAGTCTTCTGTCCAGCCTGCCCAGGCATGCCCAGCTGGAACCGGTATTGAACTGGACAAAGCTGGCCCGTAAGGACGATCTGGAGCTCGTGCATCGGAACGGAAAGACCCTGACGTCAGGCCGGGTGGACATGCTCGCGCTGGACGGCAGCGTCTTCTGGCTGATCCAGGACAACGGCAAAGGCCGTGCACTGTTCCTGCCGGACGACGACGTCATGGTGTTTCGACACAAGCGCGCAGGCAATAGGCCAAAATCCTAAACTCCCGGAAGTCCACCATCAGCAAGGAAAATTATGATTGCGTTCGAGAAAATTGACGTCGTGGGCTCTGTGGTGGAGCTCGATGGCGACGAAATGACCCATATCCTGTGGCAGTTTATCAAGGGCCGCCTCATAGCCCCTTATCTGAACATCAAGCTGGAGAGTTTTGATCTCTCCCTGGCAAACCGGGACGCGACCAATGACCAGGTGACCTTGGACGCTGCGCATGCTATCCGTAAGCACAGGGTAGGCGTCAAATGCGCCACCATCACCCCAGATGAAGCGCGGGTGCGGGAATTCGGGCTGAAGAAGACGTGGCCCTCGCCCAACGGGACAGTGCGCAACGTCCTGGGCGGAGTCCTGTTCCGCGAACCGATTATCATCTCCAACATCCCCCGGCTGGTTCCCGGGTGGAACAAACCCATCATCATTGGCCGGCACGCCTTTGGCGATCAATACCGGGCCACCAACTTCAAAGTACCCGGGCCGGGGACTTTGACCCTGACCTTCACTCCTTCCGACGGCGGAGAGGAGATCCGGCAGGAAGTCGTGACGTATCCGGAGGGAGGAGGCGTGGCGATGGGCATGTACAACTTCAACGACTCCATCCGAGACTTCGCCCGCGCATCCTTCTCCTACGGGCTGCAGCGGAACTACCCCGTCTACCTGTCCACGAAGAACACCATCCTCAAGGCCTACGATGGCCAGTTCAAGGACCTGTTCCAGGAGGTGTTCGAGACCGAGTTCAAGGCCCAGTTCGACGCCGCCGGACTGGGTTACGAACACCGGCTGATCGATGACATGGTGGCCTCAGCCATCAAATGGGAGGGTGGCTACGTTTGGGCCTGCAAAAACTATGACGGCGATGTCCAGTCGGACATCGTCGCCCAGGGATTCGGTTCACTCGGACTGATGACTTCCGTGCTGATGACGCCGGACGGCAGAACCGTGGTGGCGGAGGCCGCCCACGGCACGATCACGCGGCACTTCCGCCAGCACCAGCAGGGCAGGCCCACGTCCACGAACCCCATCGCCTGCATCTTTGCGTGGACCGGCGCGCTGCGTCACCGGGGCAAGCTGGACCAGACGCCGGACGTGGTGCGCTTCGCCGAAACCTTGGAAGACGTGGTCATCAGGACGGTCGAATCCGGAAAGATGACCAAAGACCTTGCGCTCCTCATCGGGCCTGAACAGCCTTGGCTCACCACCGAAGAATTCCTTGCAGCAGTCGATGGCCGCCTTGCGGCGTCGTACCTGCCGGTTACCGCTTAGGTTCGCCACCGGTTTGCGAGTACGAAGAGAAGGAAGGACAGCGCTGAATCCAAGCAGTTAGTCGGCGGGAATCGACTGAGAACTCATAGTCCCCAACGGCAATGAGTCATGTGAACTGATGGCTCGTCGTGGTGATTCGGTAGTGGCCTGCTTCTGTCGGTGTGCTGCCGCAAATTGAAATAGGCGTGTCGGATTGGATCGGGTTGTGCTTAGGCCGGACTGGGCCGGATTAGTATGTTTCGGGGGAGTGGCGGGAATTCAAGGGCGGGAATGCAGTTCGATCTCATCATATTCGAGCGAAATACTGCCCGGCCCTGACTGCCCTCTAGGCAGTTCGGTTTGGGGGGCGCCGAAGTGTGAAAAAGAGGTGTGCACATTGTGCACACCCTGGGCAATCCAGATCCGAACGGATGCATGAGGCGAGGTCGGCGACCATGTCTTCGGCCACACATGCGTCGGCGCAGGCTATGCAGGTCTGCGCGCATTGAAAGCAAGCAGCGATGCATTCAGCTTTTTCGGGGGTTTCGGCGGCCTGAGGGTGTGCATCGAGCATGGCAGCGATGTGGTGGGTCATGATGCGGCTCCTGTCACTAGGTGATGGGTGCGGCCGGCCTGCCCGGCCGTTACGGCCCACCCTAGACTCGTCATGCTCACACCGTCAGCCCCCCGCACGGGACGGAGACCATTTTCCGGGTGTCGCCCAGCTGTGCATAGTAGGGGTTGATCTTAGGTTGGGCCGACCGTGCCGGCTTGTGCCGGAGTCCCGCGTCCGACTGTGGCTGTCACGAAACCTGCAGGAGCCCGGCGCCGGTGGGTTTCCTTCCCGAAATTCCGGTGTTCCTCAATCGTCAGTCCGAAAGCCCCGACGTATTCCGCGGCGCGTTCCCCGGCGGGGGGTGTGTTGTCGATCCCGAACGTGATCGGTTCGCCTGCGAACGCCGCCGCGGCCCGGAGGTACCGCATATAGGGTGTCGGCGATGTGATGGACCCGGCGTCGTAGTAGTCAAAGGCAATGACGCTGCCAGGGGCTGTGCGGGCTATCTGTTGGAGCGTTGCTTCAACGGAGGCGCGGTCCAGGTACATGGTTACCGCCTCCCAAAGGAAGAACGACGGCCGGGAAGGATCGAAGCCCGCCTCGGCAAGCTTCCCGAACCAGTCCTCGGTCTGAAAATCGGCGGCGACGTAGGTGGCCTGGTTCGTTGGAAGCCCCGCGGTCTCCATCATCTTCAGCTTGAACGACTGGGTCCTGGGCTGATCGATCTCGAAGCACCGCACATGGACTTCCGGGGACAGTCTGTGGACTCGGGTGTCCATGCCTGCGCCGAGGATGACCAGCTGGTTGATGCCGGGCAGGTGCTGTGCGAGGGCGGCGTCGAAGAAGGTCGTCCGTGCGCTTTGTTGGTGATGCATGGGCGGTTCGCCCTCGTACGGATAACGGTAGATCTTCGGAAGGTACCCGGTCACGAAATGGGCGGCCAGCGTCGGCGTGGTCTCCATTCCGAAGCCGGGCCGGGAAACGTTGGGCATGACCATCATGAGCCGCGCGGCCGGTTCGTCCGGCCTTGTCCCCAGACGGTGCTGCATGTATCGGGTGTAGAGCGAAGCGAAGAGGGTCGCTGACACGCGTGTCCGCCGGCTGACGATGAGCAACTTCGGCACAGCCCATACGTAACCGATGATCCCCGCCGGGACGAGCGCCGCCTGGATCATGCGGAACAAGGCAGCCGATGCCATCCCTCGTATTCGCAGCATCTTGCCCCGGTTCCTCTCTCGCGCCCGCCATCATGCTCCTCCAGCGCCCAAGTGGGGTCAACACGATGTGTGCTGCCCGATGCCAACTCGATGGGACCCCGCCCCGTGTCTGCACCCGGCGTGAGTGTGGCAGGTTTGGACGGCCCGGGAGCTCCAACACTCTTGGTTGTTTAGGCGTTTCGAACGGATGGCTGCTGGCGGGATATTGGCCTGTCGGTAGCTTGCGCTGGTCCTGCGGGGGGAAGGAAACTGCAGTAATGAGGAGTACGGGGTATTGGAAGAGTCATTACGTTCTTGAATCGGATGCGGAAGTGATCGACCGGAAACTAGGTACATCGTTTTTCGTATCCGGCCCGGAACGCTTTGAATTACTGACGTTCGAAAAGAGCCGGGACGCCCCCAACATTCTGATCTCACCTGGATCAGCAGGCCACGCCCGCGTGTTCGCAGAGCTCGGTTATCAGATGCATCTGAGGGGTTACAACGTCTTCATCATGCCCAAGCACGGCGGGGCTACCATCGGTGAGCTCGTGCGACGGCACAGTGCTGCGGTTGACCATATCTCGGGCACGTACAGCGAGAGGGTCGGGGTCTTTGGCGAAGGGCTCGGCGGGTTCGCGGTCTTCTATCTGGCACTTTCCCGCGGGCGTATCAAGAGCGCCGTGTATCAGAACGCTCCGGCAGTTCTGACTGAGCCGCAGTTCCTCCGGGCGGTCTCGACAGGCCGAGGCGCCGCCGGACGACGGAAGGTGTTCCTTCCCGCACTCCGCATCCTGTCCAGGATTGCTCCCTGGACCCCGGTTCCCATCTGGCTCTACCTAGACTTCGAAGGCCTGATCGACATGGAAGGGAACCAGGAGAGCGAGACACGCCTGGTGAAGGACGGCTACCTAAAAGATCCCGGCTTCGACCGGTGGTACCCGCTTTCCGCGGTCATGTCCCTGGTTTCCACGGCGCCCCCTGGCCCAGTCTCTGCCCTGGAAATCCCCACGATGTTTCTGGTCCCCTCCAGAGGATGGACCGACCCGTCATATCTGACGGACCTGTATCGACGGCTCCCCCCGATCAAGAAAAGGTTCGTGGACGTCAACGGCGGAGTGTTCTGGATGTGCTCCCACCCCAAGGAAGCGGCCACCCTTATCTGCGACTGGTTTGACGAGACGGTCTAGCCACGCCGCCCTCCGGACCGAACGGTTGAAAGCAATCCAGAACCCGAGGGCGGCGGCAACGACGGAACCCCCGACGAGGAGCACGGACGGGTCACGCACCAGCGCTCAGGAAGCGCCAGCAGGCATGAACGTGGCCCCGCCGTCGGTGGAGACAACAATCCCGTCAGCCGTGGCGGCCCAGATCGACAGGTCTTCCCCGGTGCCCTTGACCGCGGCCACAGCTTGGACGGTGTCCTGGATTTGGCCCTTCCTGATCCAGGTTGCGCCGGCGTCCGCGGAGTAGTGGACTGTCCCGTCGGGTTCGACTCCGACGGCCTCCGTGGGTCCGGAGAAGGCGGCGGACTGGATCACGGGTCCGGACTTCACCGCGCTCCAACTCTTTCCGCCATCGGTGGAGCGCTGGATCCCCTGCTCGGTGGTGGCCAGGACGGTGTCGCTGGTCGGGTTTCCGGCGAGGATGGCCGGGACGAAGTCCGTGGACACTGCATTCCAGTTCTTCCCGTCCGGGCTGGTGCGCAGTGTGCCGTCGAAGCCGACAATTCCGGATTTGGTGGCCGTGAGCGCGTGGAAGTCCGATTCGCCTTGCCGGGAGAGCTGTTCCCAGCTTCTACCGCCGTCGGTGGATCTGATCAGCCCGAGCGGGCTGGGCAGATCGGAGCCCTTCCCGGGGTGTCCGGAAGCGTAAAGGACGCCGTGGTCCGTGCCGCCCGTGAAACCCATCAGGTCGTTGGAGGCCCCGATTTTCGCGGCGGGCTGTTTCGACATGTCAAACAGGCCCTCGTGGGTGGCCAGGAGCACCTGGCCGGTGGTGCTGCTGACGCTCAGGCCGTGAATGTGGGCGTCCGGAAGGGGCGTGCCCGTGCTGCTGGCCGGAGCGGTTGAGCCTGTAACGGCGGACGGGCTGCACGCTGACAGGGCAAGAAGGAGGCCGGTGCCGGCAGCCACGGATCCGGGGGCGGGAGGGATTGGGCATGGGAGGCTCCAGGGATTGGTGGGGATGAGCGGGAACGGGCGCCGGCCCGTGAGGGCCGGCGCCGGAGGACTGTTGGTTACAGGGTGGCCAGCAGGTCCTGCATTTCCTGGATTTCCGCTTCCTGGGCGGTCACGATGTCTTTGCTCAGTTTGATCGCGTCGGCGTTCTTGCCCTGGGCCGTTTCGGTCTTGGCCATCATCACAGCGCCCTGGTGGTGGGTAATCATTTGCTTCAGGAAGAGTTTGGCCGCTTCGGTGCCCTGGGCGGCGTCCAGCTGCTTCAGGTCGTTCTCGCCCATCATGCCGTCCATGCTGTGGCCGGCGCCCATGGTCGCGGATTCGTTCCAGCTCTTCAGCCAGCCGGTCATCGTTTCGATCTCCGGCGCCTGGGCGGCCTTGATCCGGGTGGCCAGGTCCGTCACGGCTGCCGGGATGCCCTTCTTACCGAGCATCATCTCGCTCATTTCCACGGCTTGTTCGTGATGCGGGATCATCCCCTGGGCGAACATCGTGTCTGCGTCGTTGTGCTCGGTGGAGGCGGCAGGTGCGCTGCTGGACATCATCCCCGAGCCGCCGTGGTCCATGCCCGGCATGGAGCTGCCCGTGGAAGCGGTGCTGCTGGACGTGGCGGCGGAGGATCCGGAAGTCCCGGTTGAGCATCCGGCGAGGGCAACGGCCGCAGCGATCGCGGCGGCGGAAAGGGTCAGAAATTTCTTGGTAATCATTGGTATTTAAGTCCTTCAAGACATCAGCGGGCGCGGAAGCGCCACGGTGGGTGTGCTTCGGTGGTGCGCCGGGCTCTCCGCAGGGGAGTGCCGGGCAGGGGCGGGTGCCGGTCAGGTCACAGCGCGGGGCCGCGTTTTACGTTCTGCTGATGCAGAGATCGCCCGGGGAAGGACAGTCGGGACTGTAGGACCACTGCGCGCTGATCGCGATGAGGGCCCCAGTGGTCATGTTTGTGCTGATGATGCCGGTACCTGGCAGCGGCGCGGCCAGGGACCCGGTTTTCACTGACGGGGTACAGGACCCGGTCATGGACTGCATGCCGGTGCAGCTACCAGACTCGGTGCACTGAGCCGTCGCGGCGCCGTCATCACCTTGTGCCTCCGGCATGGCCGGGAAAGACGCCGGTCCGGGAGCATGTCCTCCGGTGTGCCCGGCGGGGGCCGGGCGCTGATGGGCGCTGACAGCGGTGGCCGGGGAGTGGAGGGCATGTGTGGCCGTCATGACGTGCATGCCGAAAATCCCGGCGATCAGGGCCACGACGGCGGCGAACAGGCCCGCACGGCGGAGGAGCGCGATCGCGCGAGCGGGTGCCGGTGCGCTCATAACGGTCCTCCTTTCTCCCGACGCGGGCTACTTTTCAAGACTACCGGCCCTCCGGCCACCATCCGCAGATACAACGAACCTGCACCGGATTCCGTTTCACTCGCACCCGCAGCTGGTATCGACCGGGATCTTCGGCTCTTGCGGTCAAGACCATACGGGGACGACACTATGGGCAACACATGTAAAGGCTTTGGTG
>NZ_JARCCY010000051.1:0-31209 GCF_039907775.1 Arthrobacter sp. CC3
AGACCAGTCTTAACCACCAGGCCCACCAGTCCAGTCGACGCGCCCACCCACGACTAATTCAGCAGACTCCTAGGCGCGGCGGGCGGATTTCAACGCGGCGTTGAAGGACTTCAGCCTGCTGACCTCCACCTCCACCGGCTCCACCACCAGCCTGTCCGCGACCGCAGCCACGGCGGTCCTGAGCTTCTTCCCGGCCGCAGCGGCCCGCAGCCCGGCAGCGGCGGCCGCCACGAACTTCCCGGCGAGGGCAAGCACAATACCAAGCACCGCTCCCCCGGCGATCATCAGTGTGGGAACAGGCCACCCTTCCACCCTGGGAACCTCGGGAACCGGGAGCTGGAGATACGCCAGGCCGGCCAGGACGCCCAGCCACGCCAGGCCGCCCAGTGCGGTGACGAGGGCCAGCCACTGGATGACGTTGAACAGTCCCCACCACCACGATTTCCGGCCGGCCATCAGCTCGGTGCCGGCAATAGCCTGGTCAAGTGCGTCAGGCAACCGGTCACGGCCTTCACGCGCCGCGCTGCGGATGGCAGCCCGCCAGGGACCCGGGGCTCCGGCGCTGGCTGAATCCGCGAATTCCCGGACGGCCGCGTCCGTCCTGGCACGTTCCGGTGCCCCCGCGGGCGGCAGCGAGGTCCGGTTGACCTCGGCCCTGGTTCCCTCCCGGCGCAGGTTCAGCCGCCGCAGCGGGTCGGGCCGGAACCGGACCAGCCACCGGGTCAGCGGCCAGCCGGTGCGCCGGGTGGCTTCCTGCCGGTAGGACCGCGACACAGCGTCCACCACCAGCTGGACGTTGGCGGCAGCCGCAAGCTCAGCCGCCAGTTGCGACCGTGTGCCCGCCGTGACCCCGGCAGCCTCTCCCGCCCCGGAGGCCTCCGCAAGCTGCGCCGAGGCCTTGGAGACGTCCGCGGCCAGCCGCTGCGACAATGCCTGCCGTTGCACCACTACGTGGCGGATGGCTGCCCGCACCTTGTCCACTCCCGCTCCAGTCAGGGCAGAGGCGCCGAGGATCTGGACCTTGCCCAGTCCGTCCCGGGCAAGGATGGCCTTGAGGGACTCCAGGACCGGCTCGACGTCCCGGGGCGGAAGCCGGTCGATCTGGTTGAGGACCACCAGCGTTACCGCTCCGTGGGAAGCCAGCGGCGTCAGGAAGTCGTTGTGCACAGCGGCGTCCGCATATTTCTGCGGGTCCAGCACCCACACCAGGACGTCCACCAGTCCCACCATGCGCTGGACGATCTCCCGGTTGGCGGCCTTGGTTGAGTCGAAATCGGGCAGGTCCAGCAGGACCAGTCCGGTGGATTCATCGGCGAACCCCGGTACCGCTGCGGAATGGTGCCGGCTGGTGACGCCAAGCCAGTCCAGCAGCGGCTCACTGCCCTCCGCTCCCCAGACACCCGCCAGCGGTTCCGACGTCGTGGGGCGGCGGGCCGCCGCCGTCGCGATCTCCGCGCCGCTGACCGCGTTGAAGAGCGACGACTTACCGCTGCCCGTGGCGCCGAAGAAGCCCACCACCGTGTGGTCCGAGGACAGCGAACGGCGGGAACTGGCTCGCTCGAGCACCTGGAGCACGTCGTCCAGGGCCTCGTCCGGCACTACGCCGCCGGCGAGCTCGCGTGCGTCGTTGAGGGCTTCCAGGCGGGAGCCCAGGCGGGAGGCCTCCCTGGTTCCGCTATGCCGGCTCATGCTGACTCGGCCAGACGCTGAAGGGCGCGGGCATGGCCTGAGAGAACATCCGGCGATACGCCTGTGCTGACGTCGAGGCGGTCCAGGAAACGCTGCTGTTCGGCCTGCAGCAGCTTGTGGCACCTCGCGTTCAGGTCCTCCCGCGCAGTCTTCGCGAGGCGCCTGACCGCATCCTCGCCAAAGACCGCTTCCAAGAGCCGTTGGCCGACGACGGCGGTGCCGCCCGCCACACCGATTTCCAGTCCGGTGAGCCCTGCGGTCATCGAGAAAACGACGATCATCAGGGCGGCCCCTAGTCCGTTGACCCCGAAGGACAGCCACCGGGCCTGGGTCCGTTTGCCTTGGCCTTCCGTACGGATGAGCTCCATGAGGGCTCCCTGCCAGGCGCGGATCTCCGCGGCCACCTTGTCCGGGAAACCGGGGCCGGTGCCGGAAAGGTCGTCGGTGCCCAGCAGTTGGCGTCCTGCCGGGTCGGAGCGCCAACGCTGGTCGGCGTCCTCGGCCGCAGTGGCGGCTTCGTCGATGATGACCGCCTGGAGTCCGGTTTCAATGGCTGTTTCGACCTTGACCGCCGGTGCCGGCTCACCGCGGAAGAACGCACCCATCCGGTCCCGCATGCGCCCGATGTTCTGCTCCAGGACACGGAAGAACTCCCCGGTGCCGACGAAGTCCTGCCACCGGGCAAGGACCTCGCCCCGGAGCAGGGCGCCGTCCCTGGTAGCGTCCAGAATCCGGGCCACAGCATCCTGATAAGCGGCTCGGGCATCCTTGGCCAGGACATCCCGCGATTGCTGCTGTTCCAGCGAAGCCTGCGCCAGCGCGGCCACGCGGCCGCTGAGCGCACGAACAGTGCCGTTCAGGGTCCGGCGAGCGATGTCGGCCCTCCCGGCGGCGTCCGCTGCCAGTTCTCGCACCCAGCGTGCCAGCGGCTCCACGGCCCCGTCGGGCAGCATTCCGAGGCCGTCGAGGGTGACCTCCGGAATGATAAACAGGCGGGCCGCGCCCAGGCCCTCCCGCTGCAGCATCATGCGCAGGTCTGTGCTGACCTCCGCCTCGGCTGCCGGCGGCACCCGGTCCAGGACCACTGCCACCATGATGTCCCTGGAGGCAGCGTCCAGGAGCAGCTTCCAGGGAACGGCGTCGGCGTAGCGGTTCGCGGTTGTGACGAAAAGCCAGAGATCCGCGGCGGCAAGCAGCTGGCCCGCCAGCTTCCGGTTGTCATCCGAGACGGAGTCGACGTCGGGAGCATCCAGGAGGGCGATTCCTTCCGGCACGGCAGGGTGCCCCACCAGCACCAGGGACGATATTGACGCAGCATCCGGCGCGGCTCCGGCCCGGTTGGCGGGCAACTGCGTGTCCACAACAGTGCCCCTGATACGGCTCAGGCTCGGCAGGACCCGCTGGTCCTCGAACCAGGCCGCGTCCGCCGGGTGGTGAAGCAGGATCGGCTGCCTGGTGGTCGGCCGGATGGCACCCGCCCTCGTGACAGGGTGGCCCACCAGTGCATTGACCAGGGTGGATTTGCCGGCACCGGTGGATCCGCCCACCACCGCCAGCAGCGGGGCGTCCAGGCTGCGGAAGCGCGGGAGGATGTAGTCGTCCAGCTGCGCCAGCGCGTTCCGGATATCGAGGCGCGCGGCGTCCGCGCCGGGCAGTGCGAGCGGCAGCCGGGCCGCGCCAAGGTCCGTGCGCACAGCTTCGAGCAGTTCCACGGCGGCGGCCGCCCGCGTGTTTTGCGCGGCAGGTCCCGGGGGCGAGCTCTCAGATGGTGACGTCACAGCTTCATCATGCCAGTTCAGCGCTGGTCCGGCTCGAATCCGGCGCTGGCCGCGCGGCTGCAGCGGCTGCTCAGGATACAACCGGAATTAAGAACAAAACGGCCCCGGGCTGTTGCCCGGGACCGTTTCAGTGGTGACCCCAGCGGGATTCGAACCCGCGTTACCGCCGTGAGAGGGCAGCGTACTAGGCCGCTATACGATGGGGCCGCGTACTTTCCAGATAGCATTTCTGCTATCAGGCTCAGTGAGTATTTCACACACAAAGCCAGTGTTTCAAATCGGATAAACCGCTCGAAACCCCTGATCTTCCGCATCGGAATGCAGCTTTCTCAGAGCTGGGATACCAGGACTCGAACCTAGAATGACGGTACCAGAAACCGTAGTGTTGCCAATTACACCATATCCCAATGGAACTTTCGGGCCGGACTTTCAGGCCTAAACCTTCGCTCTCAGCGCCTCAGCACGAGTAATTACTTTACCCGAGAGTTTTGGATGGCACAAATCGGGGCCCGACCCCCCTTCCGCTGCACGCCCAGCCCGCTGCGATGACGCACGATTCGGGTCGCCCCGCGAGAAAACCCTTGCAATTCCGGGGCAAACAAGTTTACGCTCGGTAAGTTACCGCAGAGTAACAACCTTCCCGAAGCCGGCCTGACCGGCAGTTCTACGCCCAGTTCGGAATGTTAGCTGCATCACGGCTGGAGGCTTCCGGGGCCACACACGCTTCCGCCAGGACCGTCGAGAGGAACCAACCGTGCCACAAAGTCGTGCCACCGCTCCCCCGAACCCCCGCACGCGCGGCCAGCAGATCGCCATAGCGCTGCTTGCTTTGCTCCTTATTGCCTTGCTGGGTTTCTACACCGTGGTCACCGGCCGCATCACCGAAGGATCATCCAGGCTCAAGGACGGAGCCGGCCAGGCCTCCGCAGGCGCCGATCAGCTCAAGGACGGAGCCGGGAAGCTCGCCGCCGGCGCCACGCTGGCAGACACCGGGGCCGGCAAGCTCGCCGCCGGAGCGCAGAAGGTCCGCGCCGGCATCACCGACAAGCTGGCCCCCGGTGCGGACCAACTCCAGGCCGGAGCCGAGAAGCTTGCGGCCGGTGCGGTGAAGATCGAGACGGACGTCACGACGAAGCTCGCCCCGGGTGTCTACAAGGTCGATGACGGTGCCGGCAAACTGGCTGCAGGCGCGGTGCAGCTCTCCGCAGCGCTGACGCCCACCGCATCCGGGAACGCGGAGAACAACCTCGCCGACGGCGCGACCCGGCTGAGTGCCGGTGCATCGAAGCTGGAAGCAGGGGCTGGCCAGCTTGCCGCCGGAACAGACCAGCTCAAGGGCTACCGCGGGGCAAACGGCAACCCGGAAACAGGCACGGGGACCGCTGCCCTTGCGCAGGCTTTGGAGCTGCTGCAGGCTGCCGCGAACGATCCCGTGCAGGGACTCGTGCCGCTCTCGGTCGTCAAGGACAAGATCGCAAAGATCACTGCAGGTGCCCACAAGCTGGACGCCGGCGCCGCCCAGCTGCAGTCCGGCGCCTCACGGCTCCATGACGGCACGGGGGAACTGCAGGCCGGGGCCGGCAGGCTGACCGCGGGCTTTGCCACCCTGAGCGGCAAGCTCAACAGCCAGGATCCGGCAAACCCCGGTGTTGTGCTTGGCACCCGGCTCCTCGCCGACGGGACTGCCAAGATCAGGGTGGGCATGGACGGCGTACCCGGAAACCCCGACCGCCCGGGCCTGCTCAAGGCCGCCGCAAGCATGACCGAAGGTTCCGCCCGGCTCGCCGCTGGAACCGGAACCCTGAATGCCGGCATCAAGGGGGACCCGGCAGATCCCGCGAACCCCGGCCTGCTGGGCGGTTCGGAGGCCCTTGCCGTCGGAGCGGCAAAGCTCTCGGAGGGCAACACCAAGCTCGCTTCCGGTTCCACGCAGCTTGCCACCGGGTCCGGCAAGCTCGCGGAGGGGAACGCGAAGGTGGCTGCCAGCACGGAAACGCTCTACTCGAGTGCGGCCGCGGTCTCGCCATCCGACATGGTGGGCCAGCCCGATGCGGTCACGGCCGTCGGCATGGTGGGCGTTCTGGGGCTTGGTTCGGTTGGCGCGTACGTTGCCTTGCGCAACCGGCGGAAAGCCGGCGCCCCGGTGTGATCACGCCGGTGGCCCGGCCCGGACCGGGCGGGGTCACCGGCAGGGAGCTATCCCAGCAAGTCGACGAGCGACCCTACCTGGTGGCCGGCAAAGGCGGACTCCGTTTCACCGCTGCGGTTCAGCCATACGCCCAGCAGGCCTGCCGCCGTCGAACCTTCCGCGTCCAGCAGGCGGTTGTCTCCCACATAGAGCGTTTCAGCGGCATTGCTGCCAAGGAGGCGTACGCCCTCGAGGTAGATGGCCGGATCCGGCTTGGGCACGCCCACGGTGTCCGTGCCCACCAGCACCCGGATCCGCTGCAGCCCCGCAGTATCCAGCTTCACGCGCTGGTAATCGTGGACGTTGTTGCTCACCGCTCCGTACGGAATTCCTGCGGCGTCGAGGGCGTCCAGAACAGGGGCCACATCTTCGAACGCCCGGACATAGCCGTGCTGCAGGGCAGCGTAGGACGTAACCCACGCGTGGGATTCCTCCCCCTCTTCCAGTTCCACCCCGAAATGTCCCAGGGCGGCCCGGCCGCGGAGGAGCCGCTGCTCGTTGAACGTCAGCTCCCCGGCCAGGTAGCGGTCGTAGAAGTGTGTGGTCTCGTGCGTGAAGATGCGCCCGAATTTCTCCCACCCCGCCTGGTCCAGGCCGGGCAGGAGATGCTCGCTGACATCACGCAGCGCCGTGGTCATGGCGTATTCGAGGTCCACCAAGGTGTCGTCAATGTCGAACAGCACGCCCCGGATGACACCGAAGCCCGTGTGCAGCACACGGCCGCCGTCGCCGCGCAGTGCAGTCATCAGCCGCGGAAAGCGTGCAGGCGGGCCAGTGAGGATGCCTTGCCCAGGATCACCATTGACTCGAAGAGCGGCGGCGAAATCCGGCGCCCGGAAATGGCGGTCCGGACCGGGCCGAAGGCCAGCCTTGGCTTGACGCCCAGGCCCTCCACCAGCGCCTGCTTCAGCGCTGCCTGGATGCTCTCGGCGTTCCAGTCAGCCACGGCGTCGAGGGCTGAGATTGCCGCGTCCAGGACCTCGGTGAGGTTTTCCGGGAGCCCCTTGCGCGCGTCATCCGCAACGTCGATGGCGTCGTCCTTCTTGAACAGGAAGGAAATCATCTCGGGAGCCTCGCCCAGCAGGGCGATGCGCTCCTGGATCAGGGGTGCTGCCTCGGCAAGGATTTCCTCTTCGCGGGCCGTGAGCGTCTCCCCCACGAGGTTGGCTGCGCGCAGGTACGGAACCAGGCGGCCCCTGAAGTCGTCCGCTTCCAGCATCCGGATGTGCGTGCCGTTGATCGCTTCGGCCTTCTTGATGTCAAAGCGCGCCGGGTTGGCCAGTACATCGTGGACGTCGAAGTGTTCGATGAGCTGTTCCACCGTGAAAATGTCTTCGTCGGCGGACAGGCTCCACCCCAGCAGGGAGAGGTAGTTGAGCAGGCCTTCGGGGATGAATCCGCGGTCCCGGAGCAGGAACAGGTTGGACTGCGGATCACGCTTGGACAGCTTCTTGTTGCCCTCGCCCATCACATAGGGAAGGTGGCCGAACACCGGCATGTAGCTTGCGACGCCGATGTCCATCAGCGCGCGGATCAGCACTACCTGGCGGGGGGTGGAGGACAGCAGGTCCTCGCCGCGCAGGACGTGGGTGATCCCCATGAGCGCGTCATCCACCGGGTTCACCAGGGTGTACAGCGGGGAGCCGTCGGCGCGGACAATCACGTAGTCCGGGATACTTCCGGCCTTGAAGGTAATTTCGCCCCGGACCATATCGGTGAAGGTGACGTCCTCATCGGGCATGCGGACACGGAGTACCGGTTCGCGGCCTTCCGCCTTGAACGCGGCCACCTGCTCGGCGCTGAGGTCGCGGTCGAAGTTGTCGTAGCCGAGCTTGGGGTCGCGGCCGGCGGCACGGTGGCGCGCCTCAACTTCATCCGGGGAGGAGTAGCACTCGTAGGCGTAGCCGGCTTCCAGCAGCTTGGCCACGACGTCCTTGTAGAGATCCAGGCGCTGCGACTGGCGGTAGGGCTCGTGCGGTCCGCCCGTTTCCACGCCCTCTTCCCACGAGATGCCCAGCCACTTCAAGGCCTCGAGCAACTGCTCGTAGCTCTCCTCCGAGTCCCGCGCCGCGTCCGTGTCCTCGATGCGGAAAACGAAGGTTCCCTGGGTATGCCGGGCGTACGCCCAGTTGAACAGCGCCGTGCGGATCAGGCCGACGTGCGGTGTGCCCGTGGGGGACGGGCAGAACCGCACCCGGACCGGGGTTTCGGCGGTGACGGCAGGACTGGAGACGGCGTTGGACACAGAAGGAGTAGTCATAGTGACTCCAACTTTACCGCCTGCCCGGGGGGGCCGGGCCTCGCCGCTAGCGCCGGACGATCGGGTTGGACAGGCGGCCGATGCCTTCGATCTCCACCTCAAAGCGGTCGCCGGCCGCAACCACGCCCACACCAGCGGGTGTACCGGTCATGATCACGTCGCCGGGAAGCAGCGTGAAGGCCTGGGAGACTACCGAGACGAGCTCGCGGACGCCCCGGATCATCTGGCTTGTGCTGCCGTCCTGGCGCAGCTCCCCGTTGAGCCGGCCCTGGATCCGGAGGTCCTCGGTGTCCAGCTCGGTTTCGATCCACGGGCCCAGCGGCGCCGATGTGTCAAAGCCCTTGGCCCGGGCCCACTGCAGGTCCGTCTTCTGAACGTCGCGGGCGGTGAGGTCGTTGCCGCAGGTGTAACCGAAGATGACGTCATCCACGCGGTCCTCGGGCACGTCCTTGCAGATCCGGCCGATGACGACGCAGAGCTCGGCCTCGAAGGAGACTTCCTCGGAGAATTCCGGAAGCACGATGGGATCGTTGGGGCCGATCACCGAGGTGTTCGGCTTGAGGAACAGCAGCGGCTGCTTGGGGACCTCGTTGCCCAGTTCCGCGGCGTGCTCCACGAAGTTGCGTCCCACGCCCACCACTTTGCTGCGCGGAATGATGGGGGCAAGCAGCCGCACGTCCTCCAGCTTGTGCTTTTGGGTGGTTCGTTCCACGCCGTGAAAGAAGGGGTCACCCTTGATAACAGTGACTTCCTCACTGCCGGGCTCGCCTTCAACAACACCGTAGAGGGGATCAGAATCAGCTACAAAACGGGCGATACGCATGGTTCCTAGCGTACAGTCTCCGCCCGCGAGTCGTGCCGCGGGCACTGCCGCCCAAGCACCGCGCCGGAGCTCGCATCCCGGTGCTCAGCTGCGGAGGAATTCCAACTGGGCGGCCACGGAGTTCTCCGCGGCCGCCCGGACGGCGGGCTCGATATCCGCATAGACGGCATCAGTGATTTCGCCCACTCCCGCAGAGGGACCAAGGTCCGCAAGGGCGGCCCGGATCTGCGCGAGCCGTTCGTGCCGGTGGTTCCGGTAGGCACGGACTACTGCATCGAGCGCCGGGAGCACGGCTCCGTGCCCGGGCAGCACGGTGGCCGGCCCAATCCCTTCGAGCCTGTCGAGAGTTGCCAGGTAGTCACCCAGTTTCCCGTCCGGAAAGTCCAGCACCGTGGTGCCGCGGCCCAGGATAGTGTCGCCGGTCAGCACCGATCCGTGCCGGCCGTCGGCGGGCAGGTGAAAACAGAGCGAATCGGAGGTGTGGCCGGGCGTGGCAATGACACGGATCTCAACCCCCGCCGCGAGGATGGTTTCACCGTCAGCCAGGGGAATCCCTCCGTGGCAGTGCCCTGCATCCGCTGCGCGCACCGGCGCCCCCGTGAGCTCGTGGAAGCGCGCGGCCGCCGCCGTATGGTCCGCATGACGGTGGGTGATGAGGATAAGCTCCACCCTCCCTGCCCCGGCAAGTTCCTGCAGGTGCTGTTCATCCAGCGGCCCGGGGTCCACCACGACGGTGCTGCCCGCACCCGGGCTGCCCAGCAGGTAGGAATTGGTCCCGTCCAGGCTCATGGGGCCGGGGTTGGGGGCAAGCCGGAACCGTGTCAGGTCGCTGGCCGGACGAATCGACGGAAGGGATTCGGGATTCACCCGTCCATCTTCGCATTGTTAACGCACGACGCCGGGTGGGCCGCTTCGATTGCGCCCACCCGGCGTCGTGCGTCAGGAAAGTGGGGAAACTCAGGCGAGGCGCGTCAGCCAGCCATGGGTGTCCTCGACGGTGCCCGTCTGGATGCCGAGAAGCTGCTCGCGGATGGCCATGGTGGTCTCCCCCGCTTTCGCATCCTCGGAGCCGATGAACTCGGTGGCGTCCTTGAGTACTCCGATGGGCGTGATGACAGCGGCAGTTCCGCAGGCGAAGACCTCCGTGATCTCGCCCGAGGCGAGGCCGTCCCGCCATTCGTCCAGGGTGATCTTGCGCTCGGTGACGGTGCGGCCCATGTCCTTGGCCACCTGCATGACGGACATCCGGGTGACGCCTTCCAGGATGGTCCCGGTCAGCGCGGGGGTGACCAGCGAGCCGTCCTTCATCACGAAGAAGACGTTCATGCCGCCGAGTTCTTCCACGGCGTTGTCATTGAACTGGTCCAGGAAGAGGACCTGCTTGCAGCCGTGGGCCTCGGCCTCCTGCTGGGCAATGAGGGAGGCTGCGTAGTTGCCGCCGCACTTGGCCGCACCGGTGCCGCCGCGGCCCGCACGTGCATACTCCCGGGAGATCCAGATCGACACGGGCTTCAGCTCGCCGCCGAAGTAGTTTCCGGCCGGTGATGCAATCACGCGGAAGGAGACTTCCCTGGCCGCGCGGACGCCCAGGAACGCTTCGGTGGCGATCATGAACGGGCGCAGGTAGAGCGCCTCGCCGTCGCCCGCCGGAACCCACTCACGGTCGGCCTGCACGAGTTCGCGGATGGCGCCGAGGAAGTACTCTTCCGGAAGCTCCGGCAGCGCCAGCCGGCGGGCGGACTTGTTCAGCCGGGCGGCGTTGGCCTCCGGACGGAAGGTCCAGACCGACCCGTCGGCATGCCGGTAGGCCTTGAGGCCCTCGAAGATCTCCTGGCCGTAGTGCAGCACCGCCGCTGACGGGTCAAGCGAGATGGGACCGTATGCCTCGATGCGCGCGTCATGCCAGCCGCCCTTGCCGTTCTCGTCGACGCTGTAGTCGACAATCGCAGTGTGGTCGGTGAAATAGTTGCCGAAACCCGGGTTCGCCAGGATGGCTGCTCGCTCTTCAGCAGACTTCGGGGTTACCGAAGGCTGATGGGTGAATTCGACGCCATGGGCAGTCTGAGTCATGGTTCCTCCACGGTCGGCTGCCTGGTGTGTGAACGTGGTTCAGCGTCGGACCACGGCAGCATTATTGGTGATTCGAAACTAGCTTACGCCCGATGCGTGGCCCTAAACGGCGGCGGCGATAGCGTCACCGATCGCGCTGGTGGTGCGCTCCCGGCCATCCCGGGTTTCGACGTCGGCAATGACTGCCGCTTCGATCTTCTTTGCCGCCTCGGCATAGCCCAGGTGGTCCAGGAGCAGTGCCGCCGACAGGATCGCCGCCGTCGGATCGGCTTTTTGCTGGCCGGCAATATCGGGGGCGGATCCGTGCACGGGTTCAAACATGGACGGGGCGGTACGTTCCATGTTGATGTTGCCGGAGGCTGCGAGGCCAATGCCGCCGGTGACTGCGGCGGCGAGGTCGGTGATGATGTCGCCGAAGAGGTTGTCCGTGACGATGACGTCGAAGCGTGCCGGGTCCGTGACCATGAAGATCGTGGCTGCATCGATGTGCAGGTAGTCGTGGGTGACGTCCGGGAATTCCTGCGCCACTGCTTCAACGGTGCGCTTCCACAAGTGGCCGGCGTAAACCAGGACGTTGTGCTTGTGGACCAGGGTGACGTGCTTGCGCGGGCGTTCGCTCGCCCGGCGGAAGGCGTCCCGGACAACCCGTTCCACGCCGTGGGCCGTGTTCAGCGAAACCTCGGTGGCAACCTCGTGCCTGGTCCCGGCACGCAGGGTTCCGCCGTTGCCCACATAAGGACCTTCGGTGCCTTCGCGGACCACGATGAAATCAATGTCGCCGGGATCGGCCAGCGGGCTGCCGACCGTGCCGAAGAGGCGTGACGGGCGCAGGTTGACGAAGTGGTCCAGGCTGAAGCGAAGCTTCAGGAGCATCTCCCGTTCGATGATGCCGGACGGGATCCGGGTGTCACCGGGGGCAGCACCGACGGCGCCGAACAGGATGGCATCCCGGGTGCGGAGATCGCTGAGCACTTCCTCCGGAAGGGTCTCGCCCGTCTCAAGCCAATGCTGGGCTCCCAGCTTGTAGTGGGTCTGGTCCAGCGTGACGCCTTCGGCGGCTACAACCTTCTCCAACACTTTCAACGCTTCGGCAATGACTTCGGGACCGATGCCGTCGCCGGGAATGACAGCAAGATTTATCGTGGATGCGCTCATCTTTTCAGGGTAGCCAAGCCATCCACATGATGGTCAAGTCGTCTCAATATTCGAACACATCGGGGGCCCGGATGGTGCCGTGTCAGCGGCCTGGCACGGGCGACGCGACCACGGCAACGTTCTTACCCCACGGATCCTCCGTGTAGCAGCTGATCAGGACCAGCCGGTTGGGAACCACCGCCCAGATGGGGCTGTCCTTAAAGGTGGCCTTTGTGTACGTGGTCACCGAGTCCACCCGGTAGGTCATGGCGCCGGTTGAGGTCGCGACTGTCAGTTCGTCCCCGGCCGCCGCGGCGGAACTCAAATGGTTGAACGGCGCGTCGAGCCCCTCCCAGCTGTGGCCGATGACATAGCTGGTATTCACGGAGCCGGTCCCGGGCATCCCCAGGTTTGCAAGCCAGTAGCCATCCATCGTCTCCGGCGGCACTATGCTGCGGCTTGCGGCGTCCACGGACTCCGGTTCGAGCGGATACACCACAACGTCCATGCCGGCGGCCGGGTAGATGATGCGCCGGGGTGCCGCCGCGGCGGGATAGGAAGGAGCAGGCGGGGCCTCGGGCGACCCGCCGGCGGCCAACGGTGCGGCAGGCGCCGGCACGGCGGGCAAGGCAACTGGATCCGACGTTGCAACGGACTCGGCGGCCGCCGCTTCAGCGGCAGGCACCGTGGCCGGCGCCAGCGGATCCGGCAAGCGCCCGGACAGGACGATGGCCGCCGGTTCCCCGGCAGCGGATGCTCCGTGGTCCCCGGCTCCGGTCACGCCGTAGGCCAGCCACGCCCCGAGAATCCCCGCCACGCAGAATGCCAGCACCAGAAGGTCCCTGCTGCTAAGAACCAGGCCTCGGATGCGGGCGGTATGCCGGTGCCGGTTCCGGACGTGACAGACCATGCGGGGCTCCTGAAGATTTTGGGAAGGTGATGCCAAAACCGGAGGACGGGTGCCGTAAGGTCACGGCACCCGCCCCGGGTTTACTGTCCTAGCTGCCTGCTCCGCGGGACCGCAGGCCGCTCATCACGAGCACCCACGCTCCTGCAGCGGCAAAGAGGCCGGTCAGGATGGACAGCCAGGCGGGAATTCCGCCCGGGGAGCCAACGGCCGTCTGGACGTTGTAGCCCGTGTTGCTCGCTGCCGGAACGGACGCTGCGACAGCCCCCGGGGGCGTTGACGCAACCGGGGTCACTGCGGCGGGCGCCGGGGTGACGGCCGCCGGTGTGGTTGCCGGCGGCACCACCACGGTCACAACCGCAGGCGTCGTCGGGGTCGCCGACGATGTATCCGACGGCGTCGGGGTCGCCGACGGCGTATCTGACGGCGTCGGTTCATCCGTCGGCGTCGGCTCGTCCGTCGGAGTCGGCTCATCCGTCGGCTCGTCCGTAGGCGGAGGCGGCGGCGGAGTTGTCGGAACCACACCCCCTGCCACACAGCCCTGGGCGAGGAGCGCCAGGTTCGCCGTTGTCAGGTTCTGGCCGCCCGGCAGCGTGGTGCCATTGTTCTGCGGGACAACGTCGTCAGCGTGCCCGCTGTGTCCCGAAAGCCCGTTGACACTGACTTCCACCGCCGTATAGCTCCCGGATCCGCCCTTGGCGTGGCAGATGATAATGCTGTTTTCGTCGCTGGACGGTGGCGCGGCGTAGGCCGCCACTGTGGCCCCCATAATGCCGAGGCCCACCACCCCCAGAGTGGCTATTATCCGTTTCATGTTCGGTCCCTCCATACCAATCCGATTCGAACTGACCAGACTGCGCGGAGTAACCGTCTTCGAGACCAGTGAAAACAAAACCTGTGTGAGACCTCAAACAGCGAAGTGAAGGCGACAGTTACTCCCCAGACAGTGTCATCAGTTCGCTTGCCTTTTCAGGCTAGGTTTGCCGCTCCGGTTAAACCCGAGTAACAGGTACGCGTTTACTCAAACTGGCACAGGTACCAATTACCTGCTTCGTGAAAATATTCACTCGCACGCATACGGCTGACTACTTGGATACCTGGACCCTTGCTGCCGCACCCAGGGCCCCGCTCCGGGATAACAGCGGGCACAAAAGCGCTCCCCCGCTTGCTGCGGCCAGCGAGGGAGCGCCGGGGTAACTATGGCGGGACGACAGGGCGTCCGGAAGGACTACGCTTCGGCGGGTTCCTCGTACTTCGGGAAAATCGGGGCCGGGGCAGGGAGCTCGGTGCCGGGGACGAGCGGCACGGCGACCGCCGTGAACAGGCGGGCGTCGCCGTCGTGCTGGCCGAGGGTTTCCAGGAGGGCGGCGGACGCCGTCGGCATGACCGGCTGCACCAGGATCGCAACGATCCTGAGCACCTCGAGCGTCACGAACAGCACCGTGTTCATGCGCTCGACGTCGGTCTTCCGCAGCACCCAAGGCGCCTGCTCGGCGAAGTACGCGTTGGTGTCGCCAAGGACGCCCCAGATCGCTTCCAGGGCACGGCTGAATTCCTGCTTCTCGAACGCGGCCCGGGCGGCCTCCAGGAGGCCGTTGGCCTGCGCCAGCAGCGCGGAATCCTCCGCTGTGAATGCGCCGGGAACCGGGACCCGGCCCTCGCAGTTCTTGGCGACCATCGACAATGAGCGCTGTGCCAGGTTGCCGAAGTTGTTGGCGAGGTCGGAGTTCATCCTGCCCACGATGGCTTCGTGGCTGTAGCTCCCGTCGGCGCCGAAAGGCACCTCACGCAGGAAGAAGAAGCGCACCTGGTCCAGGCCGTACTGTGCCACGAAGTCCGACGGAGCCACCACGTTGCCCAGCGACTTGGACATCTTGACGCCGTTGTTGTTCAGGAACCCGTGGATCATGATCCGCTTGGGCAGCTCCAGCCCGGCGCTCATGAGGAACGCCGGCCAGTAAATGGCGTGGAATCGCGAAATGTCCTTGCCGATCACATGGACGTCCGCGGGCCAGAACTTCCGGAACGACTCCGAATCGACGTCCGGGTAGCCCACGCCGGTCAGGTAGTTGGTCAGCGCATCCACCCACACATACATCACGTGCTTGTCGTTACCGGGAACCGGAACACCCCAGTCGAAAGTCGTGCGGCTGATGGAGAGGTCTTCCAGCCCCCGCTTGACGAAGCTGATGACCTCGTTGAAGCGGGACTGCGGGGCACCGAACTCAGGGTGTGCCTCGTACAGTGCCAGCAGCTTGTCCTGGTAGGCGGAGAGCCGGAAGAAGTAGCTTTCCTCGGCCGTCCAGGTCAGCTCGGTGTCCGTCTCGCGCGAGTAGCGGAGGCCGTCTTCCTTGACGACGGTCTCGTCTTCAACGTAGTACGCCTCATCGCGGACCGAGTACCAGCCCTCGTACTTGGACAGGTAGATGTCCCCGTTGGCCTCCATCTTCTTCCAGATGGCCTGGGAAGCGGCGTAGTGGTCCTCGTCCGTGGTGCGGATGAAGCGGTCGTAGGAGATTCCCAGGGCGGAGTGGGCGGCCTTGTAGATTTCGGCGTTCCGATCCACCAGCTCCTTGGGCGTGATGCCTTCCTTGTCGGCCGTCTGCGCGATCTTCATGCCGTGCTCATCCGTGCCGGTCAGGAAGAAAACGTCGTAACCGTCCAGGCGCTTGAACCGGGCCATTGCGTCGGTGGCAATGTACTCGTAGGCATGGCCGATGTGCGGCACGCCGTTGGGGTACGTAATGGCGGTGGTGATGTAGAACGGGGTCTGGGCTGAAGACGACACTCTGGGAAGTTACCTTTTTTCGGAAGCGGTGCGGGCCGGGAGCTGGTGGAACGCTACCCCTAAATCTAGATCAGTTCGGTCAGGGTATCGCTGAGCCGGACAAGTTCGTGGTCATGTGACGCCACCAGCACGGCAATTCCGTCGGACGTGGTGTCCTTCAGGATGCTGATGATGCGGTTGGCCGAGGTACGGTCCAGGCTCGCCGTCGGTTCGTCGACCACCAGGACGCGGGTGCCCAGGATCAGGGCACGTGCGATCGCCACGCGCTGACGCTCGCCGCCGGACAGCTGGGCCGGACGGTGGCGCATCCGCCGCCCCAGGCCGACAAGGTCCAGGAGGTCCTTTGCCATGTCGCGGCGCTGGTCCACTTCGCCGTCCGGCACGGCCGGCAGCAGGACGTTCTCCAGTGCGCTCATGCCGTCAATCAGCGCGCCGCCCTGGTCGACGTAGCCGATCAGTGCCCGGCGGCGGTCGGCGATTTCGTCGTCGCCCATGCTCTCGAGGGACTGGCCCTCCCAGTACACCCGGCCCGACGTCGGCAGGGTAAGGCCTGCTCCGACGGTCAGGATACTGGTCTTGCCGGAACCGCTTCGGCCGGCGACGCAGTGCATTTCCCCGGCGTGGATGGTCAGGTCAAAGCCTTCGACGACGTTGACGGCGTCGGCTCCGCCCTTCTGGCCGCCGTAGCGGATGGTGATGTTGCTCAGTTCCAGCGGGGTCCCGTGGTCTGCGGCCTTCAGGATGGTGTTGGCACGGGTCTGGAGCGAGCCGTCCCCGGCGTCATCCTGGGGAATCCGGTCGAGATTCAGGTCGTTGTTCATTGGACCACTTTCGTTGCAATTGGAATCCAGCAAAGTACAGCCACGAGTCCGGCCAGGGCGGCCCAGAGCGCGGCATAGGGAGCGAGCAGGAGGCCGATGCCGAGGGCGCCGACCACGCCCAGCGGCAGGGCCACCGTGCCCACGAGGGCGTTTTCGAACAGCCGGACCTGGCCGAGCATGTCCGGGTTCCAGCCCATGGCTTCGAGCGTGCCGAGGTACTGGCGCTTGGCCTGGAGCTCGAAGCGTCCGGTGACAAGGGTCAGCACCAGGCCCACAGCTACGCCGGAGAGCGCCAGGACGATGCTGGGCAGCGCCACGCTGGCGGCAGCGAGGCCGCTGAGGGCACTGGCGCCGGCGGCTCTCGGGATGTCGATCAGCAGGGCGATCAGGCCGCCGACGGCCGCACCAAAAACGCCTACTGCCACGGCCAGTGAGATGGTGTTGAATTTGTTGGTGCTCAGCTGGCGGTTGGCGAACGTGAGCGGGGAGTCGACGGCGATCAGCCGCTCGTCGTGCTGCGGCTCCTGGTCGATCTCGTCACGGTGCCTCAGCTGCCGGGCCGCGAAGTAGGCTGCGGCAGCGTAGAGCACCAGCACAGAGGCGGAAACAATGACCGTAGCGAGGTTCCAGCTGACCAGGCTCAGGATGGTGCCGGCAATTGCCAGCATGGCAGCTCCCACGCCGAACTCGGCGAGGACCCAGCTGCGGATCCTGTTCTGCGTCCAACCCATGGCCCGCAGGGTGCCGGCCTCGCGGCGGCGCTGGCGGATGTAGCTGACCGTGGAGGCACCGGTCAGCAACGCGGCACCGCACAGGGTGAGGAACAGCAGCGTCACATTGGTTCCGGTCAGGGAACCGGACACGGCGTCGGCCGCATCCTGGCGGACCCACGACTGGGTGACGGTGCCCAGCGGGGATTCCTTGCCGGCGCCGTCTTTGGAGTATCCGGGAACGAAAATGTTGGCGTCTTCACGCGCCGAGCCGGCAACAACCGTCGCTTCGAGGCCCATGTCGCGGATTTCGTCCGCAAGCTTCTCGACCTCCGGCTGGGACTCCTTCCAGCTGCCCGGCGCCTTGGCCTTGACGCGGACGGCGTCGATGACCGAAGCGTTCTGTTCGAATCCCCGGGCGGCGGCGAGGCCGTAGTAGTCGGTGATCGCACCGGCAGACTGGCTGACCAGTCCCGTGGCGCTTAGTGACGGCTTGAGTTCGGTGTTCTCCACCTTCTTGCCCTGGGCGTCCTCGGTCAGGGTGAGCGGCGACGGATCGTAGCCACCCAGGGGCAGCCGGTTGATGTCCCCGGCGGCTTCCTTGACCTTCTCGGCGTCGAACGTGCCGTAAACCATGGCCAGCGGCGCGGCGACCTTGGTGCCGGTCTCCAGGCTGTCGCGGTAGGAACGTTCGTCAACAGGCTCGCGCTGGGTCTGGTCGACGGGCGCTCCGCCGGCACCCTTCTCCGGAAGGCGGTTGACGGTCACCCACTCCCCCGGTGTGGCGGTCTTGTCCACGGCTCCGTTGCCGGCGGTGGCACCGTCGGTGTACTTGGGGGCGGACGCGAAGGCGGTGCTCCACGTTGCCGGGTTGTAGAGGCCCTGGCTGAAGTTGCCGGTGTTCCCCAGCAGCTGGGAGAAGTCCTGCGAGCCCGGCCAGGACAGGGCGAACGGCGACTTGGAAACGAACGGAAGGTAGTCCTTGTCCAGCGAACGGGTCACTGTGCCCACGTCTTTGACCACGTTTCCGGAGTCGTCGATTTCCTCGATCTTGACCGAGTACTTGAGGTCGAGGGAGGTGCCGGAGCGGACGATCAGCGGGATCGCCTGGGAATCGGCCGTGAGCTGGCCGGCTCGCTTTGCCTGCTGGTACTGGGTCATCAGGGGTGCCCAGTACTTGAGCTTGACGCCGAGGAAGTCGGGCCCCTCTTCCAGTTCCTTCATGCTGATTCCCGTGGTGAACAGGCTTTCGAAGTGCCGGCCGATCGCTCCGGCGTTCCGTGCGTCTGCCGGCGGCGCCTTTTCGAGCGGTGCGAGGAAGTCGCCTGCGGTGCCCAGGAGGGCCCGCTCGGACACGGGGTCGACGGCGACGACGGACTCCGTCACCTGCGGCGCCAGCGGCAGCGATACCGAGAGGTTGAACAGGTTGTGTTCGGAGCCGCCCGCGGGGGCCGGGAACTTGATGCCCGTTTCCCCGTCGGCGCCCGCGATGCGGATGCTCTTGCCGCCAGCGGTCTGCTCTTCGACGAGCTTGGCCTTGCCGAGGGAACCCTCGGCCATGGACTTGAACAGGGTCTGTTCCGACTGGCCGTCGGAGCTGACGGCGCTGGCCGTCACGCGGTATTTCTTGGCCTCGTCAGTGAGGACCGATTGCGCTGCCGGCCACTTGCCGGGGTCGGTTCCGCCGGGCTCCCCTGCGGTCGCCGTGCCCACCAGGCCGGCGTTGAATCCCAGGTAGTCCATGGCGTCAAGCCGCGGCGCTTCGAGGTTCTGCGATACCCGTGAGACGAGGCTGATGGGGGCCGCCACGGAGGTGCCGGTGAGCTTCCTGATGCCATCCAGCTGATCGAAGCTGATGCCGCCCTGGCCGTTGGCGATTTCCGGCTGCATGAGTGCGCCGCCGGAACCTGCCTTTGCCTGGACGAGGATGTCATAAAGTCCGCGGGAATTCTGGTCGACTGTTCGGTTGAGCGCCGCCTGTGACTGGCCCTGGACGAGGACGGACAGGCACATGGCGACGATCAAAATGGCCGCGGTCAGCAAAAGCACTCGGCTTCTGATGAACCTCTGGACGGCGTTCATTGGGCTCCCTGAAAGCTGGATTGCGTGAGCGCACACCTCTGTCCACACCTAACGGATGTGAAGGCGTCCCCTGCCGGGTGTGCAAAAAATAATGGCCGGTCTGCCGGCCGGATCCGAAAATCGGACCCAGCCATTGTACGCAGACCGGCCAATCATACGTGGCAGAAGTTAACGTCTGTCACGAGAAGTTCACCGAATAGGCGGGATGTCAGTCTTCGAGGTCGACTTCCCGCACCATCTCGGCACCGATGCCGGCCTTGATCGCGTCAAGGACCTGCTGCGGAACCGAGCTGTCAATGGTCAGGAGCGCCAGGACCTGGCCGCCCTCGGCCTGGCGCGCAACCTGCATGCCGGCGATGTTGATGTTGTTCATGCCCAGGATGTGGCCGATGGTGCCGATCACACCCGGACGGTCCGCGTAAGCAACCACCACAAGGTGTTCGCTGATGGGAATCTCCACCTCGTAGCCGTTGACGCCCACGAGCTTCTGGATCTGCTTGGGGCCCGTCAGTGTGCCGGCCACGGAGATCTGGCTGCCGTCGCTCAGGGCACCGCGCAGCGTCAGGAGGTTCCGGTACGACTCGGTTTCCGGCGTGGTGATCAGGCGGACGTTGATGCCCCGCTGCTCGGCGATGACAGGGGCGTTGACGTAGGAGACCTGTTCGGTCACAACGTCGGCGAAGATGCCCTTGAGCGCGGCCAGTTCCAGCACCTTGACGTCCAGTGAGGAAATCTCGCCGGCAACTTCGACGTCGAACTGGGTCAGGGACGCGTGGGTCAGCGCGGTGAAGATGCGGCCGAGCTTTTCGATCAGCGGGATGCCCGGGCGAACGTCCGGAGCAATGACGCCGCCGGCAACGTTCACTGCGTCTGGGACCAGTTCGCCGGCCAGGGCAAGCCGGACCGACTTGGCCACGGAGACGCCTGCCTTTTCCTGGGCTTCGTCAGTGGAGGCGCCCAGGTGCGGGGTCACCACCACGTTGTCCATGTCGAAGAACGGCAGGTCGGTGCTGGGTTCCTTGACGAACACGTCAACGCCGGCACCGGCGATCTCGCCGTCCTTCAGGGCAGCGTGCAGGGCTTCCTCGTCCACCAGGCCGCCGCGGGCGACGTTGATGACGTAGGCGGTCTTCTTCATCTTCTTGAACGCCTCGGCGCCGAGCATGCCCACCGTTTCCGGCGTCTTGGGCATGTGGATGGTGATGAAGTCCGACTGTGCCAGCAGCTCGTCCAGGGTGACCAGCTGCACGCCCAGCTGGGCGGCGCGGGCGGAGGTGATGTAGGGGTCGTACGCCAGGATCTTGGTGTCGAAGCCCTTCAGGCGGGCTGCCACGAGGGCGCCGATCCGGCCGAGGCCGATGATACCGATCTTCTTCTCGTAGAGTTCAATGCCCGTGTACTTGGAGCGCTTCCATTCGCCGTCCTTGAGCGCAGCACTGGCCTGCGGAATGTGGCGGGCCAGGCTCAGGATGTGGCCGACCGTCAGTTCAGCGGCGGAGACGATGTTCGACGTCGGCGCGTTGACCACCATGACACCGGCCTGCGTGGCAGCTTTGATGTCGACGTTGTCCAGGCCCACTCCGGCGCGGGCAATGACCTTCAGGTTCTTGGCCGCAGCGATGGCCTCAGCGTCCACCTGCGTGGCAGAACGGACCAGGATTGCGTCAACGTCCACGATGGCAGAGAGCAGCTGGGAACGGTCGGAGCCGTCTGTCTGGCGGATTTCAAAGTCCGGGCCGAGGGCCTCGACTGTGGCGGGTGAAAGTTCTTCGGCGAGCAGTACTACGGGTTTTGACACGGCTGATCCTCTGCGTTGCAGTCCTGGGGATAAATCAAGTCTAGGCGGACGGAAAGGCCGGGCTCACATTGTTAAGTGTGAACCCGGCCTCACTACTGCCTTGTGAAGGGCACCTGGCCGACGGCCTTGGTGGCGGCAGCCTTAGCGGGCTGCCGAGCCCTCTACGTAGTCCTCGTCCTGCTGCTGCCAGGAGAACAGGCCACGCAGTTCGCGGCCGACGCTCTCGATGGGGTGCTGCTCAGCCTTGGCACGCAGCGCCTTGAACTCCACGCCGCCGTTGTCCTGGTCTTCAATGAAGCGCTTGGCAAACGCGCCGTTCTGGATGTCGCCGAGGACAGCCTTCATGTTTTCCTTCACCTCGGGGGTGATGACGCGCGGGCCGGAGACGTAGTCGCCGTACTCTGCGGTGTCGGAAACGCTCCAGCGCTGCTTGGCGATGCCGCCTTCCCACATGAGGTCAACGATGAGCTTGAGCTCGTGAAGCACCTCGAAGTAGGCGATCTGCGGCTGGTAGCCGGCTTCGGTCAGGGTCTCGAAGCCGTACTGGACCAGCTGGGAGACACCGCCGCACAGGACGGCCTGCTCGCCGAAGAGGTCGGTTTCGGTTTCCTCGGTGAAAGTCGTCTTGATGACACCGGCACGGGTGCCACCAATGGCCTTGGCGTAGGACTTGGCCAGGTCCCAGGCTGCGCCGGTGGCGTCCTGCTCGACCGCGATGATGTCCGGGATGCCGCGGCCGGCTTCGAATTCGCGGCGCACGGTGTGGCCGGGAGCCTTCGGGGCGATCAGGATGACGTCAACACCCTCCGGCGCCTCGATGTAGCCGAAGCGGATGTTGAAGCCGTGTGCGAAGGCCAGGGCCTTGCCGGGGGTCAGCTTGTCCTTGATGGAGTCGTTGTAGATCGAGCGCTGGTGCTGGTCCGGCGCCAGGATCATGATGACGTCGGCCCATTCGGCGGCGTCGGCGACGTTCTTGACCGTGAATCCGGCGTCCTGTGCCTTGGCGATCGACGCCGAACCCTCCTTGAGGGCGATGGTAACTTCAACGCCGGAGTCGCGCAGGTTCAGGGCGTGGGCGTGGCCCTGCGAGCCATAGCCGACGATGGCTACCTTCCGGCCCTGGATGATGGACAGATCAGCGTCGTCGTCATAGAACATTTCAGTCACTTGCGTAACTCCTTTTGAGTGGATTCTCGGGTGTAAATAGTCTGTGGTGTTGCGTTACTGCACGGGCTGTACGTGGCGCCTAGGCGCTGCGCAAGGCCCTGTCGCTCATGGAGCGGGATCCCCGTCCAACGGCCAGGGTGCCGGACTGCACAATTTCGCGGATGCCGAAGGGCTCGAGCACTGACAGCAGTGCGGTGAGCTTTTCGGGGTGGCCGGTTGCTTCAATGACCACCGAGTCTGTGGAGACGTCGACCACTGAAGCGCGGAACAGGTCTGCAGCCTGGGTCACCTGCAGGCGTGTTGCGGCATCCGCACGTACCTTGACCAGGATGTGGTCTCGCTGTACGGAAGATTCTGAGGTCAGTTCAACAATCTTGATCACGTTGACAAGTTTGTTCAACTGCTTGGTGACCTGTTCGATCAGGTCACCGTCGGCGTCGACGACGACGGTCATCCGGGACATGCCCGGAACTTCCGTCGGGCCGACGGCCAGGGAATTAATGTTGAAGGCCCGGCGCGCGAAGAGGCTCGCGACTCGGGTCAGCACACCGGGCTTGTCTTCGACCAGAACGGACAGCGTGTGGCGGGTCATGATCAGTCCTCCTCTTCCCATTCCGGGGTCATGTTGCGGGCGACCTGGATCTGGTCGTTGCTCACTCCGGCGGGCACCATCGGCCACACCATGGAGTCGGGGCTCACTACGAAGTCGATGACCACGGGGCGGTCATTGATCTCAAGGGCCTTCTGGATGGTGGCGTCGATGTCCTCAGCGCGTTCGCACCGGAAGGACGCGCAGCCGTAGGCCTCGCCCAGTTTCACAAAGTCCGGGATGCGGACTGTCTCGTGGCCGGTGTTCAGGTCGGTGTTCGAGTAGCGGCCCTCGTAGAAGAGGGTCTGCCACTGGCGAACCATGCCCAGCGAGGAGTTGTTGATGACCGCAACCTTGATCGGGATCTTGTTGATGGCACAGGTGGCCAGTTCCTGGTTGGTCATCTGGAAGCAGCCGTCGCCGTCGATGGCCCAGACCACACGGTCCGGTGCGCCCACTTTGGCGCCCATGGCCGCGGGAACGGCGTAGCCCATGGTGCCGGCTCCGCCGGAGTTCAGCCAGGCGTGGGGGCGTTCGTACTTGATGAACTGCGCCGCCCACATCTGGTGCTGGCCGACGCCCGCAACGTAAATCCCTTCGGGGCCGGTGAGGGCACCGATGCGCTCAATGACGCGCTGCGGTGCGGTGAGGCCGTCTTCGGGCTCGGTCCACCCCAGCGGATACGTATCCTTCAGGTTGTTCAGGAACGCCCACCAGTTCTCCAGGTCCGGCGTGCCGGAAGCAGCGAACTGCGTCTTCACGGCCTCGGTCAGTTCCGGGATGATCTCCTTGACGGAGCCCACGATCGGAACGTCCGCGGTGCGGTTCTTGGAGATCTCGGCCGGATCGATGTCCGCGTGGATCACCTTGGCGTTCGGCGCGAAGGTTTTCAGGACGCCGGTCACCCGGTCGTCGAAACGGGCGCCCAGGGTGATGAGCAGATCGGACTGCTGCAGCGCGGTAACGGCGGACACCGTGCCGTGCATGCCCGGCATGCCGACGTGCTGCGGGTGTGAGTCCGGGAACACGCCGCGGGCCATCAGGGTGGTCACCACCGGTGCGCCGGTGATTTCGGCGAGCTCCCGCAGTTCCGCCGAAGCATGCGCCTTGACCACGCCGCCGCCGACGTAGAGGACGGGCTTGCTGGCCGCAGCAATCAGCTTCGCTGCTTCGCGAACCTGCTTGTTGTGGCCGCGGACCACCGGGCGGTAGCCGGGCAGGTCGATCTTCGGCGGCCAGGAGAACGTCATCTGGCCCTGCTGGGCGTCCTTGGCGACGTCCACCAGCACCGGACCGGGACGGCCCGTGGAGGCGAGATGGAATGCCTCAGCCATGACATGCGGGATGTCATTGGGGTCGGTCACCAGGAACGAGTGCTTGGTGATGGGCATGGTGATGCCCACGATGTCAGCTTCCTGGAAGGCGTCCGTGCCGATGACACCGCTGGACACCTGGCCGGTGATGGCCACCAGCGGCACGGAATCCATGTGCGCATCCATGATGGCGGTAACGAGGTTGGTGGCGCCGGGACCCGAGGTGGCAATGCAGACGCCCACCCGCCCGGTAACCATGGCGTAGCCTTGCGCGGCGTGGCCGGCTCCCTGTTCGTGACGGACCAGCACGTGATTCATGCGGGAGGCCATCAAGGGGTCATAGGTGGGCAGGATCGCGCCACCGGGCAAACCAAAAATATCGTCCACGCCGAGTTCTTCGAGCGAGCGGACAATAGCTTGTGAACCGGTCATCACCGTCGGGGGTACGACGTTGTTCGGTCCGAGTACAGGAGAGACAGCAGCAGCGTGCTCGACGCCGGCATCGGCCGTGCGGTCGGCGCGTTCCGGAGCTTTGGGGGCTCCAGCGGACTTTGTAGCCATCAGCGAGGGGCTGATCGGCGATCCTTTGCTCATCGGACTCTTCCTTTGTGGATCTTTATTAGCGGGTAAATCTCATGACGGGTTCAATATGTGGAACAAATAAAAAAACCCCTCAGCCGTGAGGCTCTTCGAGGGGTTTGCGCGTGACGGTTCGTTACCAGTCGGGCTATTGAGCCACGCGCTTGGTAAGGACGACGACTGCCTCTGCAGCAGCGAAGCTAGTAACGAATGCGATCATGCGTTCAGTTTTCCCTCTGGTGAGAAGCGTGTCAACGACGACGGTACGCATCTCACTATGTGGACGCCGTTGTCCACGGATTGGGCTGCGGGTACTACCCGCAGTATGCGCCGGTGGAGGCGCTGTGCACCAGCTTGGCGTACTTGGCGAGCACGCCCTTGGTGAACTTGGCAGGAAGCGGCTCCCAGCCGGTCTTGCGGGATTCCAGCTCGGCCTCGTCGACCAGGAGGTCGAAGGTTCGCGCGGCGATGTCGACACGGATCCTGTCGCCGTCCTGGACGAAGGCGATGGGGCCGCCGTCGGCTGCTTCCGGGGCAACGTGGCCGATGCACAGACCGGTGGTCCCGCCGGAGAAGCGGCCGTCCGTCAGGAGCAGAACGTCCTTGCCGAGGCCCGCGCCCTTGATGGCGCCGGTGATCGCGAGCATCTCGCGCATGCCCGGACCGCCCTTCGGACCTTCGTAGCGGATGACGACGACGTCGCCGGCTTTGATTTTTCCGTTGTCCAGGGCATCCAGGGCGCCCTGTTCGCGCTCGAAGACGCGGGCGGTGCCCTCGAAGACGTCGGCGTCGAAACCGGCGCTCTTGACGACGGCGCCTTCCGGCGCCATGGAACCGTGCAGGATGGTGATGCCGCCGGTCTTGTGGATCGGGTTGTCCAGCGCACGAAGAATCTTGCCGTCGAGGTCCGGCGGGTTGATGGACTCGAGGTTCTCGGCAAGGGTCTTGCCGGTAACGGTGAGGCAGTCGCCGTGCAGCAGTCCGGCGTCGAGCAGTGCCTTCATGATGACCGGCACGCCGCCGATCTTATCCACGTCGGTCATCACGTAGCGGCCGAAGGGCTTGAGGTCGCCGAGGTGCGGGATCTTGTCGCCGATGCGGTTGAAGTCGTCGAGCGTCAGTTCGACTTCGGCTTCCCGGGCAATGGCGAGCAGGTGCAGGACGGCGTTGGTGGAGCCACCGAATGCCATGGTCACGGCAATGGCGTTCTCGAAGGCCTTCTTGGTCATGATGTCGCGGGCAGTGATGCCAAGGCGGAGCAGGTTGACCACCGCTTCGCCGGACTTGCGGGCGAACTCATCACGACGGCGGTCTGCCGAGGGCGGGGCAGCGGAGCCCGGGAGGGACATGCCCAGGGCTTCGCCGATGCAGGCCATGGTGTTGGCCGTGTACATGCCGCCGCAGGCGCCTTCACCCGGGCAGATGGCCTTTTCGATGCGTTCCAGGTCTCCGAGGCTCATCTTGCCGGCGGCGCAGGCACCCACGGCTTCGAAGGCGTCAATCAGGGTGACTTCCTTCTCGGAACCGTCCTCCAGCTTGACCCAGCCCGGCATGATGGAGCCGGCGTACAGGAACACGCTGGCGAGGTCCAGGCGGGCAGCTGCCATCAGCATGCCCGGGAGGGACTTGTCGCAGCCGGCCAGGAGCACCGAGCCGTCGATGCGCTCGGCCTGCATCACGGTTTCGACGGAGTCGGCGATGACCTCACGCGAGACCAGGGAGAAGTGCATGCCCTCGTGGCCCATGGAGATGCCGTCCGAGACGGAGATGGTGCCGAACTGCATGGGGAAACCGCCGCCTGCGTGGACGCCCTCTTTGGCGCCCTGGGCCAGCCGGTTCAGGGAAAGGTTGCAGGGAGTGATCTCGTTCCACGAACTTGCCACGCCAATCTGCGGCTTCGCGAAGTCGTCGTCGCCCATGCCCACGGCGCGGAACATACCGCGCGCGGGGGCGGCGTGGATCCCGTCGGTGACGACCCGGCTGCGGGGCTTGATGTCAATCTTGTTCTCGATTGCTGCTTGGGTGTCCTCACTCATGGGTCAAAGTCTATGACTCCGATCGGGACGCCAACGACCCGGAGGGGCCCGTTAAGCCGAAAACCGGGAATATTTCGATCAAATAGTGGACTCTCGTCTCGAATAATGAGATCGGCTGAGGCCCGAGCTGCCTTGGATTGTGTCAGGCATCACGGAGGCCGGCGGCATCGATTGATGCAGCTTCGGCCTCCAGCATGGACAGGACCTGCGCGATTGTGGTCCGTGCCGCCACATCCGGGCGGGCGAGCGCCACGATGCTGCGGCGGGCAGTCACCCCGAGCAGCGGGCGCAAGACGAAGCCGCGCTCCTGGTTCCGCAAGGCGGTGTACCGGGGCAGCAGGCTCAGCCCGTGACCTGCACTCACCAGTGCCTCCAGGACGCGAAGATCGGGAAACAACTGCGCGCGTACCGCCGGCGACCCTGCCTGGACCTCGATCTGGCGCAGTACCGTGTCGAAGGGGAAACCCTCCGGGACGCCCATCCACGGAAAACCCACTACGTCGCCGGCGGTCAGCGAGGACTTCGCCGCCAGGACGTGGCCGGCCGGCACGGCGACGTCCAGCGGCTCGTTCAGCAGGGGAACCACCACGAGCCCCTGCCGGGCGAAGACATCGGGACCATCAACGCTGTGGGCCAGGACGATGTCGTAGTCGGCGGCCAGGGCAGCGAAGCCCGCGACGCCGGGGTCCTCGAAGGAGGCCTCGAACCGGAGTCCTTCCACCGCCTTGACGCGGTGCAGGAGACCGGGGAGGAACATTTCCGCCGCACTCGGAAAGAAGGCTGCCTTGACGTGCGTCTGCCAGCCCTGCCGGTATGTGTCGATGGTGGCTTCGGCGCGGGCCATGGCAGTGGACACATCCGCCGCGGCCGCCGCCATCGCGCGCCCTGCCTCGGTCAGGCGCACTCCCCTGCCGGACTTCTCCACCAGGACAACGCCCAGTTCGTCCTGGAGGGTCTTGAGTTGCTGGGAAACGGCCGACGGCGTCACCTCCATGGCCTCGGCGGTGGCGCCCACGGTTCCCCGGTCCGAGAGTTCACGGAGAATCCGGAGCCGTTTCAAATCCATGAAGCGAGGCTACAGGACAGTGTTGCAGGACAGTGCCCGCGCACTGAGCCCGCATGCAGCCCGGACATGACAAGGCATCCTGCGCCGGCTCTGGTAGCGTGCAAGCCACCCTGCCGGTCGACCATCAGGACTTCACTGTGAACAGCAAGCCCGTGCCGGTCAACCCGGACGCGACCAACCCGGAATCGGACACTGACGCCGCTCCCCCGCTCAGCAGCGAAGAGCTCAAGGCCAGGCTCCGCGCCGTTTTTGATCACCAGATTCCCAACTACGGCGACTACAACCTCGTCTGCGGCTCCAACAGCTTTGAGGGTGCGGGTGCTGCGGCCCGGGGCTGGGCTCCTCCGCGCCGGCGGAGCTTTGTGATCGGCTATCGCTGGCATCCGGCCGAGATCATCGTGGCCCCTGTTGATGAAAAGTCCCTGGCCGCGGCCGGGGTTCCGGTGGCGATCAACATGACAAACCTTTCGCATGCCCTCCGGCTGCCCGCCGTCAAGTCTTCGCTGGGCGGTTACGAAGTGGCCGCAAGTACCGGGAAAGCCTTCCGTTTCGGGGTGGAAAACAGCATGCGCCTGGCTTCGCCGCCGGGAGGACCGGCTCAGCGGGCCGGTCGCGGGACCCGGAGCATCGAACAGGCCGACGACGCCGCGGACTTCCATGAATTCATGGCTGACTTCATCCGGCGCGGGCTGCCCCTCTGAACCTTTACAGCCCTAATCACACCGACGTAACGTCAAGCAACGGCAACCTTGCCTTATGGACAGAAGGGCTCTGCTATGGACTGGATTATCTGGGTCATCGTCATCGTGGTCATCGTCGGAGTTGTGTGGTGGCTCCTGAACCGCAACAGTTCAGGAAATACCACCGGAACATCGACGCCCTCCGATGCCGGCGTGTCCGTTCCACCGTCAGGGCAGGCAGGAACTCCGCGGCCCGTTGCCGGCGCACCGGCCGGAGGCAGTGCAGCACCTTCGGCAGACGCAGCCGCCACCGCCGGGATGCCGGGTGCCGCAGGGTTCAGCTCGGCAGCCAAAGCCGCACCGATGAGGTCAGCACCGGCAGCGTACGCACCCGCCGGTGGAGATGTGGATGACTGGGACGAAGACTCTGCAGCCACGACGGCGGCGCCCGCCGCGGGTATGGCAGCGGTGTCCGGCGAAGCAGCCGTGTCCGACAAGGCAGAGTGGGAGGCGCAGTGGTCCGAGGCGGCAAGCACGCCGCACGCGGCGGAAGCCCACGCCGAACCGCACACCCTGGCGGCCCCGGCTCAGGAATCAGCAGGGGAATCCCTGGCCGCCGGGACGGCTACCGCGGCACCTGTCCATCACCCCGAGTACACGGAGCCGCATTCTCCCACGCTCCCCGGCGCCGAATCCGCCGCAGCGGAAGACGTCCCGGAAGCAGCTGTCCAGGAAAAAGAAGTCCAGGAAAAAGAAGTCCGCACAGAAGGAGCCGGGGCGGAACTGCCACCGGCCGGCGGGACCGGGCCAGCCGTTGCGAGCGACACACGAGCCCCGTCCGAGGGGGATGCCGAAACCATGCAGGCGGCCGCCTCGTCAGCCGCGACTGAAGGGTCCGCAACCCACACGGCCGAACCCGCCGGACACCTTGCGGCAGACAAACCGTACGGGGAAGGCTCAGCCGCCCCGGGTCCGGATGGCAGCGCACCCGAGGGCTACACGGTCAAGGGCAATGCGCAGTCGATGATCTACCACGATGAAACCAGCCCGGCCTATGAGGAAACCGTAGCGGAGGTCTGGTTCGAGTCGGCAGCCCATGCCGAAGCGGCCGGCTTCCGTGCGCCGCGACGGAGCCGGCACTAGGTCCGGCATCCGGAGGGCCGCCGTCACCATGAACCGGGACAAGGAGCGGCGCCGACCCGGGCCGGAGCTCCTGCTGCGGCCCGTCACCGCCGTCGGGCCTGTCACCGCCGTCGTGTCGTTGCTGGCGCTGGTTGCCTGCACCGGTGGCGGCAGCAGCATCCCCACGGGTAACGCCGGTCAAGTCACAGGCAGCAACAGTGCGGGCCAGGAACCCCGGGTGCTGCGGACAGTGGAGGGGCTGCGCCTGCCATGGTCCACGGTGTTCCTGCCGGACGGCACGGCCGTTATTTCCGAACGGGACAGCGGCGAACTCAAAGCGGTCCGGGACGGGAACACAACGGCACTGGGGAGTGTCCCCGGAGTAGTCCCGGGCGGTGAAGGCGGCCTCCTTGGGCTGGCGGTGTCGCCGAACTTCGCTTCCGACCGGTCACTTTTCGCCTATTTCACGGCCCGGTCCGACAACCGGATCGCCCGGCTCACACTGACTGAGCGGGTTCCAGGGGGCGCGCTGGAGCTGGGCACGCCCGAGACGATCTTCGCCGGCATCCCGAAGGCCTCGACCCATAACGGCGGCCGCATCCGTTTCGGACCGGACGGGAACCTCTATGTGGGAACCGGAGACTCGCAGCGCCGCGACCAGCCCCAGGATCCGAACGCGCTTGGCGGGAAGATCCTTCGGATCACCGAAAAGGGCGAGCCGGCGCCCGGCAATCCGTTCGGAGACAACCCGGTCTACAGCCTCGGCCACCGCAATGTGCAGGGGCTCGACTGGGACGACGCGGGCAGGCTCTGGTCCAGCGAATTCGGTCCGAACGTGGATGACGAACTGAACCTGATCCAGCCCGGCGGGAACTACGGGTGGCCCGAGGTCACCGGAGCTCCGGGAAAGGCCGGCTTCATTGACGCCAAAGTCGTCTGGCCGTCCACCGCGGAATCCTCTCCGAGCGGACTCGAGATCGTCGGCTCCACAGCGTATCTGGGAGCGCTGCGGGGCCAGAGACTGTGGGCAGTCCCCCTCGCCGGTGAAAATGCAGGCAATCCTGTGAGCCATTTCACAGCGCGGTTCGGGCGCATCCGCGACGTTTCGCTGGCCCCGGACGGCACCTTGTGGATGCTTACCAACAATCAAAACCCTGATTCCGCGCTGATTTTGGCGCCTCCGGGCAGCCCCGGAGGCTGATGCAGGCGCCGATTTCACACCGGGCTAAAACTCGTGTAGAGTTTCATGTCGTTGCGGAGATGAACGAGGGAAACAAAAGCCATCGGGAAGAACCAAAACAACAGCTGCACCTCTAGCTCAACTGGCAGAGCAATTGACTCTTAATCAATGGGTTCCGGGTTCGAGTCCCGGGGGGTGCACCAGAGAAACCCCGTCGTCACAGGCCACAAGCCGTGAAGGCGGGGTTTCGTTTTGCCCGAAAACAGTGCATCGGGCCTGGCCGCAATTCTTTAGGAAATATTCACCTTAAGCATCGGAGAACCTGCGCGGCACTGGATAGAGTGACGTCACTACTAGTGTCCCGCGCCTGAAATTCGGTTCAGAAGTCGGCCGATGGATTCGAGGATCTGTTCTGCTGTCTTGGTCCAG
>NZ_JARCCY010000052.1:0-29263 GCF_039907775.1 Arthrobacter sp. CC3
TCGCACTGACCTACCGTGCCGGCGTCGTCCTCTACGCAGTCGTCATCTGGCTACGCCAATAAGGAGACACGCCCTAGTCCTGGGCGCCCCATCCAGCCTGAGTCCTGTCCTGGCATGAGGCCGGGCCGGGGTGGGACGTCGATGGTGCTGGAACCCGTGACGGGAGTACTGGCTCCTACCATTGTTCTGGCTTCTTCGGCAGTCGGCACGGGCAGCTGCTCTCCCCAGTGCACAATTGCCGGTAATTGCCCGTTCATGGCGTCGAGTACCACCGACACTCCACCTGCTGCCAGGTGCAGGATCGCCCCTGGGTTGCGGGTCGGCATTGAAGTCCTCATGAGTTCCTGGGTGTTGCAGCGGTGGTCAGGCTTCCGCGTGCGGGATCCCAGTGGACCGGCACGGGGTCGGACACCAGGCCGTCGAACGTGCCATCGCTGTTGGCGTCATGGCAGGCCATCATGATCCATTGGCCGGACCTGTCCTGGACGAGTTTTCCGCTATAGAGCGGTGCCGTGGTGACTACGGCGGCGGATGCGACGTCGAAGGGACCACTGAGATGGTGGGTTTCGAGGCTCCAGATGCCGCCGCCGTCGAACCCTGCGGCTTTCTTGGCGGAAAGCGTATCCACGCCGCACGAGAACACTAAAAGGGTCCTGCCGTCCAGCACTACGGTTTGGGGGACCTCGAGGTGTCCGAATCCGGAGCCTGGCTGGCTGAGGGGTGGCCTGACTTCCCAGGATGAGAGGTCGGGTGAGACTGCGTGGCCGATGACGCCGCGGTCATCGTCCCCACCCTCATTCGCGCGGGCGGTGATGAGCATGTGCCAGCCCTCGCCGTCCGGGTCGGCGAAGACCCAGGGGTCCCGCCATGCTTCTTCCGGCCAGCTGCTGTCACCGTATCGTTCGTACCAGCGGCGGTCAGGTTCAAGCACGACGGCGGGTTGCTTGGTCCAGGTGTAAAGGTCCGGGGACGTTGCAACACCGATGGCCTCGATGTTGTGGGTGTCATAAAAGCGCGCGCCGGTGTAGAACATCCGCCACATCCCGTCCGGGCCCTGGACCACGCTGCCCGTCCAGGTGGAGGTTGCGTCGAACGCCTCCGGATCATCCGGCTGCAGGACCACGCCGTGGGGTTCCCACGTGATCAGGTCCTGTGAGGTGGCGTGCCCGATCCGGGCATTGCGGTGCCGCAGGGCCGGGTCTCCCAGGCTCTTGGAGGCATGGAGGTAGAACATGTGGAACGTGTCGCCGTCGTCGGCGATCCAGAAGTCCCATACCCATGAGTCTTTGAGGCTGAAGGCCAAAGTAGTGCACCTATTCTTTTCGTTGAGGTGGGCCGGTCGGGTCGACGCAGAGCGTCAGCCCTTGATGGCGGAGCTGCTGATACTGGCGACGAACCAGCGCTGGAAGATCAGGAAGACCGCCAGGACCGGGACGATGAACATCGTGCCGAAGGCAAGCACTTGGCCCCATTCGGGAGGCTGCTGGTTCTGGAAGATGCTGATCGCCAACGGCAGTGGCCGGACGGTCGGGTCTGAGACCATCAGGACCGGCCACAGGTAGGATCCCCACTGAGCCAGGAAGGTCAGGATGGCCACTGTGGCGAATGCCGGCTTGGTGATGGGGACGATGACTTGGAAGAACGTCCTGAACGGCCCGGCCCCATCGAGCCTCGCGGCCTCTTCGATTTCGCCTGGGACGTCCAGGAAGAACGTGTAGAAGAGGAAGATCGAGAACGCGTTGGCCATGAACGGGATCGCCTGGATGACGACGGTGTCCCGCTGCCCCGAAAACATGTAGTACAAGGGAAGAGCGACGGCTTCGAACGGGATGATCGTCAGGATGATCACCAGCAGGAACAGCACCTTCTTGCCGCGCCATTTCATCCTCGCGAACGAATAGGCCGCCATGGAATTCACGATCAGGCTGCCGGCAACCACGGCTGTGGTGACGATGATCGATACCAGGGCGAACTGGCCGAAGTAGCCGGTGGCATCTGAATTGAGGTGGTCGAAAACGCCGGCGTAGTTGTCGAAGGACAGGTTGGTTGGGACGAAGCCGCTCAGTCCGCTCAGAACCTCCGAGGATGGCCGGAAGCTGCCAACAATCAGGTAGTAGACGGGCAGGAAAAAGAACAGCGCGACAACGGTCAGGATCAGGTAATGGAGTGCTGTTTGCCAGCGACGGGTGCGTTTCATGCTGCTGGATCGCCGGGTTGGCTCCATGGTTTTGGCCATCGTCATCAGACCCCTCCTCGCTGGCGCACGGCGGCGCGTTGGATGATTGCGATCACGGTAATGATCAGCATGAAAATGACAGTCATGGCAGCGGCCTGGCCCACGTTGTTATTGTCGAACCCTGTGTTGATGATTTGCGTCATGACGGTCTCGGTGGAACCACGGTCAACGCTGCCGGAGCGGCTCAGCAGGTACACCTGGTCGAACAGCCTGAACGAAAAGATGGTCGTTATGAGCGCAACGAAGATCAGGGTGTTCCGGATGCCGGGAACAGTGACGTTGATGAACTGCTGCCATTTGTTGGCCCGGTCCAGCGATGCGGCTTCGTAAAGTTCGGTGGGAACGCTCTGCAGGGCGGCCAGGACAATGATCATTTGGAAACTCACGCTTTGCCAGATCGACATGACAATGATGGAACCAAGTGCCGTGGAGGGACTGCCGAGCCAGTCGTGGCTGGACAAAGCGCCCCCGCTGAAGAGCCCCAGGATGGCGTTCAGGAGGCCTTCATCTCCGCGGGAGTAGATAAGCCGCCAGATCACCGCGGTAAGGGCCAGCGGGAAGACCAAGGGCATGAAGATGAACGTCCTGAAGACCACCATCCCGCGCAGCTTGCGGTTGACCAGTACAGCCAGGCCCAAGGCCAGAACCGTTTGTACGGGAACAACAATGAGGGCGAAGGTGAAGTTGTTCAGCAGTGCCTGGCCGAAGGCTGCGGACAGGTCAGGATCGGTGAACAGGCGTGTGTACTGTTCAAATCCTATGAACCGTGCGGGGCGGGGGCTGTTCAGCTGCACCCGGTAGAAGGAGAGGACGACTGCGAGCACGAACGGCGCCACCAGGAAGATGGCGAGGCCGATCAGCGCCGGGCTGGCGAACAGCGGGCCCGCGAACCGGTGCCCGGTCAGAACGGCCGAAGACTGTCGCTTGGCCGGGGCCGCTGCGGGGGCCGGGATCTTTTGGATTTCAGTGGTCATGATGAAGGCTTTCGCTGGGAGCGAGTCCGGCGGTCCGCGCCGCCCCTGAATGGGGCGGCCGGACTGCTGCGGAGGTCTATTTCTTGTATCCGTCGTTGTCGGCGAAGTTCTGGTCGATGGCGCGGGCTGCGGCGCTCAGGGCTTCCTTGGCGTTCTTGCCTGAGTAGATGGCGGCCTCTGCTTTGCCGACCTGATCCGTCACGATGGGGTAACCGGCGGTCACGGGCCGTGTGACGCTGACACACGTCTCGGTGATCTGTTCTTCGGGTCCGCACGCCTTGCTCAGCTGGTCGCCAAGCAGCTGCAACTGCTTGCCGGGGCCGTAAAGGCTTGAAGCTGACAGTGCCGTTTTGGTCGCCGGCGGGGCCCCGTTTGCGTCGGTGTAGATGCGTACGCTTTCGTCGGACATCAGGAAGTCCAGGAACTTCCCGGAGGCGGTGCCGTTCTTGCTGGTGGCGCCCATGCCCCATGCGAAGGTACCGGAGGCGGTTTTGGTTCCTTTCCCGAAGTTGGGCAAGGGAATGGACACCAAATCGCTGCCAAGGGCTTTGTAGGTCGGGTAGGTCCAATGCCCCACCCAGCTCAGCGCAACCCGCCCGTTCGGGAATGCCAGGCCGTCAGCGTTCGGATCGGTGTACTTCTTCCAGGACGCGAGCGTCGTCAGCGATTTGACGTTGGCGTCGGAGTCCAAAGCTCCGACGGCCTTGTTGTCCTTGAGCATCGTGCCACCACCGGACCAGATGACCGGCCCGGCAGAACAGCACGTTCCCCACTCTCCAGCGAAGCCATACTGTTCGGACAGGTCCAGCGGTTTTCCCCCGGGGACGACGGCCGCGAGCTTATCCAGGACCCCGGTGAACTCCTCAGCCGTCCAGGCTTCTTCCGGAGTGGTCGGATACGTGACACCTGCAGAATCCAGGAGTTTCTTGTTGCCCCACAGGGCCAGGCCCGCGTTCATCATGCCCACGCCATACACGGCGCCGTCCACAGTGTTCTGCGCGTTGATGGAGTCCGTCTGGTTGGACAGCGTTTCCCCGGAGACGGAGCCCTTCAGGGGTGCCATCTTGCCGTTATAGACGAAGCTGGCCAGTGTAGGGCCGTCGAAGTCGAGTACATCCGGCAGGTCGCCGGGGGCTGCCGAGTTGACTGCTTTGGTGTACTGGTCCGAGGGGAAGAGTTTGAGGTTCACTTTGATCTTGTTCTGGGACGTTTCGAAGTTGGAGATGATCTTCTTCAACGCGTCATTCTCGGCTGCCTGACCATCAACGGCCCAGACGTTTATGGTGCCTTCGCCGGATCCCGCTTCGACGGATGGGCCGGCGTTGCCGGTGTCCGGTCCGCCGCAGCCGGTCAGTGACAGGGCTGCTACGGAAACGGCAGCTGCGGCCGCAATGATCCCCGCCGTGCGACGGGACTTTGGAATGGTCATCATCATTGATTCCTCTTGGAAATGTGGAACTTATGGAAGCGTTTCGATGCCTGGATATCGTCAGGCGGGGGGCGTGAGGAGGGTCACTTCTCAGCGGCACAATGCGAGTCTACGCGGGTAGAATCATTCGTGCAAGAGGTGACTTAGGTGCCGAAAATTAGCGCAAGTATGTGCATTCAAGGGAGTCCACCCGGGTAGACTGAGTTCAACAATGAGGTGAAAGGTGTTCTCGATGGCAAGTGTGCAGACACAGGCGGGTTCCGGGAAAGTCACGCGAACTGACGTCGCCCGCTACGCGGGCGTCAGTACCGCCGTCGTCAGTTATGTGATCAACGGCGGCCCCAAACCGGTGGCGAAGGCAACAGCAGAGCGCGTGCGGGAGGCCATCAAGGCGCTTCAGTACCAGCCGAACGCAACTGCCCGCGCCCTGACCATGGGCTCCGCCCGGCTTCTGGGGATCATCGTCCCGGACAGCACCAACCCGTACTTCGCCGAGCTGACGGACACTATCGCGCAGGCGGCGGCCACCCGCGGTTATGCCCTCCTGACCGCGAACTCCCGCACCGACGCGGAGACCGAGCGGCAAAACACAGTCAATCTCGTATCCCGGCAGGTTGACGCGATCATCCTCGCGACAGTTCTGCCACCCAGTGAAGTCGCCGCCATGCAGGTCCATGGCATTCGCCGTGTGCTCATCGACCAGTCCAGCATCGTGCACGGCATACCGATCATCAGTACAGACTTTGAACAGGGCGCCGCCCTGGGCGTCCAGCACCTGATCGGACACGGGCATCGGGATATCGGCATATTGGTGGGTAGGGACATTGACCCTTCACGCGCAGACCCGCGACACAATGGCTGGAAGAAGGCCCTCAACGAGGCGGGCCTGCCTGAGGGGCCGGCCGAGCTCACCGACTTCACGCGTCAGGGCGGGTACGAAGCGACCCGCCGGCTGCTGGCGTTGCCAAAGCCGCCGACAGCGATCTTCGCCAGCTCCGACCTGCTGGCGGTGGGCGCTCTTCGCGCCATTCACGAAGCCAACCTGTCCATACCGGAGGATATTGCCATTGTTTCGTTCGATGGAACATCTGAATCGGAATTCAGCTGGCCCCAGCTGACCACAGTGCGGCAGCCCATCGATCGGATCGCAGAGAGGGTTCTTGCAGCCGCCCTGTCACCGGAAGATCCGGGGGGCGGGATCGAGCTCCTCACCACCGATCTCATCGTTCGCAAGTCTTGCGGCTGCTGACCCTGGAGCCCAGGTAGCTTTCCCGCAGATTCTTTGGACCCACGACATACAAAAAGGACAGAACCAAGCCTCTAACCGATCGCTTCTTGCCCTCCTGATTCTCATGGGAATATATCCTGAGCACACTCAGTTATGAGTGTAGTCACCAACGTGCGGACGCATTAGCAGTCTTAGCGTCCACGGCGGCCGAACTACGGCTGGACGGCGGTGATGCTCTGATACATCGAACGCAAAGGACTATCCCGTGACCCTTTCCGCCCTGTGGCAACCACTTACTCTTGGGCGCCTTGACCTATCCCGTCGGCTGGCGCTGGCACCCATGACGAGAAACCGCTCCAGCCCTGATGGCGCGCCGGGCGACTTAGCGGCCGAGTACTACGGGCAGCGCGCCTCCTTGGGATTGATCATCACCGAGGGCACCCAGCCGTCGGCAGACGGACAGGGCTATGCCAACACACCGGGGATCTACACACCCGAGCATGTCGAGGGCTGGCGAAGCGTCACCGAAGCAGTTCACGCCCGCGGCGGGGCGGTGTTCATCCAACTCATGCACGCGGGCCGCATGTCCCACCCGGACAACACTCCTCATCACCGTCAGCCCGTGGCGCCCTCGGCGATCTCCGCAGACCAGGATATTCTCACGCCGACCGGACCCCAGAAAACGCCGACACCACGAGAGCTCAGCACCGAGGATATCCAGAACACCGTGGCTGACTTCCGCCACGCGGCGGCATCGGCCATCGCAGCCGGCGCCGACGGAGTTGAAATCCATGGAGCGAACGGTTATCTCCTGCACCAGTTCCTCTCCCCCAACGGTTATCTCCTGCACCAGTTCCTCTCCCCCAACGCAAACCACCGCACCGACGCGTACGGCGGATCAATAGAAAACCGGTCGAGGTTCGTGATCGAACTCGCCCAGGCCCTGGCCGATGAAATCGGCGCAGACAGGGTGGGTATCCGCCTCTCCCCCGCCATGCCACTGGGTGGCATCAACGAGGGCGACACCGAGAGGGTGTTGAGCGCCTGCGCGCAAACGCCCCGCTCAACGAGCTGGATCCCAACACCCTCTACGGCGGCGGGGCAACCGGATACACCGACTACCCGGCCCTTGCCCACGCCTAATCCCGCACCACACCACCCAGGCCGACCGGCATGGATGGAAATCAGCACAAGAAAGTTCGTGAAATGCACTCACTCAATGGAGCAGTCGTCCTCGTCACCGGCGCAAACGGCGGCATCGGAACCCACTTCGTCCACACAGCCCTCGCACGCGGCGCCAGCAAGGTTTACGCCACCGCCCGCACCCCCCGCACCTGGGAGGACGAACGCATCGTCCCACTGACCCTCGATATCACAGACCCGGCCTCAATACGGGCCGCCGTCGAGGCTGCGGGCGACGTCACAGTGTTGATCAACAACGCTGGAGCATCCGTTGCAACCCCCGGCATCCTTTCCCACACCGACGCGGAAATCCGGACCAACGTCGAGACAAACTTCCTCGGCCCGCTCTTCCTCGCCCGCGCATTCGCGCCGATCCTGTCAGCCAAGGACACATCCGCAATCATCGACATCCACTCCGCAATGAGCTGGTACGCCGTCGGCGGCATTTACAGTGCCACCAAAGCGGCCCTCTGGTCGGCCACGAACTCGCTGCGCCTGGAACTCGCCGCCGAAGGAGTACACGTGGTGGGAGTCCATGTCGGCTACGTCGACACGGCGATGGCGGCGCATGCCACCGACCCCAAGATGGACCCGGCCGATCTGGTCACCACGGTATTTGATGCCCTCGAAGCCGGCGAGTACGAAGTTCTCGCCGACGAGACGTCCGTGCAGCTCAAGGCCGGACTCAGCGCCCCCATCGAGGCGCTCTACCCCCAACTTGCGCCCAGCAAGTCTTAGCAACAGCTGCCGTGCCGTGGTGATGGGGTCAACCCATCATCACGGCACTTTTCATTGACGCTTACCAATTAACTGAGTATAGTCATAATTGACTAGAGTCACTTTACTATAAGGAGCATCGCGGCATGCGGGCATTCGTTATCACCAAGTACAAGGAACCGCTGCGCGAAGCCGAGGTTGCTGAACCGACCGTCGGCGAGCGGGACGTGCTGGTGCAGGTGCACGCTGCCGGCCTGAACCAGCTGGACGAGAAGATCCGCCTGGGCGAGTTCAAGCAGATCCTTCCCTACAAGCTCCAGTTGGTCCTCGGCAACGACGTAGCCGGCACCGTGCTGAGCGTCGGGGAAAAGGTGAAGGAGTTCAAGCCCGGGGATGAGGTCTACGCCCGTCCGAACCAGAACCGCATCGGCACGTTCGCTGAACGCGTTGCCATTGCGGAGGAAGACCTTGCGCTCAAGCCCGAATCGGCCACCATGGAGGAGGCCGGATCGCTGCCACTGGTAGCCCTTACCGCATGGCAGGCCCTCGTCGAGCAGGGCAACGTGCGTCCAGGGCAGAAAGTTCTCATTCATGCCGGCGCAGGCGGAGTCGGTTCCATCGCCATCCAGCTCGCCAAGCATCTCGGCGCGACCGTCGCAACCACCGCCAGCAGCTCCAACGCCGGGTTCGTACGGGACCTCGGCGCCGACGTCGTCATCGACTACCGCACCCAGGACTTCGAGCAACTCCTGGGCGGATACGATCTGGTGCTCGACAGCCTCGGAGGGCAAAACCTGCAGAAATCACTGCGCATCCTCAAGCCCGGTGGGAAGGCGATTGGAATCGCCGGCCCGCCCGATCCGGCCTTCGCCCGCACAGCAGGCCTCAACCCCCTGCTACGCCTTGTGATCACAGGGCTCAGCAGCAAGATCAGGAAGCAAGCCAGGAAGCTCGGCGTCAGCTACGAGTTTCTCTTCATGAGGGCCAGCGGCGACCAACTACGTCAAATCAGCGCCCTGGTTGACGCCGGCGTGCTACGCCCCGTCGTAGGGAAGGTCTTCACCTTCGGCCAGGCTCCAGAGGCACTGCAATCCCTGGCCGCAGGGGGCTTCCGGGGCAAAGCAGTGCTCACCGTCACCGGCTGACCCGCCGATACCCGCTCTTCACGCAGAGAACACAGGAGTACAACCGTCATGGACAACATCGACGCCCCAAACGAGCCAGTCGTCACCTCGTACGCGAAGGCACCTGCCAGCACCATTACCGCCGGAGGCGTCAGCTACGCCTATCGCGAGCTTGGGCCGAAGGGCGGGATCCCCGTCTTGTTCTTCGTGCACCTGGCAGCCACCCTCGATAACTGGGACCCCCGTATCATCGACCCCATTGCCAGGAACCGCCACGTCATCACCTTCGACCAGCCCGGCGTCGGCGCTTCCACTGGACAAGTTCCCGACAGTATCGAAGCAATGGCCGACGACGCCTACACCTTCATCCAGGCCCTCGGGTTCGACACGATTGATGTCTTCTCCTTCTCCCTGGGCGGCATGGTCGCCCAGGACCTGGTCATCAAACATCCCGATCTTGTCCGCAAGCTCGTGCTGACCGGAACCGGTCCGCGCGGAGGTAAGGACATCGACAAGGTCGTCGGCACCACCTACCGGGACATCCTCCGGGCAACCCTGACCCGGTCCGACCCCAAGGAATTCCTGTTCTTCAACCGGAACGCCACCGGCAAACCCGCTGCGAAAGTCTTCATCAAACGCCTGCAGGAACGAACCGAGAACCGTGACAAGCCAATCAGCACCCGGGCATTTCAGACGCAGCTGAAGGCAATCCAGAAGTTCGGCCGCTCGGCCCCGTCGGACCTGTCCATCCTCACTCAGCCCGCACTGATCTCCAATGGCGACAACGACCGCATGGTGCCTTCCGTGCTCTCTGAGGACCTGCATCACCGCATCAAGGCATCCGAATTGATCATCTACCCCGACTCCGGCCACGGTGGTATCTTCCAGTACCACGCCACGTTCGCACCCGCCGTCGTCGAATTCCTCGCCCCCTGACCGCAACGCTCGCGACAGGAAGGCACCCATGGGCACCCCACCGGCAACAACAGCCCAACCGCAGGTGACAAAGCACTTCACGTCTTCGGTCCTGCTCTGGGTGCGCACCGAGCAAGCGCGCCAAACCGGCATGGACTACTGGAAGGGCCCGCACTCGGGCATCATCGCCGCCACACCAGGGCTGGAGGAGTACCGGCAGATCCACCTCGCCGAACACAACCCCGGCCTATGGCCCGCAACCACAGGCGTGGAGACCGCCATCCCTGCAGAGCGGAAGATCGACGGCATCGCGGAAGTCACTTTCCAATCCGCGCTTTCGCCGCTCAAGGGGCGCAAGCAGACCGCCCTGGCCTACAAGGACGAAGTCAACGTATTCCGCCGCACCCTTCTCTACGCCGGCCCGCCGAACACTTCACGCTGGCATGACGTCGCGTCCCCGGTAGAGACTGTCGGGGCCCGCGCGGTCATCTACCTCCGCCGCCGCCCCGGTGTCCGCCCAGGTGAATTCCGGCGGGCCGTGAAAAAGGAACTTGTTCCTGCCCTGGCTGATACTGGGATGCTAAAGGAACTGCGCACCCAGTCATTCATGCCATGGATTAAAAAGATGTGGGACACACCCCGCGTCGCCCACGACAACCCGGCGGACCAACGCTTCCACGCATCAATCATCCTGGGATTCGCCGAACCGGCAGCCCGCGCCGCATTCCTTAGCAGCCCTACCGTCCGCAACCTCTCGCATCAACTGAAGCCAGTGGTCTCTGCCATCCATGCCTATGACGTTGAAGCAGCACTGACGTACGTCAAGAGTGGCCGGATCCTCCCCCACTACAAAGAGTAGGGGCGCCGACCGGAGGGCCCGGTCTCCGCAGCTTCGATATACTCATTATTGAGTCCAGTCAGTTTACGTCCAGAGGAACCCACATGCCTGTCACATCCCAGCCGCCCGGACGGCGCGAGCGGAACAAGCAGGAGAAGCTGGACCGCATCACGGCCGCAGCCACGGAGCTGTTCGCCGAATACGGGGTCGAGGACGTCACCACCCAGCAGATCGCCGACAAAGCCGACATCGGCACCGGAACCCTTTTTCTCTACGCCAAAACCAAGGGAGAACTCCTCCTCCTCGTTCAGAACGCCAACTACGCCGAAGCTCTCCAGCGGGGCCGGGCGGATGCTGAAACCATCCGGGATGCCCTGGGTGCGGTGATGGCCGTCGTGCGGCCGATCGTGGAGTGCAACCGAACCCAAATCGACAACGGACGCTTCTACCTGCGAGAAATGGTCTTCGGCGACCCTACGGAGCCACACCACAGCGCAGCACTATCCATCGTTGGGCAAACCGAGGAGGCCATTGCCGCCATACTGGACCGGGACGAACTGGGCGGCGTGGGTGACGCCGCGACGACGGCGCGCATCATCTCGGCGATCATGTTTGTCAGCATGGCCGCAAGTGTGAACGCTGGATTGGAAATTGAAGCACTGGTACAGGACATCAGGACACAAATCAGCCTGCTGATACCCCGCTGACGCGGCCGGCAAACTCGATCTGGACGGCAGCCGATCGTTATGTTTGCGGTCGACGGGACAAACCTCTGGCCTCTTGCCATAGCGCACTGGCACACGGATGGCCTGAAATCAGCACCACTCGCCAACGCCCACTTGCAGGAATATCAGCGCTTTTCCGTTGGACCGGCGGGGCCGCGCGGGGCGGGGCGGAAAGCGTAACTTTCGGAGGAAGCCTGCCCACCGGGCCGAAGGGTCTTGACGCCGAATGTGATGCCCGCTACTGTTGACAAAGTTATACGAATAACCAACCGGATTACTAACGGCCCGAGGAGGTGCCCATGGCTGGACTGCGGCCGAAATCGGGACCAACGATGCATGACGTCGCTGCTGCTGCCGGCGTCTCGCAGGCCACTGTATCCCTGGTGCTGAATTCAGCTTCCGGGTCTCGGTTCTCAGAGGAGACCCGGAAGAGGGTTCGGGAGGCTGTGGATCGGCTGGGGTACCGCACCAACGCCCATGCCAAGGTTCTTCGTGAGGGCGTGGCCGGCATGATCGGGTTCATCGGTGACTCGGTGGCTACCACGCCTTTCGCCGGCGCGATCATTGAAGGTGCCCAGCAGCGGGCATGGGAGGACGGGCTCCTCCTTCTCACGGTAAACACCGGCGGAGACAAAGAACTTGAGGCAGCATCCCTGGACGCCATGCTCTCCTACAAAGTTGCAGGAGTGGTGTACGCGGGCATGTACCACCGTCGTCTGGACGTCCCGGAGGCTCTGACGGGCGTCCGATCAGTGGTCCTAAATTCCCAGGACCGGGCCGGACGGGTTGCAAGTGTCGCTCCCGACGAAGTCACGGGCGGGCATTCGGCCACTCGCCGATTGCTCCAAGCCGGTCATTCCCGGATCGCGCTGATCAATATTGAAAGCCTTGAAAGCGAACTTCCGGCCGCCGTCGGGCGGTACAACGGCTACCGGAAAGCACTCGAGGAAGCAGGCCTGGAACTGGACCCGGAGCTGGTCCGCTTCGGCAAAGGCGGCGAGGAAGACGGCTACAAGTACGCGATGGAGCTGTTGGCCTCCAGTAACCCACCCACCGCGATTTTCTGTGCCAATGACCGCGGCGCCTGGGGCGCCTACCAGGCGGTGTCGGACCTGCGCCTTTCAATTCCTGAGGACGTGTCCATTGTGGGCTTCGACAATCAGGCGACTTTGGCCCCGTTTCTCCGGCCGGGCCTAACTACCTTTGAATTGCCGTTCGTCGCCATGGGCCGGCGAGCGGTTGAACTGATCCTCCAGGACGCGGAACCCGATGGCCGGGTCGAGCTGATGGATTGCCCTCTGATCGAACGAAATTCAGTGACTCACCCTAAGGAGATGCCATGAGCCGCACCATCCCGGCCCAGCGCGGGCGTCCAGCCGCGGCACCGTTGCCGCAACGAAAAATTTCTCTTTCGCTCCGCCTGAAGAGAGTTTCCCGTGCCTGGCAGTTATACGTATTACTAGCGCCCGCCGTGATCTACATCCTGGTCTTCAAGTACTGGCCGATGTATGGCGTGCAGATCGCTTTCAAGAACTACAACCCCGCGGACGGGTTCACCGATAGTCCGTGGGTGGGCTTGACGCACTTCATCAGGTTCGTGAACTCCTACCAGTTCGGCCAGGTCGTCGGCAACACGCTCTGGATCGCCGTGCTGGGCCTTTTGCTTGCCTTCCCCATCCCGATCATCCTGGCGCTGCTGGTTAATCAGCTCCAGAGCGAGAGGTTCAAGAAGTTCACCCAGACGGTGCTCTATTCCCCGGCTTTCATCTCCACGGTCGTGGTGGTCGGCATCATGTTCGTGGTCCTGTCCCCCAGGTCAGGCCTCGTGAACAACGCCATTCAGCTGGGCGGCGGGGAGCCGGTCTTCTTCATGGGCTCCGCTGAGTGGTTCCGCCCCATTTACGTGATGTCCGACGTCTGGCAGAACGCCGGTTTCTCCATGATCGTCTACCTCGCTGCACTTGCGGCCATCGACCCGGCACTGCATGACGCGGCCAAGGTCGACGGCGCCTCCAAGCTCCAGCGGATCCGGCACATTGACCTTCCCGGCATCATGCCGGTCGTGACCATCCTGTTCATCCTGGCCATCGGAAACCTGCTCAACGTCGGATTCGAGAAGGCACTGCTGATGCAGACGCCACTGAATATCTCGACCTCGGAGATCATCCAGACCTACGTCTACCACGCAGGCCTGCAGCAGGCGCAGTTCAGCTACTCCGCCGCCATCGGCCTGTTCAACTCCCTCCTCAACCTGGCGCTGCTACTCGTCTTCAACACGATCGCGCGCCGGGCCAACCAAGCGACCCTGTGGTGATGCCGAAATGTCTCTAACAACGAACCCCCGCACTACCGACCACCCGAACCCTGCCATCGGCCAAGGCAGCCGCCTCCGGCCCAAGCCGACGCTCAGGGACAGGTACGGTGACCGCGTATTCAACATCGCCGCAACCGCTGTCCTGCTGCTGGCCATCCTGGCCGTGGTGTACCCGCTGTACTTCATCGTCATCGCCTCCATCAGCGACCCGAACGCCGTCTACGAAGGCAAGGTCTGGCTCTTCCCTTCCGGCATCACCACCGAAGGCTATGAGCGGATCTTCGCCGACAGCAGGATCTGGAACGGGCTCGGCAACACCATCGTCTACACCGTTCTCGGCACCGCCATCAGCGTCAGCACCATCCTGTGCGGCGCCTACGCCCTGTCCCGCAAAGACATGCCCGGCCGCAAAATCCTGATGCTCCTGTTCGTTATCACCATGTTCTTCGACGGAGGACTCATCACCAAGTACCTCGTGGTCCGCGACCTGGGCATGCTCGACACCGTCTGGGCAGTTGTCCTGCCCGGAGCCGTCGGCGTCTGGAACCTGATCATCGCCCGTTCATTTTTTGAACACACCGTCCCGAACGAACTGCGCGAAGCGGCCCAGATGGACGGGGCAACGGACTTCAAGTTCTTCTTCAAGATGGTGCTGCCCCTGTCAAAGCCCCTGATCATGCTCATGATCATGGTCCACGTCGTGGCGCACTGGAACTCGTTCTTCGACGCACTGATCTTCCTCAACGACGACACCAAATACCCGCTGCAGCTCGTCCTGCGCAACATCCTGATCCAGTCAGATGTCTCCTCCACCGGGACCACCGGCGGGGACATCGAATCCTATGCCGCCGCGCAACGGATCGCGGAGCTCACCAAGTACGCCATGATCGTCGTCTCGAGCCTGCCACTGATGATTGCCCTGCCATTCATGCAGAAGCACTTCACCAAGGGCGCCATGATCGGCGCCGTCAAATAGCCCTCCCCAGTACCACCGCCCAGGCACCCGCCCCGGGCAGTCAGCACACACCCTCCTCAGATAAGGAATGACCATGGCATTCAGCCGTAAATTCGCCGCCCTCGGCGCAGTCCTGGCCGGAACATTGATGTTCACCGCCTGCTCCGGCGGCGGCTCGGGAACCACGGAGGTCAAAGACGCCTCCGCTGACTTCGGGTTCCAGGAAACCGGCTTTCCGATCGTCAGCAAGCAACTCGACCTGACTTTCTCCGGCACGAAGGCCGCCCTGGCACCGGACTACAACACCATGGCAGTGGTCAAGGAATGGGAGAAAACGACCAACGTCCACATCAACTGGGAGAACCTGCCCGAAACGGTCTTCCAGGAAAAGAAGAACCTCATCCTGGCCAGCGGTGAGCTGCCGGACGCGTTCTTCAACACCGGCCTCACCGACGCCGAGATCGCCACCTACTCCGCCAGCGGCACCCTGATTCCGCTCGAGGAACTCATCGAGAAGAACGCCCCCAACCTCACCAAGCTGCTTACCGAACGGCCCGACGTCAAGGCAGCCATCACCTCCTCGGACGGACACATCTACTCCCTGCCGTCCGTGGAAGAACTCGGCCTGGTCCAGTTCCCCAACGAACTGGCCATCAACACCGCCTGGCTGAAGAAGCTCAACATCCCGATGCCCAAGACCATCACTGAGTTCCACGATGCCCTGCTCGCCTTCAAGACCCAGGACGCCTCCGGCACCGGCAAAACCATCCCGCTGAGCTTCATGCCCGGATCCTGGTGTGGGGACATCGTTGACCTGATCGCAGCCCTCGGCGGCGTCCCTGACAATATGGACCACCGCATCGTCCAGGACGACAAAGTGACCTTCACTGCCACCCAGGACGGCTACAAGAAGGCCATCCAGACCCTGCACGAGTGGTACCAGGAAGGCCTGATCGACCCCGAGTCTTTCTCCCAGGACGACAAGGCCTACCTGGCCAAGGGCAAAGCCGCCACGGAAAACCTCGGCTCCTTCGTCTGGTGGGAAGTACCTGAAATGGTCGGCGCCGAACGGGCCAGCAACTACGCCCTGGTCCCGGTCCTGGAAGGCGTGAACGGCAAACGGATCGCCAGCCAGTCCAACAACCAGGAAATCGCCCGCGGCGCCTTCGCCATCACCCGGAACAACAAATACCCTGCCGCGACCATGCGCTGGGCCGACAACCTCTACGACCCCGTCCAGTCAGCCCAGGCCAACTGGGGGCCGATCGGTGAGACCCTGCAGAAGGACTCCAGCGGTCTGCTGACTCAGATCCCCGCCCCGGCCGGAACCAGCGAAGGCGAACGCCGCCAAAAGGTCGCACCGGGCGGCCCGAAGGCCAACACCGCTGCGAACTTCAAGACCGTTGTCGCTCCCGAACCCCGGGCCGCTGATCGGCAGAAGACCGTTGAGGAACTCTACGAGCCCTTCGCGGGCAATGACGGTTACCCCCCGGTGGCCCTCTCTAACGAGGAACTGCAGCAAATCAGCACCATCCAGACCGATGTCACGTCCCTGGTGAAGCAGAACATGGCTAAATGGATCGTCTCCGGAGGCATCGAGCAGGAATGGGACGGCTACGTCTCCCAGCTCAAGAACGTCGGCGTCGACAAAATGATCGAGGTCTACCAGCAGGCCTACGACCGTTATAAGAAGAACTCCTAACTCCGCAACCGGGCTGGGGCCTGCGCTGCCCGCGCAGGCCCCAGCCGCCCCGCTCATTCACCTGCCTGTTTCCCCACGAGGACCTGCAGGGACCAGACCTGCCAAGAATTGAGACGTCACCTTCATGACTGCCGCGACCGCCACGACAGCCGAGACCTTCCGGCCGGCCCTGCACTTTGCAGCCCGGAACACCTGGCTCAATGACCCCAATGGCCTGATTTTTCATAGCGGCGTCTATCACCTCTATTACCAGAACAACCCGCTGGGCAACGTCTGGGGAAACATGTCCTGGGGCCACGCCACCTCCACCGACCTGCTGACGTGGACCGAACATCCCGTCGCCATCGCCTGCGACGAGAACGAAGACATCTTCTCCGGCAGCATCGTCTTCGACCGCGAGAACACCAGCGGTTTCGGCACCGGGTCCGTGGCCCCTCTGGTGGCCATCTACACCAGCGCATTCAAACCCGGCTCCGGGCATGACGGCGTCCAGGCCCAGTCCCTGGCCTACAGCCTGGACGGCGGCTACAGCTGGACAAAACACACAGACAACCCCGTGCTAAGCCGCGGATCGGCCGAGTTCCGGGACCCCAAAGTCATCCGGTACGACGGCGACGCGGGGAGCTACTGGGTGATGGTCGCCGTCGAAGCCACCGACTTCCAGGTCGTCCTCTACAAGTCTCAGGACCTCCGGAACTGGGAGCTGCTGAGCACCTTCGGCCCCGCGAACGCCACCGGTGGAGTCTGGGAATGTCCCGACCTGTTCCCCTTGCCGGTGGACGGTGACCCGGAAAACCTCATGTGGGTCCTTACCATCAACCTCAACCCCGGCGGGCCAAACAACGGCTCGGCCGGCCAATACTTCGTGGGCGACTTCGACGGAATCACCTTCACTTCCGCGACCACTGTCACCGAGGGCCAGCAGGACCCCGACCGGCTGGGCGACTACCAATGGCTGGACTGGGGCCGGGACTATTACGCGGCCGTCTCCTTCAGCGACGCCCCGCACAACCGCCGGCTCATGATCGCCTGGATGAACAACTGGGAGTACGCCAACCACATACCCACCACACCCTGGCGCAGCCCCATGAGCCTCGCCCGCGAAATATCTCTCCGGAGCAGCGACGGAAACCTGTGCCTGGTCCAACAACCCGCGGGCGACTGGAGTGCCCTGGCTGGTCAAGAATCGTACTGCCTTTCCGAAACCACCATCCACGAGGGCGTGCTTGTTCTGGCCGGCGCGGCCGGCACAGTCCAGCGCATCGACGTCAGCTTCACCCCCGGAAGCGCGGAGGTATTCGGCCTCATCCTGCGTGGAGATGGTGCCAAGGGAACCCGCGTGGGCATCCTCCCCGGCGAAGGCAAACTGTTCGTGGACCGGCGGGAATCAGGGCAGACAGACTTCCACGGATCCTTCCCCTCCATCGACACCGCACCCGTGCACCCCACAGACATGGCCTACAGCCTCACCATCTTCGTAGACCGCTGCTCGGTTGAAGTTTTCGCCCAGGGCGGGCAGGTCACTATGACCGAACTGATCTTCCCGACCGGGACCAGCACCGACCTCTCCGTCTACGCCGTCGGCGGGACAGCGACCATCCACAGTCTTCAGGTCACTCAGTTCGCGTGAGGTGGCACACCCACCAGGAGAAGCACATGCACACCAACGTCAAGCCAAACCCTTCCCGGCAGGTGCTGGACGTCATCGTCATCGGCGAAGCCCTCACCGACATCGTCACCACCCCCAAGGGCACCACCCAACACCCCGGAGGGTCACCGGCCAACGTCGCCTACGGCCTGGCCCGGCTGGGAGTCAACACCGGGCTGCACACCGCCCTCGGCACGGACCGCCGCGGCGCCGCGATCAAAACGCACTTGGCCGGCGCCGGGGTGACGCTCCTCCCCGGCTCCCGCCCAGCGGAAAGAACGTCGACGGCGACCGCCACCATAGCCGCCGATGGGGCGGCGAGCTACGCCTTCGACATCACCTGGAATATCGAACAACCAGACCTAGCACCGGCCCCGCCCAAGGTTCTCCACACCGGTTCGATCGCAAGCTTTCTCGCACCCGGCGCCTGCAAGGTCAAGGCAATCCTTCAACAACTCCGCGCTGAGTGCACTATCACGTACGACCCCAACATCAGACACGCCCTGCTCGGAACCCATGCCGAAGCGCTTCGCACCTTCGAGGAACTGGTCCACCTCACCGACGTCGTCAAACTCAGCGACGAGGACGCCGAATGGCTCTATCCCGGGAAAGCGCTCGAAGAAACAGCAACACACGTCCTCGGCCTGGGAGCGGAACTGGCCGTCATCACCAAAGGCTCATCAGGCTCACTTATGGCAACACCCTCCATCTGCCTCCGTATCCCGGCAGAGAGGTCGGACGTCGTGGACACCATCGGCGCCGGCGACTCATATATGTCTGCACTGATCCTGGGACTGCTCACCCGCGGAACCGACGGCTACGCACCTTCAGTCCTTGAACAGCTGGGACGGACCGCCGCGATGGCCGCCGCCATCACCGTGAGTCGGGCCGGCGCAAAACCGCCAACGGGAGACGAACTCAGCACCCAGCTTCATCAATAGCCCTAGCCGCGAACGCCAGCTCTCGGATCCCGGCCGCAGTTTTTTGCTCAACGCGCGCTTATGTTCTCTGTCGAATGAACTACATCCCAATCTGATGTCAGGTTGGTAGCCGAGGGGCTGTCAGGATAGGGTTCGATTCGGCATCTCTGACCTTGGTTCCAGAAAGTCTCAGATCCTAACCGGGCAGAAGCGTCTCGTAAGACTTGGCGAGGACACCGATATGGAGCCTCCGTTGCGCGACATAGCAGCGAGACGTTTCAGCAGACGGTGGTGACGGGCCGCCTGTCAGTTTCAGAAGTCGTCTGCACTGAATGTCAGAAGTCCTCTGCACGGGGCTTTTGGTCTGGCTTCGCTAGGTGCCGGTAGCTCGTCGGCCGGGTGACGCCGAATTCCCGTGCAATGTGTTCTACCGTGTGAGCCCGCTTGCCGTCCAGGCCTTTTTCTACATACATTTCCCGGTCCAGCTTGACCTGGCGCGGGCCAAGTTTGGGTTCCGTTCGGACATGAGGGCATGTTCGAACTCCGCGATCGACCCGAGGATCTGGAAGCACATCCGCTCAGGGGTGTGGAGGTATCGAGGTTCTGGTCCAGGACCACAAGATCCACACCGCGCTCCTGCAGCGTCTTGGACAAATCCATGAGGTGTTCTTGGGAGCGCCCCAGCCGGTCGAGCTTGGTGACGACCAACTGGTCCCCTGCCCGGTTGGCCGAAAGCAGGGCCTTGTCCGGCTCGGGCCGGCGGGCCAGCTTCCCGGAAGCCGTGTCAAGGAAGATCTGCTCACAGCCGGCAGCCGTCAATGCGTCGTACTGGGCCTCGGGATGTTGATCGCGGGTGGAGACGCGCCCGTATCCGATTCATACCGTAACGTATCACCAACCCCGCTGAGCGTTACACAGGCGCGTACAGTTTGGGGACGTTGACACTGGCTTTGGCGTTCGCAGGCCTCGACCCGTGTGTGTGGGAGCAACTGCAGCCGCGGGACGTGGTGTATGTCGCTCGGGAGGCGGTATCTCCGGGGCGTTTGCCCGCTGGAGACACCGCTCTGCTAACGAAGCCAGATTTAGTTTGCTGGGATGGTCCAGTCCTGTTGCGTTGCCCACTGTTCGAGGGTTGTCGTGGTCAGACCGTAGTGCGCGGCGTGGTGTGGGCGCGGGGTAGCCGACCCGGTCGTTCCAGATCTGACTGTCCGCCGTGGGTGCGCCAAGGCGCTGCTCCTGCTCCTCCCGGGAGACGAAGGCGGCAGCGACCTCGCGACCGACGGCCCTGGAGAGCGTGTCCGCGATCTCGGTGTGGGTCAGCGCGTCGCCTGCCAGCTCGATCTCGGCTTCGTGGAACTTGTCGGGATCGGCCACGGCGGCAGCAACGGCTGCTCCGAAGTCGTCCGCGTTGATGAGCGCCATCACGGCCTGCGGGCTTGCAGCGGTGACGATCTTGCCCTGAGGCAGGTCGGGGAACATATAATCCTGCCTGGGCGGGAGGAAGTTCTCCATGTACAGGGCGGGCTTGAAAATAGTCCAGCGCTTGATGCTCACCTGCCGGATCGCGTCCCCTGCCGCTTCCTTCTGGTGCCAGTAGGCCTCCATCACCGGGTGGGTGTCCTGCACTTCGGGGTGTTCGCTCCTCCATCCGGTGGCCGAAACGGACGTGTGGATGATCTGGGAGACCCCGGCGCGCTTAGCCGCGGTGGCGATGTTGCGCGCGTGACGGTGCTCGGCGACCGGGTCGGCAGGGTCATGACCCGGCATCTGCATGGAGAACACCACGTCCTGTCCGGCGCTGGCAGCGTCCAGAGACACGGTGTCATCCATGTCGCCGATCGCGAGCGTCACGCCCTGCTGGGCAAGCGCCCGGGCGGGCGCCGACTCGGGATCTCGCACGAATGCTGTCACGGGGTGCCCCGCGCGCAGCAGCGCCTGGACGGCGGCACCGCCCTGCATTCCAGTGGCCCCAGTGACCAGCACTTTCGCTTTGATTGTCAATGTCACGGCAGGTCCTGCTTTCCGTTAGTTGCGTTCCTTCGGGTCAGCTCATACGCAGCGACTATTTCCATGATTTCTCCGTCAACTTCATTAGGGCCTCTTCCCGGGCGACCTTGGTGCGAGTAGACACCGTCATCAAACCCCGGGGAGAGGCTCCCGCCGCTTAAGCGGCAGGCTCCAGTAAGGAAAAGGCAGTGGGCAGTTCCGTGGCCGCCTACGGGCAGTTTTTCATGGCCGCTAACAAGAGGTGCCCGATTACAGGAACGTCCCACAAGAACCTACGATCCGGGCCGCAAAGTCATGTCGACCGGAACAGAGACCTGCATGAACTGGTGAAGTCAGAGTCAGAAGGAAGGGACCACAATGAGGACGACAGGCCGCCCGTGCACAAACGTGTGCACACCCCCATTGGCCGGACAAACACGCTACGAGCGCACTCGGCCCGGCTCGCAGAAAGCAGCCATCCGACGAAGATCCCGAAGAAAATTCGTCTTGGTCATGTCGTCACCACAACTCCTGGCCATGAACGAGTGACAGCCAACAACGGGGCACCAGACCACAACAAGGACGACGTATAACGCTAGATCCCAGCGGGCGTTGGCCATTGACACACAGACCAGGGCTAACCCGCCACCCACACAACCGAACAGGCCACCGCCGCGCCAGGCACAAACCGCGGCCAATGTCAGAGGGACCCGCGGAGGGTCAATGTCCGCACATTAAAGCAAAAACCCCTCTGACGAGGGGTGGGGGGACTCGAACTGCATTCCCCGCCCCTGCGATTACTGGGCTCCCGCGGAAACGTACGGAATCCGCGCCCGATCCGACCCATGCACGACCCGGTCCGAGGCCCGAAGTGTGCACAATGTGCACACCCCAAAATCCGCGCTCTCAGCACTCGAAGTGCCCGTCGCGCCCTCGCTGAGCGTCGCGGTTTTGTACATGAGCTCCGTTCGGCCTCGTGCTCGGTTCGGTGGGCCCGGGTCCGCTGCTGCCGGGCTTGGGTCTACAGGGCTCGGGCCGCGGCGAGGGCATCGGCCAGCCGCCCGGCACCGGCCGCCCGCATTTCGTCCGTCGGGGGCATGGTGCCGGCCTCACCGGTGCAGTTCAGGAGCGCAGCAGAGACTCCCGGTCCGCCCCGGGGACCACTGGTCGGCTGCCCCGGCTGGAACCGGCGGCTATAGGCGGTGTGCCCGTCCAGTGCCCCCGCGAATCAGCCGGAGCTGCTCCGTGTTGTCATCATCCAATGACAGGCACCCCCAGGCTCCGGCCAGGATGGAGTCAATCAGCACGGTTTCCTCAGGTTGCCCGGTCAGCAGCAGGCACCGGATGGAGCGGTCGGCCTCGGCAACAGTGCGGCACACTCCGGCGCCGGTTCCGTCCGAAAACTCATCATCAAGAATGACCAGATCGGCGCGCAGGGCCGCAATCCGGCCGGCGGCCTCATCGGCGGATCCACTCTCCCCCACGACGGTGAACCCGTTGGATTCCAGCAGGTGCCGCAGGCCCCGCCTGACAAGTTCGTCGCGGTTCAGGACGTATACATTCCGGCCGATCGGGAGGTGGGGTGTTGTGGGCAGCCATCCTTGCCGTTCCGTTCCGTCGCCCATAAGACCGAAAGGCGCAGTTTCTGTCCCCTGGTTCGGCCTCACTGATGCGAGGACGACGGCACCGGATCCCCGTCCGGCTATGGCTACCTGCACGTTCATGCGCGGGTCCTTACTTCCCGCGCTAGACCTGAAAGCGGCCGGGCAACAGCCTCAGAGGCCGGATCCTTATTCCATGTGCTGCCCCGGTCGACCGGTGTGACCGTCGGGCGGTGCGTCGACTGAAAATGATGTTGATATACGGGACGTGCGGCGCGCCGGTTGCGGAAAATGGAACCTCGGGCTTGATTGAGACGCTGCCACAGCATGTTCAGCTGATGAAGCAGGAACATTTCAATTCCGAGGCCGCCGCGTCCTCGGCGCCAGCGGGACAAGGGCCATCGACGATTACATGCACGCAACAGGTCCGAAGGCTTAATCCATCGGGTGCTCCATGTCTCGCCTCACTCCTCCTGCGGCCGGTGGGTCCACGCGTTACCGGGCACCCAGATTTGCGTTACCAGGTGCCAGCGTTCGTGCGGACAATTCTAGGTATGTCCGAATCAGGAGCCACGGGGCGAGAACATAATCCACAGCCACAGCCACGAAACAGATGACGGACCCGATGATGTCCCAGCGGTCAGGTCGGAAACCGTCGAAGATCATGCCCCACGCCAGGGAACCTGCGACGAAAACACCCCCGTAGGCAGAGAGGATCCTGCCAAAGTGGGCGTCGGGCTGCAACGTGGCAACGAAACCATAAATCCCCAGGGCAATGACACCAAGGGCCCACCACCACGCTTTGTCTTTCCGCACGGCTCGCCAGACCAGCCAGCGCCCCCGATTTCAGCGACGGCGGCGAGAACGAAAGACACTACAGACTTTGCACCGGGCAAGGTCCAATCCTCCCAGTGGGCTGTCAGGTCGTAATTCAGACCTACTCAAGGACGCAGCACGAGGATTATGCCGGCGGCTCAGGACACGCGGCGGATGTCACCGGGGCGAAGCCGGATACAACGACAGCTGGAGGCACTTGGCGCAGATCGGCTCGTCGAGCAGCTCGCTGATTGAGGTCTGCGCGTCCAACTCCCGGGTCTGCTCCCTGTTCATCATTGACCCTAGGCCCACTTCGTCTACGGTCAGTCTTCAGACACGGCACCCTCACCTGCACGGAGCCGACCCTCCCGCCACTGACAGATTCGCGCCGTACGAACTGGCAGAGGCTTCTGAGGGGTTGCTGTAACCTCGGGGACCGGGTCCGTGCCTATCGAGTGGCTCCCAGGGCTGGCCCGCATTCTCCAATCATGGACCGAAAGCGGTCATTCCTACTTCCTTAGGGGAAACGAATATTGGCTGACCGAGCTGGCGGCGCTCTCTGGATCACCTCAGCGATCGGGTACGGGGCGATGATCGTGACGGCTGCGGAAGCGTCGGCTGCCCTGTCGGCATGGTCCGCTGTGCTCTTCAATGTCGGCGTCGGTTCAGTCGTGCTCATGGCCGGTCGCCTCCCTCGCTGGCACGGTCGCACGGTACAGCCCCGGACGTCTGCCCGGTACCGCGGCCTAAGCCGAGCGAACGGGATGGGCGGCCCGACCGATAGTCGCAGATACCTATAGCCGGCCTGTGTGGCCTCCCGAAATGTTGCTTTTCGGTATGCCTAAATTAACGCTATCCTCGTCCTAACAGGACCCCGAAGGCGAGGAACAACGATGACCACCACAACTGTCCCGGCCCGCCCGGCCACGAACTGGCGCTGGTCGCGGCTGCTGCTGATGGGGCCGGCCTTTGTGGCCGCCATTGCGTACGTGGATCCGGGAAATGTCGCGGCGAATCTCACCGCCGGGGCGAACTACGGCTATCTGCTGGTCTGGGTGCTAGTGGCCGCGAATGCCATGGCGGTCCTGGTACAGTACCAGTCGGCCAAATTGGGTGTGGCGACGGGTCTCAGCCTCCCGGAAATTCTCGGCAAGCGACTGGGGACCCGCCGTCGGCGGCTGTACTGGGTCCAGGCGGAGGTTGTCGCCGGGGCCACGGACATGGCAGAAGTTATCGGCGGTGCCGTCGCACTGAACCTGCTTTTCGGGCTTCCCCTGCTCGCTGGCGGCCTGATCATCGGGCTCGCGTCCATGCTGCTGCTGGCGCTGCAGTCCGCCCGCGGCCAGAAATCCTTCGAATACGCGATCCTGGTGTTGCTCGGCGTCATTGCCGTCGGGTTCGTCTCCGGCCTATTCGTCAATCCCCCGGATGCCGGAGGTGCCCTGTCAGGTCTTGTGCCCCGTTTTGAGGGAACAGACACGGTCCTGCTCGCGGCCAGCATGCTCGGCGCGACGGTGATGCCGCACGCGATCTACCTGCACTCAGCCCTGGCCACGGACAGGCACGGCTTCTCCGAGGACCCCGCGGTACGAACCCGGCTCATCCGTGCCACGCGTTTCGATGTGGCCGGGGCCCTGATGCTGGCCGGTGTCGTGAACATCGCGATGCTCCTGCTGGCCGCGTCCAGCCTGCGGGGTATCGAGGGAACGGACACCATTGCCGGCGCTCACGCCGCCGTGACATCAGCGCTCGGCCCCGTGATCGGCGTGGTGTTCGCGATCGGGCTGCTCGCTTCGGGCCTGGCATCAACTTCGGTGGGCTGCTACGCGGGGGCGACGATCATGGGCGGTCTGCTCAAGATCCGGGTGCCGCTGCTGACCCGGCGGGTGATTACGCTGATACCGGCTCTTATTATCCTCGGCGCAGGCATTGAGCCGACCCTCGCCCTGGTGCTGAGCCAGGTGCTGCTCAGCTTCGGGATACCGTTTGCCCTGATTCCGCTGATCCGGCTGACCGGAAAACGGGATGTGATGGGAATCCACACCGACTCCACGCCGCTGAAGATCGCGGGGTGGACCAGCGCGACGCTGATCGTCGGACTGAACTGTGTCCTGATCGTCCTGACGATCACCGGCCAGTCCTAACCAGGCCCCAGACGTGACTATACGGTTGCTGTCAGCCCTGCTCTTTGCGGGGCACGACCCACAAGGCGTCCGATGCCTGGACACCCAGGGAGATGTCCAGGTCCTGTCCGGCTACCCGCACCGTCGTGCCCGCCGCGAACGGCGGCCGGTCTCTGACAGTGAGCTCCACGTTCGGGGTGAGCGCGAGGCTCGCGAAGTAGCGCAGCAGGGCAGGGTCCGCGTCCGACACCCGGCTGATCATGACATGCCGGCCGGCCGTCTCCGAGGTGAGCTGGACGGCTTCCGGCCGGTGGGCCTGACCGTCCCGGGAGGGGATCGGATCGCCGTGCGGGTCCCGGGCAGGGTGCCCGAGCAAGCTGATCTATTCTGGCGATCGTGGTCTCCGAGACCGCGTGTTCGAGCACTTCGGCTTCGAGATGGACTTCGTCCCATCCGTACCCGAGGACCCGGACAAGGAACGTCTCCAGCAGCCTGTGCCGGCGGACCATGAGCACAGCATATTCCCGACCGGCCGCCGTCAATTCAACGCTGCCGTATTTGGCGTGGGTGACCAGACCCTGGCCGGCGAGTTTGCTGACCGCTTCGGAAACCGTGGACGCGGTCAGGCGCAGCCGTTCCGCCAGTCCGCCGATGGTGACCGGCTCCGTAGTCCATTCGCCGGCGAACCAGATCAGCTTCAAGTAATCCTGGGCGGCCGGGGTCAGGTCCGCGGCCTGGACCGGTTCACTCACGGCCCGGCCACTGCTCTCGCGCGGGGCCGGACTATTTTGCGGCATCATCGAGCAACTGCCGGAATTGTTCCTCAGTGTTCAGCGTCAGTTTTTGGCCGTCGAGGAAGAACGTGGGAGTGCCGGTAACGCCCATGGCGGCGCCGTCGGCTACGTCTTTGCGGATCCGGTCCCTGGTGGCTTCGTCGGCGACGGTGGCGTCGTATTTTTCCAGGTCCAGGCCGAGCTCCTGCGCGTAGGTCCGGAACAGGGCGGCCTGGGAGTCCTGTTTTTCGCCCCACTGCGGCTGGGTGTCGAACATCCTGGTGTTCATCTGTTCGTATTTGCCCTGCCGAGCAGCGGCCCCGACGGCGAGGGCGGCGGTGCCGGAGTTCCGGTGCACCGGCAGTGGGAAGTAGCGGTGGACGAAGGTGATCCGGTCGCCGTAGTCCTTTTTCAGTTCCTCGACTAGCGGCGCGGCCGCGCGGCAGGATTCGCATTCGAAGTCCAGGAATTCGACGAGCTGGGCCTTTTCGGTCGCCGGGGTGGTGACGCGGTGGCTGTCCTCGCGGACGAGCTGGGCGTCGGCGGCGGGCTGCACGGCTTCTGGTGCTGGTTCGGTGGCAGTGAACACGGCGTACGAGATCACTCCGGTGGCGATGATGACACCGATCAGGATCCAGAGGATCGTGCGGACCTTCCTTACGGTGTCTGCGGGAGTTGGTGCTGTCGGTGGTGCTGGTGTCATTAGTGCGGCATGCTTTCCTGGTCGCGGTGAGCGGCGGGTTCGATCTGGAAGGTGGAGTGTTCGACGCTGACGTCGAAATGTTCCGCGACGCAGCGTTGCAGGTCCGCGAGAATGGCCGCGGCGTGGCCGTCCCGCATGCACGGGTCTTCGACGGTGACGTGGGCCGAGAGGACCGGTGTTCCCGAGGCGACAAGGGAGGCGTGCAGGTCGTGGACGTCAATGACGTGCGGCAGGGCCAGGATGTGTTCGCGGACCTTACCCAGATCCAGGCCCCGGGGCACGTTTTCCATCAGTACGTCGGTGGTGTCGCGGAGCAGCTTCAGGGTGCGGGGAATGATCAGAGCGCCGATCAGCAGAGACACGACAGCATCGGCCTGCGTCCAACCGGTGAGGGCAATGACGACCGCGGCGACGATGACAGCGACAGACCCGAGGGCGTCGTTAAGGACTTCGAGGAAGGCTGCTTTCATGTTGAAGTTGTGGTTCCGGCCCGAGGCCAGGACGATCAGGCCTATGGCGTTGCCCGCCAGGCCGATGATGCCGAACCACAGCATGGTGGACCCGCCGATTTCCGGGGGTTCGAAGAGCCGCCGGATGCCTTCGACGATGACAAATCCGCCCACACCCAACAGCAGGGCCGCCTGCCCGGCGGCCGCGATAATTTCGGCGCGCTTGTACCCCCACGTCCGCTTCAAGGTCGCAGGTTTCAAAGCCAGCGAGGCTGCGATCAGCGCGATCAGCAGCCCGGCCGAGTCGGTAAACATGTGCCCGGCGTCCGCCAACAGCGCCAGGCTTCCGGCCAGGACAGAGCCAATGATTTCGGCGACCATCACCGTGAAGGTGATGCCGAAAACAATGATCAGTTTGCCGCGATGGCTGGGACCACCGGCGCCATCGGTCGAGTGGTCGTGCCCGCTCCCCATCAATCAGTCCTCCCGGCGGGTGTTCAGCGTCAACGGCTGCGGCCGGTTCCCGGAGTCACATCCGGCACAGCAGCCCGACCCGGATATAGTATCGTCGTGAGGGTCCTTGGCTTCTACCGAATGCGCCTGTACTTCAGGTGAGTTGTCTGCGGATGCAGGCAGCGGTGCACAGCAGTCGTCCGTGTCGGAGCCGTGGGCGGTAGCGGCGGCGTTCGGCACCGCGCAGCAGACGTCGCCGCGCCACGCGCTGATGCCTTCCCGCACGGCGGTACCCGCGATTACCAGCGCGGCGCCCGCGTCCGCCCACCACCAGCCCAGCGTACTGTTCAGGACCAGTCCAACAAGCAGCACCGCGGAAAGGTAGGTGCACAGCAGGGTCTGCTTGGAATCAGCGACCGCTGTCCTGGATCCAAGTTCCCGCCCCGCGCGTCGCTGGGCCCAGGACAGCACCGGCATAATCGCCAAGCTCAAGGCCGCGATCACGATCCCGGGCGTGGAGTGCCGGGCCTCTCCCCCTCCGGTCAGGGACCTGACCGCATCCACGGTCACGAATGCCGCGAGGGCGAAGAAGGACACCGCGATGATCCGCAGCGTCAGATGCTCACGGCGTTCAGGGTCCTTGGCTGAAAACTGCCAGGACAACGCCAGCGCGGACGCGACCTCGATCACCGAATCCAGTCCAAACCCGATCAGAGCCGACGAGTCCGCGACACCGCCGGCCCAGAGGGCCACCACCGCCTCGACGAGGTTGTACGTGATCGTCGCCGCAGCGAACAGCCGGATCCTGAGACTCAGTACCGCACGACGTTCCGGCGTCGGCGTGTGGAGGAGAGTCGTCATGCGAAGCACTCCCCGTCCGGCGCGCAGCAAGCGGGATCCACCGCAAGGACAACACCGATCAAATCCTTGATCGCGTGGCCCAGCCGTCCATCCGCGAGCTCGTACCTACTGCGACGGCCGTTCGGGACAGCGACGACGAGTCCGCACCCGCGCAGGCACGTCAGGTGGTTGGACATGCTTTGCCGCGACACGCCCAGAGAGTCGGCCAGATCCGAAGGATAGGACGGGGCCTCTGAGAGTGCCAGGAGGATCCGGGCGCGGGTAGGGTCAGAGACCGCGTAGCCGAACCTTGCCAGCACGGGAGCCTGAGTGAGCGTTTCCATAGGACAAAAGTACATCCATCGGTGAATTCATACCAATGTGTATTACAACTGGCTCCAGCCCTTCGCCTCCGAAGATATGCATCCTCCGCAAGCCAAGACCAACCTCGTGGACTCGCTTCCCGAGCTCCCAAGGCCCAGTTGAACCGGTGATAACGGGGGGCCAGGCAGCATTGTCCGCTGTCCGAGGAACGTCGCCTAGTAGTACTTTGTTAGGTTTCGGTGAAGGGGTCTTTTAATCGCTGGCCTGACCTGTTAATTTCGTTTCGTG
>NZ_JARCCY010000053.1:0-28247 GCF_039907775.1 Arthrobacter sp. CC3
CGGACCACGGACATCGTGGGCCTGGACGTCCGGCTGGGCATCGCGGAATACCTGCAGTCGACCCTGGGGGAGCGCTTCGCGCCGCCGCAGATCCTGCGCGACAAAGTGGCCCGCGGCGAACTCGGACGGAAGACCGGCAAGGGCTTCTTCGACTGGCCGGCCTAGACACGTACTGATCCGTCGGCGGGCCATAGATTCCCTTCCAAGTCGAACACGGCGCGGTCAGCTAGGCCTTGGCGTTCAACATCGCTCTAGTAACACTATCGGAACCGCGGGATTCGGCTTGGGGCCAACCTGTCGAGCAGGGCCAAAACGGTGTTTTGATCTCGGAGTTATGTCCAGCCGAAATGCCCCGCTCACGGCGGTAGGTACGGGACGCGACGTCAGGACTGTCACGGCCCCGTCGCCCCCCGCAGCGCCTGGCAGGAGCGGCAGCAGGAGGGCTCGTTCGAACGCGGGATTCGACAGCCGATCACAACCCTGATGACCAAAGCCAGCGGAAACGTACGATGCGGACAAGTCTCCGAGATGCTTCACATGGAGGGGCCTCGCCTCAGTGTTTGAGTGACTACCAGCTAAAGGGCCACCTATCCGTAGTGTAGCGCCGCAGCTGCCTCTCCCCCGTTACCTTTTTCGTAGCCCTTTCCGCCTCCAGGATAAGGGTGTGCCGGCCTGCCGGCCCCGGCATGATTGCCGCCCTCGGTCGTCAATGATCCGAATCTTCTATATCTGTCAAGCCGTCCTCGGGACCGTGTCGTTGGCGGTGTGGAGCGCGTTCAGGGCGCGATAGAGGTGCCGGGCGAGATATCTCTTGAGAATGCGGCGGATCTCTCGTGGATTCTTACCTTCGGCCTTCTTGCGTTCGGCATAGGCACGAGTGGCGGGGTCGTGGACCATCCTGACGACGGTGGCCATGTGGAGTGCACTGTTGAGGCGCCTGTCGCCTCCTCTGTTGAGTCTGTGTCGGACTGTGTTCCCCGACGATGCTGGGATGGGGTTGACCCCGGCCGGAGCGGCGAAGGCGGCCTCGGAACGTACCCGGCCTAGATGCGACCAGGCTGTGTAGACCACGGCGGCGGTCACGGTCCCGATTCCTGTTTCCTCCAGTAGCGGAGCGGCGGGGCTGGACTCCAGGAGCTCCGTTGTGCGGGTGTGATTGTCCTTAATCTCGGTGTCCAGCGTGGTGATGCGCTTGGCGAGCCGGACGGCCTCGGCCCGCGCAGTCGAGAGAGCCAGCTCTTCGTCGCGGGTGCGCCAGTGCGAGATCTCGGTGATCTGGGTGTCGGTGAGGGGCTTGCGGGCGTCGGTTCCTAGGTCGATGGCCCGCAGTAGGGCGGTAAGGGCATTGACCTTAGCGGTCCGCTCGAGCGTCATCTGCTCTCTGGCGGCGACCAGGACGCGCAGGGCGGCACGGATTCCATCGTCCTGGCGCGGGATTCGCAGATGAGCCTCGTCCAGTGGAAGAGCTGCTGCAGCGATGGCGGCCGCGTCCAGCGGATCGGATTTTCCGGCGCCCCTGCGGGCGGGTGCGTAGGCCCTGGGCGCTTCAACGACTCGGTACCCCGCCCTTCCGACGGTGCCCGTGAGCAGGGCACCGTAGCTGCCGGTGCCCTCGATGACCCACAAGGCACCGAGGTCGCCGCCCGTGCGGCGTGCGGCCCAGGCGATCGCACGGTTCCTACCGGCGTGCGTATTCGGGAAGGCCTGGGTGCCCAGATGTTCGCCGCTGGCAGCGATAACGGCATAGGTATGTGTGCGGGCGTGGGTGTCCACGCCGATGATGAACGGGTGGGAGCATGCGACTGTGGTCATCGCGGTCGGGGTTCCTTCCTCACGAACGGGCAGATGCTTCAGGCCGCGCGGTGCGGCCCGGACGCCGGCCCGGGTGAAGGTCACTCCGAGGCATTCCTGTGATGAGCCACAGTCCTAAGGGGCTGGGCAGTCTTCTGATCAAGCCATCGAGGTGGGCCGGGCAGGCACTGGCCGCCGTTTCCGTGACCGGACAATTCGGATCCAAGGCCCACGAAAGGGCCGAGGGGGTGTTGAGTCACAGCCCGGAAGAGGCGTCCAGCACCAACCCTGCCAGCCAGTCCCAGACCAGCCACATCAAGACTCACAGGGGGGTGTTGTCACCCGGGTCCGGTAGGTGCCGGAGAGGCCGCTAATAGAGGCAGGACAGTTTGGGATCGTCGTGCGTAACGTAGTTGCCGGGCTCTGTCACCGGTGAAAGTCCAGCTCAGGTATCAGCTGCTGCGACTGAGAGGTACAGGTGGACGGAAACCACGAAAGCATGATGTCTTCATCGGCCTGGACGTCGGCAAGGGCGAGCACCACGCCGCCGTTGCCGCGGACCGGGCCGGGCCGGGAAGAAGCTCTTCGACAAGGCCCTGCCCAACGACGAGGTCAAGCTCCGCGAAATCCTCGACTCTTTGAACAAGCACGGCAGGATCCTGCTCGTGGTTGACCAGCCAGCTACGATCGGTGCACTCCCCGTCGCGGTCGCCCAGGACGCCGGTGTCACCGTCGAATACCTGCCCGGGCTGGCGATGCGCCGGATCGCGGACCGACACCCCGGCGAAGCGAAAACCGACGTCCGGGACGCGTTCATCATCGCCGAAGCGGCCCGGACCATGCCCCAGACACTGCGTCCATCCAGATCGCCGACGAACAACTCGCCGAACTGACCATGCTCTGCGGCTTCGACGACGCCCCGGCCAAACAGGCCACCGCGACATCGAACCGGATCCCAGGCCTGCTGACCCAGATCCACCCGGCACTGGAGCGTGTCCAAGGCCGGCGCCGGGACCACCTGACCGTGCTGGATCTGCTGCGGACCTGGCCGACCCCCGAAGCCCTCCGCCATGCCGACCGGACAGGATCGGGAACCGGCTGACAAAGCTCACACCCAGAATGGATGAACGCCTTGCCGGCGAGATCATCGACGCCCTGGACCAGCAAGCAGTGAAAGTGGTCGGAACGAACGCCGCGACCATCGTGCTGCCCAACTGGCGGGGATGCTCGCCGATATCCGCGAATCGCGGGACACCGTCTTCGCCGAGGTCGAAGCCCTCGTGGAGGCACACCGTCTTCCCGGTCCTGACGTCTCTCCCGGCGGTCGGCGTCAGGACCGCAGCACGAATCCTGACCCAGATCGTCGGCAAAGACTTCGCCTCCGCAGGACACCTGGCTTCCTACGCAGGCCTGGCCCCGGTGACGTGGCGATCCGGGACATCCATCCGCAGAGATCCACCCCTCCGGAAAGCAAACAAAATCCTCAAAAGAGCCCTGTTTCTCGCCGCCTTCGCCCGCACTGAAGGATCCACTGTCGAGGGCCTACTACGACCGGAAACGAGCCGAAGGCAAACGCCACAATCAGGCTCTCATCGCCCTCGCTCGCCGCCGCTGCGACACCCTCTATGCCATGCTCAGAGACAGCACCTTCTACGAACCCCGGCTACCCTCAGCCGATTGACGAAAACCATAGAGGCACCCCCGACTTCTCGCTGATCCGCTGCAGGATGAGAGTTGTGTGGCACAGCGGCGATGCCGGGAGCACTCACCCGCACATGAGTCACCGCGGATCACCCCTCAAAAGATGAGTAGCACCCTATTCAAACCAACGACGAACCTCGCACCCGGCAGTCTGCCTTCTGCAGGGGCAGTCCGGACCGGCCCGTCCCTCGGACCCGAATGGACCCTATTGTCTAAGTGTGATGTTTGAGACTATAGTTGAACCTGCCAACCGGTTGGTTGATAAATTGCACTTGAATCCGAAAATGGGTGCTTCCTCGACGATGACGTTTGAAGCCCCGACTATTTCCAGCGATCGCTTCGGCCCGGCGAAAGGAGAAGGATGATACTCATAGCACCCGCATCCGAGTCAGCTTTGGACGCACCCGTTCGTTGGGCCGTTTTCGCTATACCGGACTGAAGCAGGAACGAGGTCAAATTAACCTCCCAGGGTCCCCATGTTTCGACTCGCATCACCCCCGGGTCGCAGCGAGATCAACGATTGGGCGGCCCCTAGGACGCATAAGTCCCATCGCCGGATCCACATAGCCGTTCATTTTTTCCGACTTATTCACGAACCTAAATTAGGAGCCCGAGTTGTCTCTATCCCCGACAGATATCAAGACCATAGTTGAATCTCTGCGAGCATCGAGCTGGGACCAAGCTGTCATCACGGTGGGCGACACGCGCATTGAACTGGCCCGTAACGGCAAGCCCCTGCCGTCCGTTCTGGGAGGAAACGCCACTGAAGTGGCGTCCCCCATGCTGGTCGATGCATCTCCCAACGCGGTGCCACCACTTCCGGTCGTTGACCCGCCCCTCCAGCCATCGCACTCCCCGTCCACCCAAGTTGAGGAGGTTTCGTCAGCGGTGCCCATCTCGGACAGCGATCATGTAGTGACCTCCCCCAGCGTCGGGGTCTTCTGGCGGGCTCCCGAACCAGGAGCAGACTCATTTGTCGAAGTCGGTCAGCTGGTCAAAGTCGGAGACACCCTGGGCATTGTTGAAATCATGAAACTGATGAGCAACGTCTCGGCCGACGTCAATGGTGTCGTCACGGCCGTACATGTAGACAACGCGGGTGCCGTCGAGTTCGGAACTCCGCTTGTCAGCATCAAGGCCGAGGCATAGAGCGATGCATAAAGTCCTAATCGCCAATCGAGGCGAAATCGCGGTTAGACTCATCCGCGCTTGCTTTGATGAGGGCGTGCAGAGCGTGCTGGCCGTCTCGGCGGCCGATGTAGATTCCAAGGCGGCGAAACTCGCTGACCGGATCGTTGTCATTGGCCCGGCTCCGGCGGGGGAAAGTTACCTGTCAATCGACCGGATCATCGCCGCTGCACTCACAACAGGGTGCGATGCCATCCACCCGGGCTACGGATTCCTATCCGAACGCCCAGAACTTGTTGATGCGTGCGAGGAATATGGCATCACCTTCGTCGGTCCGCCAGCCGAAGTCATGCGCCGCTCGGGATCGAAGCTGGGCGCGCGCCAGATGGCCGATAGCATTGGCATCCCGACCGGCCAAGGAACACTGGGTCTCACCGACCTCGAAGCTGCCATTGTTGCAGCGGAGGACCTCTCCAACTATCCGTTATTGCTCAAGGCATCGGCCGGAGGCGGTGGCCGCGGCATGACCATTATTCAGGGCCCTGACGACCTCAGGGAGCATTTCATGCGCGCCAAGTCCGAGGCTGAGCGAGCGTTCGGCGACGGCACCCTATACATGGAGCCGTACATCGAGAATGCACGACACATCGAAGTTCAGATCCTGGCGGACACACATGGAACCGTGTGCCACCTCGGAGAGCGCGACTGTTCGGCGCAACGCCGCTACCAGAAACTCATTGAAGAGGCTCCTTCAGTTGGCTTGCCACCGAGCCTCGTCAATCAGGTCCGGGACGCGGCCGTGCAATTGGCTGAAGGCCTCGGATATGTCGGGGCCGGGACCGTCGAATTCCTTGTCGACGTAAAGAAAGAGCGTTTCATATTCCTCGAACTCAATGCCCGTGTCCAGGTCGAGCATCCCGTGACAGAGATGATCTCCGGACTCGACATCGTTCGTGAGCAGCTACGCATTGCTCGGGGGGAAAGGCTGTCCTTCCAACAAAAAGACGTAGAGCTATCCGGCTACGCGATTGAGTGCCGCATCAACGCTGAAGATGCCCGCAACGGTTTTATGCCGACTCCCGGAACCATCCACGAATGGGTGGAACCGAACGGATCTAATATCCGCGTTGACACCCTCGCCTTCCCGGGCGCCAAAGTGGTCCCCTACTACGACTCGCTCATCGCCAAAGTCATCGTCCATGGCGACACCCGCGAGGAAGCCATCGACCTAATGCTAAGGGCCCTGGCCAAACTCAAAGTCAGCGGCATCAGCACCACCATGGGGCTCCACCGCGCCATCCTCGCCAACGAGGAATTCCGAGCTGCACCAATCACAACGAAATGGCTCGAAGAGCGTTTCCTGCCCGGCTGGAACGCAGCAGGTGACCTTGCAGGCATCGAATAGCCCGCACCAAGCCTTCATTCAAACATCCATAAGGATGACCAAAGAACTCGCAAGGAGAAACCATGCACATTGACTTTGTCGACCAGACGCTACGAGACGGGCAGCAAAGCCTTTGGGGCATGCGCATGCGCGCCTTCGAAGCCGCCGGCGCCCTTCCCTACATCTCCAAGGCTGGCTACCGAACCGTTGACCTGACAGGCGCAGGAATGTTCACTGTTCTGTTGCGCGAATATGCAGACGACCCGTGGGGGACACTGGACTTCCTAGTTAGCGGGCTGTCGGGCAACGAGCTTCGCTCTGGTCTTCGCACGATCAGCGCCGTGGGATTCGCTCACACTCCGCAGGCCATCCTGGATCTGTGGATCCAAACCCTGATCAAACATGGATCAACCAGCTTTTGGCTTTACGACTGCCTTTACGATATGCCGACCATGAAGCACATGGTTGACGTTGTCCGAGAAGCCGGCGGCCAGCCAGTTCCAGCCATCATGTACGGGCTGACAGAGGTCCACGACGACGCCTACTTCGCCAATCGTGCAGGTGAAATGGCCGGCTGGGAGGGAGTCGAATCCCTGTACGTCGAAGATGCTGCCGGCGTCCTCAAGCCAGAACGCGCTAGGACTCTCTTTCCGGCCATTCGAGCCGCAACGGGCAGCCTACCTTTGGAAATCCACGCCCACAACACAACTGGTCTGGCTCAGCACAACTACATCATCGCCATGGAGAACGGCTTCCAACGCATCCACACCGCGTCCCGGACGTTAGCCAACGGCGCCTCGCTGCCGTCTACTGAAATGATGGCGGTAATAGTGGAGCACATGGGAAATTCCCATGGGCTTGATACGTCCACACTGGCCCCGGTAGCGGAACACTTCCTGGAGATCGCTCAGGATGGTGGCCACCAGATCGGCATCCCGGCCGAGTACGATCCGAGGATCTACGATCACCAGCTACCGGGGGGCATGACCGGAACACTGATCAACCAGTTGGACCGTCACGGCATGAAGGACAAGTTTCCTCAGGTGCTGGCGGAGATCCCGCGTGTACGTGTTGACCTAGGTTCCCCGATCATGGCCACGCCGTTCTCACAATTTGTGGGCATCCAAGCCGTATTGAACATTGTTACTGGTGAGGCCTACAGCATGTTCCCGGACGAGGTAATCCATTATGCTCTCGGCCATTACGGACCGGTTCCGGCAGAAATCAATCCGAATGTGATGGACCGCATTCTCTCTAGCCCGCGCGCCAAGCAGCTTGAGACATGGACGCGCCCGAATCCCTCGATCGCCGAGATACGCGGAAAGTTTACGACCGGCATTTCCGATGAGGAACTCTTGCTGCGTTTCATGATGTCGAACGAAGAGGTGGATGCGATGCTCGCCAAGGGGCCTGTACGCACGGATCGGCGCCGCAGCGCCGACAGCATCCTGGATGCACTCCAAGACCTCCTTTCAGATCCGGGCACCGCGACCTCATTCGCGGTCTCGACACCGGGATACAGCCTGCAGCTGGGCCGGTAACGCCATGCAGGAATACAGCAACATCATTCTGGAGCGGGTCGGGCACATCGCTTGGATTACGCTCAACAGGCCCGAACGCCTGAACGCCATGAACGGCGCCCTGCTGGCGGAATTCTCCCATGCTCTGGACGTACTTGCCGCATCCAATAACCGTGTCGTAGTGATCAAGGGTGCAGGCCGCTCCTTCAGCGCGGGGTACGACATCGCGGCTGATTCTGATGAGATCGGCTATACGGCAGAACGGGGGCCCGTGGAGGACCGAGATCATCTTCTTTACAACATCGACTTGTGGACCAAGATTTGGCGGCATCCCCAACCGGTCATTGCGGCCGTGCACGGCGTCTGTGTCGCCGGGGCAACCCAGCTTGCCTCCATGTGCGACATCACGATCGTCACCGACGACGCGACGATAATGGCTTCCCCGGCCTTGCCGTTGGGGGGCGGGTACATCTCGCCTTTGTGGTCCCACCTTGTTGGGCCAAAGCGGGCAAAGCTCATGTCCTTCGATGCAGGACGGCGGATCAGCGGCAAAACGGCAGCGGCCTGGGGATGGGCTACGGAGTCGGTTCCGGCCGAGGAATTCGAAAATCATGTTCGCGAAACTGCGCAGTCGATAGCCCGAACACCGGCTAGCCTCCTCAAAGTCAAGAAGGAAGCCATCAACCGCACGATAGAGCTCCAAGGCCTACTGACTTACGCTCGGATGGGTGCTGAGACCGACGCATTACTGCATCTGACTCCCGAAGTGGTTCAGATCCAGAATCTCATCAAGACCCATGGCTTAAAGGAGGCCATCCGGCTCTTCAACGCAGGGGCCCTTGAGTTCGACGAGGCAATCCAATGAGACTGTCGGAGCTCCCACTCTACGACGAGCTGCCCGAGCTTGGACAACTGAAGATCCGCCACTCCTGGGGTCACCTTCCGATGGAGAAAGGGACCTTGGCATTTATCGACACCGAGCAGGTTCTCGACGGCGCCTCATTGGTGGTTAGCGGCAAGGCCGTTCCACTCAACCTTGGGGTGAATGCCTTCGATCCGCCCCTGTTCGGTCGTGATCCGATTGAACACGCCGTCGTGGAGACATCGCGCAACGAAGCGGAAGATGTGATCGGGCGTTTCAACCCGCAAGCCTCCTCGCAGCTGGACGGACTTGGCCACGTCCGTGCCCGCGAGTACGGATACTACGGAGGCATTACCGACCTTGACGAGGCTCGTAAGAGGCTTGGAATGCACCACTGGGCAACGAGCGGCATCGTTGGGCGCGGCGTGCTCCTAGATGTTGCCCGCTTTAGAGCAGAACGGGACGGGGCTTCGGACCCGTTCTCTGGCTTTGGCTACACCCCCGCCCTGCTTCGCGAGACTGCGCAGTGGGCGGGAGTGGAACTCCGCGCCGGTGATGTTCTTCTAGTCCGAACCGGCTGGGTGGAGGCCTACCTGGCACTGAATGCCGCCGATCGTCAAGCCACCCTTGGATGGGACGGGTTGCATGCCGGAGAAGCAACCGCGCGGTTCCTCTGGGATGCCCGAATTGCACTGGTCGGCAGCGACAATCCCGCCGTTGAAAATGGCCCGGGAGATCCACAAGCCGGGTCCTTGCACAGGCGGTTGCTGCCGTCCCTGGGCATGTCCCTGATGGAGCTTCTGGATCTCAAAATGCTGGGTGAGCAGTGCCGGGCGCAGGAAAAATGGGAATTTCAGTTTGTCGCTGTACCACTGAATCTCCCAGGGGCAGTCAGTTCGCCGGCTAATGCCATGGCGATCCTCTGAGACGGCCGACACCACGATTATGAAGGAACGAGAATGATTAATAAGGAGTTCGACAACGCAGTTGCTGCTGTCGCTGATATCAAGGATGGCTCCACCCTTCTTATAGGTGGGTTTGGGCCTCCCGGACAACCCACCCACCTGATTGATGCCCTCATCGAAGTCGGGTCGCGCGATCTGACCGTCATCAACAACAACGCCTGCGCCGGTGGGGATGCGATCGCCCGGCTCTTCCAGCTGGACCGTGTGCGAAAGGTTGTTTGCTCCTTCCCTAAGGCGATCGGCTCGACCGTGTTCGACGAGTTGTATCTGGCGGGCAAGATCGAGCTTGAGTTGGTTCCCCAGGGAAGTTTGGCTGAACGGATCCGCGCAGCTGGTGCAGGGATCGCTGGTTTCTACACCAGGACTGCCGTCGGCACCGAGCTGGCCGAGGGAAAGGAAACCAAAGAATTTGATGGTTTCCTTTACGTACTGGAGACGGCATTGAAGGCGGACTTCGCGCTCATCAAGGCTCATGCAGCCGACCGATGGGGAAATCTTGTCTATCGAAAGACGGCCAGGAACTTCGGGCCCATCATGGCCACCGCCGCCGAAACCACGATTGCTGAAGTGGAAAACGTTGTGCCGCTGGGCGGCCTGGACCCGGAATCAATCGTGACTCCAGGCATCTACATCGACCGGTTCATCGCCACATCTGTACTTGACAACGAAAAGAGGCTTGCGAAATGAGGCTAAATCGTCAGGAAATCGCCAAAAGAGTGGCATTGGACATCCCTGACGGGGCCTACGTCAACTTGGGCATCGGCGTGCCAACTCTTGTCGCGGATTTCCTCCCGGAGGACAAAGAAATCATCCTGCAAACCGAGAACGGCATGCTTGGGATGGGGCCCGCAGCCGGCCCTGCGGAGGTTGACCTCGATCTGATTAATGCAGGCAAGGTGTACGTCACTGAAGAGACGGGCGCATCATACTTCCACCATGCGGATTCCTTCGCCATGATGCGTGGCGGTCACCTCGACTACTGCGTTATGGGGGCCTTCCAGGTGTCCGTTGATGGGGATTTGGCCAACTGGCGGACGAACTCCACAACGGCAATCCCTGGCGTTGGAGGCGCCATGGACCTTGCTGTCGGGGCCAAACACGTCTACGTCATCATGGACCTCTTCACCAAAACTGGTGAATGCAAGCTCGTTGAGGCATGCGCATACCCCTTAACAGGGCAACGGTGCGTCGAACGCGTTTACACAGATGTGGCGATATTCCAGGTCGGAGGCGGACGAGCGCGGGTGTTAGAAATCCTCGATTCCGACCTTGACTTCGCCGCTCTGGAATCCCTGGTCGGGCTACCTCTGCTGGACGGTGCACCCACCACTGCCAGCGTGTGATCAGGACCGGAATGTCGGACACGACGAAAGCAACGTTGGGTTGGCGTCCGGAAGAGGACAACGTTATTCATAGCCTGCAATTACATGCCAGACAAAACCCGAACCGGATAGCCCTCGCCATGCACGGAGGCGAAACCAGAACCTATGGGGAACTGGCCGATCGCAGCTCGCGCCTCGCGAACGCCCTCATTGCCCGAGGGCTGGCAAAGAGGGACAGGGTGGCCCTCTGGTCCGACACACGGATCGAATATATGGAGGTGTATCTGGCTTGTGCCCAGGCAGGCTTCGTGGTCGTGCCCGTCAACGCCAGATTCAAAGGACGTGAAGCGGCAGCCATTTTGGCCGATTCCGGCGCGCGTGCACTGTTCTACTCCAAATCCTATGGTGCCCATGTCCAGACGGCGCTGACCGGGTCGGACGTCAGCTGTCTCGTTTGCCTTGACGAGGTTGACAGCTTCGAGGGCGAGAGCTTTACGGCGATGATCAATGGCGCCGAACCGCACAGCCGGATCGACGCAGGGGGATCCGACTTGTTTATTCTGGGGTACACGAGCGGGACCAGTGGAACACCCAAGGGCGCAATGCTGACCCATGAAAGTGTCAGGAACCTTGGGCAGACGAACGCACTCGCTTGCCGTTACGCCCTTGGAAGCATTCAGGTATTCGGTCTATCGATCTCTTTCTCCTCGACGGTACCCGCTCACATCCTTCCGCACATTTACGTCGGTGGCACGACGGTCATGCTGCCGGTGTGGGATACGGGGCGCGTCATTGAAGCCGTCGAAGACCACGCCGCGAACTTCTTGATTCTCCCGAGCCCGGTCATCATCGAATTCGCTAACGAAGTAAACAGGGCCCCCGAACGCGTGCAGTCTCTGGTGTCGGTCCTCCATTCGGCCTCGAAGGCTCCGAGGGAGCACTTGCGGGAACTATGCCGTTCGCTCGGTGAGCGTGTCATCGAGGGTTGGGGCATGACGGAGAACTCTGGAGGACTCCTGACGGCCACCACGGCCCAAGACGTGGTATCCAACATTTCAGCCGTCTCCGAAACTGTCGGCCGGCCGGTGCCTGACACTGAAATCAAGCTCATCGATGAGAGCGGGTCACGGCTGCCGCACGACGGAAAGACCATAGGGCATCTCGTGGCAGCCTCCCGTTCGTTGGCCATCGGCTATTGGGGACTTGAGGAAGCAACGAATGCCTCATTCCAGGGCGGATGGTACCTAACTGGAGACATGGGGACCATCGACAGGGACGGCTTTGTCCGAATCCTCGATAGACGGACAGACATGATCAATAGCGGTGGTATGAACATATACCCCAATGAGGTGGAGCAGGTGCTCCGAAGCCTGCCGGGGGTCCAGGAGGCCGTGGTCGTTCCGCTGCCCCATGCCAAATGGGGACAGTCCCCCGTTGCCTACATTGTCGGAGCGGGGCACCCACCCGAACAGGACATGCTAGACCATTGCTCGCGAGAGCTCGCGGGCTACAAACGGCCCCTGTGGATTCGCGTCTTGGACGAAATGCCACGGAACGCCGGAGGAAAGATCGTGCGACGCAAGCTGATTTATCGAGCCATTCAGGAGACTATGGCTTCGATGGCGCCCTACACGCGGTGCCCTGAGAGTGACGGCTGACAGTGGTGTCGGAGCTCCCCCTATACGGTGCGCGATAGCGACCGGCTCGCCCCTTAGCCCACTTAACCATCAGCCGAAGGCCGCTCGGACACTTAATACTCAGCCCGGGCTGCATCTCGACGCGCCACCGAACGATTTGCCTAGGCCCGCGTAAGTCATTATCAATCAAACGTATGGTTGATTTACGGTGACTCTCGTGCTGTACTGGATTGAACTTCCGGGGCACGGAAGGGCCTAGGACGAATAGTCGAAGGAGTGAATCGGTGAAGATTGTTGTACTCATAAAAGAAGTGCCGGATACCTATGGCGAACGGAAGTTAGATGCCACTAGCGGCCGAGTAGACCGCGGGGCTAGTGACGCAGTGATCGATGAAATCGACGAAAGGGCTTTGGAGGCAGCCCTCGATTTCAAGGACACGAGTAAGAACACAGAGGTCGTCGCCATGTCTATGGGGCCCGCCACTGCCACGAAGGCACTTCGTAAAGCGCTTGCTATGGGGGCGTCCTCTGCCGTCCACGTGTTCGATGGCACATTTGCTGGCGCAGATGCCCAGATGACCGGGGCCATCCTGTCCGCTGCACTACGCCGGGAGGGCTACGATCTGGTGATTGCGGGAAACGAGTCCACCGATGGTCGCGGCGGGGTCGTACCAGCCATGATCGCCGAGCGCTTAGGCATACCGCATCTTACGTTCCTCAATTCCGTGGAGATCGGAGACAGTGCGGTCTCGGGTCAGCGTAGCGGCGACGGATGCACCGTGGCGGTGGAGGCCGCGCTCCCCGCCGTGGTATCGGTCACGGAGCGCATGCCCGAGGCCAGATTCCCCGGATTTAAAGGAATTCTTGGCGCCAAGAGAAAGCCGCTGATGGAGGTGTCCGCAGCCGAATTGGGGTCGGAACTTCCCACGGCAAGTCTGACCCTTGTTCATGCCGTCTCCGAACGGCCGGCCCGTGTCGGCGGAACGAAGATTTTTGACGAGGGCGATGCTGGCGACAAGATTGCAGCATTTTTGGCCGCTGGCCGCTTGATATAAGCAGATCTGAGATGGAGCAGGAAATGAAGAATATCTTGGTGTCAATTGAAGTTTCCTACGAAGGTAGGATTCACGACAGCGCTTCGATGCTGCTGACCGCCGCGGCGCGGCTGGGATCACCGATTGCGGTGATAGCGGCACTCCCGGGTGACGTTGATTCCCTAATCTCGCAGCTTGGCGAAGTCGGCGCGGAAGAGGTCTTTGCGTTTGCGGATCCATCCGTGGGCACAGCTTTAGTCACACCTCAGGTTGAGGCGGTAGTGGAGGCTGCGCAGCGATTCGAGCCGATGGCGGTGCTGGCTGCCAATACAAACGACAGTCGCGAGGCATTGGCCAGGTCCGCAGTTCGTCTCGGTGCGGGATTGTTGGTCGATGCAGTGGATGTCCGAGATGACGGCGATCGCATTGTTGTGAAACATTCCGTTTTTGGCGGTTCCTATGATGTTGAAGCGACAGTCGACGAGGGCCCTGCGTTGGTGACGATCCGCGTGGGTGCGCTGCCATCCGATACGCAGAAGACGACTCCTGTTGCCACTATGGCGTCCAGGCAGGGCGGTCCTGGGGTTTTTGCCGGGATAACAGGCATCGAGTATGCACTCGCGAGCGGTGACCGACCTCCACTGCGTGCGGCGGACATCGTGGTGTCCGGCGGGCGGGGTTTGGGTTCCAAAGAGGGATTCAGCCTGGTAGATGAACTGGCCGACGCACTCGGGGGAGCTGTCGGCGCATCCCGCGCGGCCGTGGACGCGGGGTTCCGGCCTCAGTCCCTGCAGGTGGGGCAGACGGGCGTGACAGTCTCGCCGCAAGTATATGTCGCACTCGGAATTTCCGGAGCGATACAACACCGGGCTGGTATGCAGACGTCGAAAACTATCATTGCCATCAACAAAGACGAGGACGCTCCAATCTTCGATATCGCCGACTTCGGGGTGGTTGGAGACGTGTTTACCGTCGTCCCCCAATTGATCCGGGCTATTAGTTCGCACCGAAGTTGAAGAGGGCGGGTATGAAAACTCTCACTAGGCTTGCATCTCTGACTGCCCCGAATGGGTCAAAGTGGCGCACTCTGGCGTGGGCCGTTCCGGGCGGTATCCTACTCTTGGCCATTGTTGTATTGGCAGCCAAGCTGCTCCGAACGCTGCCGGACGTGCAGTCCTTCATCATAGAGTTCCCTGGCGAAACCCAGCTGCCTGCGAATGCTCCGGTAGGTCTTCCGTCGTGGCTGGCATGGCAGCATTTCCTGAATGCCTTGTTCATCATGCTGATTATCCGTACCGGAATCCAGGTGCGTACAGTTCAACGCCCGGCCGCCTACTGGACTCGCAACAATTCTGGTCCGATAAGGACGAAGGGGCGGCCTGCGAAGATCAGTCTGGATCTTTGGCTCCACCTCACCATGGACTTCCTCTGGGTTTTGAACGGCTTGGTGTTCTTCGTTCTGATATTCGCCACGGGTCAGTGGATGCGGATTGTTCCCACACATTGGGAAGTACTTCCGAACGCGTTATCTGCGGCACTCCAGTACGCATCTCTTCAGTGGCCGACCGAGAACGGCTGGGTCAACTACAACAGCCTTCAAGTGTTGGCCTACTTTCTGACGGTCTTTATCGCGGCGCCCCTGGCCATCATCACAGGCCTCCGCATGTCGGGAGCTTGGCCGAAAAGTACTGCCAAGCTCAATATGGTCTACCCCATTGAAGTGGCCCGCGCCATACATTTCCCCGTCATGTTGTACTTCGCCGGATTCATCATCGTCCACGTGACGCTGGTCGCATCAACGGGACTTTTGAGGAACCTGAACCACATGTATGGGTCTCGGGACGGCGAGTCGTGGGACGGCTTTTGGATCTTCGCGGCGTCAGTGGCAGTAATGATCGCACTGTGGCTGTTTGCCAGACCGGTGTTTCTCCGCCCGGTCGCGGCCCTGACGGGTTCCGTGACCAGGTAGGAAGTCGTGGTGTCGTTTGCCATTAGTTGCCCGGCACGCTCGGCGCCGCTCTATCGAGATCGCTCGTGTGCCAGAAGGCGACCGACCGACTGTGCCACGTCCAAGGCTATTGGTTCCCGGGCGAGGTCAGTACAGCGAAGTGGTCGCCTCGACACCAACGTTGGACCTCAGCCAACGTCCGGTCCAGCAAATTGTAGACACAGTACAAAATTTTGTCCGCAACATAGAACTAACTTTTGGTTGTGGAAGATCCGCATCCAGCGAACGCGAAAAGGACCCCTCAATGACGATTCAGGCAGCCGTTCCAACCATCGACGAAACAAGCGCGAAAATCCTTGAAACCGCCCGCCGGCAGGTCCTCGAAGACGGCATCGGCCTGACCCAGCCGCAGCTCGAAGAGATCCTCCGCCTCCCGGACGCCGCCCTTCCCGCGGCCCTCCAGCTGGCCCACGAAGTCCGGCTGAAACACTGCGGCGAGGACGTCGAAGTGGAGGGCATCATCTCGATCAAGACCGGCGGCTGCCCCGAGGACTGCCACTTCTGCAGCCAGTCCGGCCTCTTCGACTCCCCCGTCCGTGGCGTCTGGCTGGACATCCCCGAACTCGTCAAAGCCGCCAAGGAAACCGCCGCGACCGGGGCCACCGAGTTCTGCATCGTCGCCGCCGTCCGCGGCCCCGACATCAAACTCATGAACCAGATCAAGTTCGCGATCGACCGCATTAACGAAGCCGTGGACATCAACATCGCCTGCTCCCTGGGCATGCTCACCCAGCGCCAAGTGGACCAGCTCAAAGAGTGGGGCGTGCACCGCTACAACCACAACCTCGAAACCGCCCGCAGCTACTTCCCCGAAGTTGTCACCACCCACAGCTACGAAGAACGCCTCGAGACCTGCAACATGGTCAAGGCCGCCGGCATGGAACTGTGCTGCGGCGCCCTGATTGGCATGGGCGAAACCCTGGAACAGCGTGCCGAACTCGCCGCCCAGCTTGCAGCCCTCGAACCCCACGAAGTCCCGCTGAACTTCCTCAACCCCCGCCCCGGCACCCCCCTGGAAAACCAGGGCATCATGGACGGCAAGGACGCCCTCCGCGCGATCGCCGCGTTCCGCCTCGCCATGCCCCGCACCGTACTGCGCTACGCCGGCGGCCGGGAACTGACCCTCGGCGACCTCGGCACCCGCGAAGGCCTCCTCGGCGGCATCAACGCCGTCATCGTCGGCAACTACCTCACCACCCTCGGCCGCCCCGCCACCGCCGACCTCAACCTCCTCGTGGAGCTGAACATGCCCATCAAGGAACTCCAGAAGACACTATGAACGGGGTTTCCACCAGCGCAACCAGCGATGACCCGCAGTTTTGCGGGCACTGCGGCGAGCCGTCCGACGGCGGCGCCAGCCCGACGTCGGACGTTCACCTCCGCTGCGGTGAGCGGCTCACACTGGAACCGCCGCGCTACTGCGCAGCCTGCCGGCGCCGCATGAAGGTCCAGGTCACCCCGCTGGGCTGGTCGGCGGAATGTTCCCGGCACAGGGTGCTTGCACTATGACGGGCATGGCCATAGGCCTGATCGAGCGGGACCGCGCACGGTTATGGCACCCGTACGCGCCGGCGTCCCCGGACCTTCCGCTGTGGGAGGTTGAGGCGGCCAGCGGCGTGCGGCTGCGGCTCCGAGGTGAGGACGGCTCACGCCATGATGTCATAGATGCGATGTCCTCGTGGTGGGCGGCGATCCACGGCTACCGCAACCCGGTGCTGGACGCCGCTGCCAAGCGGCAGCTCGAGAGTTTCAGCCATGTGATGTTCGGCGGCCTCACGCACGCCCCTGCGGTGGAACTCGCCGAGAGGCTGGTGGACATGGCCCCTTCCGCACCGGGACAACCCGGGTTGGAGCGGGTGTTCCTCGCGGACTCGGGTTCGGTGGCCGTGGAGGTGGCGCTGAAGCTGGCGGTGCAGTTCCAGACCGCGTCCGGCCACCCCCGGAGGCAGCGGTTCCTGAGCATCCGCGGCGGATACCACGGAGACACGTTCGCTGCGATGGGAGTCTGCGATCCCGTGGACGGCATGCACACCGCCTTCCCGGGCCTGCTGGCCGACAACGTCTTTGCGCCCCGTCCCCCGGCGGCAGCGTCAGCAACCCCGGAAACCGTGCAGGAGTGGGCAGCCGACCTCGCGGACATCGCGGCAGCGCATTCCGGAGAGCTGGCTGCGATCATCGTCGAGCCGGTCCTCCAGGGTGCGGGCGGCATGCACATCTACCCGGCCGAATGCCTGACGGCGCTGCGGCAACTGGCGGACCGGCACGGGCTGCTGCTCATCTTCGATGAGATCGCAACCGGATTTGGCCGTACCGGCGAGCTGTTCGCAGCCGACCATGCCGGCGTCGTACCGGACATCATGTGTGTGGGCAAGGCCCTGACCGGCGGATATCTGACCCTCGCCGCCATGCTCTGCACGGCAGACGTTGCGTCGACGGTTTCCAACGGCAAAGCCGGGGCGCTGCTGCACGGCCCCACCTTTATGGGCAACCCGCTGGCGTGTGCGGTGGCCAACGCCAGCCTCGGTATCCTCGACGACGGCAAGTGGCGGGCCGACGTTGCCCGGATCGGCGCCGGCCTCGAAACAGGGCTCGCCCCCGCCCTGGACGTTGAGGCCGTCCGGGATGTCCGCACCATCGGCGCCGTCGGAGTCATCGAACTGCACGACGCCGTCGACGTCACTGCGGTGACCGCGGCGGCCATCCGCCACGGGGTCTGGGTCCGGCCGTTCCGGAACCTCGTCTACACCATGCCCCCGTACACAAGCACTGCGGCGGACATTGAACAGATCACCGCCGGCATGACGGCCGCCGTCGCGGAAGTCCACGGGCGCGTTCCGGCCCGGTCCGGAGAAGCGGCATGAGCGCCTCGATGACCCAGTGGCTCCAGCGGCAGGCCGCAGTCCGGGACCGCCGGGGCCTGGTCCGCCACCCGCTCCCCCGCGCCGCGGACGAACAGTTCATCGACCTGGCCAGCAACGACTACCTGGGCCTCGCGGCGGACCCGCGTGTCGCCCAGGCGGCTGCTGCGGCCGCGTCGCTATGGGGCGCGGGCGCAACGTCCTCGCGCTTGGTCGCCGGAACCACCCGGCTGCACCTCGACCTCGAACAGGAACTGGCCACGCTGGCCGGGATGGAAACGGCGCTGGTGTTCTCCTCCGGCTACCTGGCCAACATCGGCGTGATCACGGCGCTAGGCGGCCCCGGGACCCTGATCGTCGCCGACGAGCACTGCCACGCCTCGATGATCGACGGATTCCGGCTCAGCCGCTCCCGCACCGAATCCTTCACCCACAACAGCGTGGCGGAAGCCGGCCGGCTACTGGCCGACCGGCGGGAGCCGCGCGCCCTCATCGCCGTCGAATCCCTCTACAGCGTCCTGGGCGACGAAGCCCCGCTGCCTGCCCTGCTGGCTTTGGCCGAGGAGTACGACGCGATGCTCCTCATCGACGAGGCCCACAGCCTCGGAGTCACCGGCACCGGCACCTTCCAGGGCCGCGGCTCGGTGGCCGGGACAGCCCTCGCCGGACACCCCAACGTAATCGTCACCGCGACGCTTTCCAAGGCCCTGGGCAGCCAGGGCGGAGCAATCCTGGGATCCCCGCTGCTCCGGGAACACCTCATCAACCGCGCCCGGAGCTTCATCTTCGACACCGGCCTGGCACCCGCATCCGCCGCAGCGGCCCTCGCTGCCGTACGGATCATCCGGGACGAGCCATGGCGGGCCGGATCAGTCCACAGCAACGCTGCGGCGCTGGCAGACGGACTCACCGCGGTTCTCGCAGCCGGCGGCACCACCGTTGACCTGTCCGTCGAGCAAACAGCGGGGGCCGTCCAGTCCATCGCCATGCCCTCGGCCGAGTCAGCCCTGGCAGCCGCCGCGGCCGCGCGCACCGCCGGCGTCCGGATCGGCTGCTTCCGCCCGCCGTCCGTCCCCGATGGCATCTCTCGGCTGCGGCTCACTGCCCGCGCCACCCTTACACCCGAGGAAATCGAAGACAGCTGCGCAGTGCTGCGCAGCATTCTGGAGGAACTTCCATGAACCTGCCCGCCATCATCCTGGTCACCGGAACAGACACCGGAGTCGGGAAGACCATCACGACGGCGGCCCTCGCCGCCGTCCTCCACGGAACAGGGCGCAGCGTCGCGGTGTACAAACCCTGCCAGTCAGGCGCCGCCGCCGGCGACTCCGACACGGCAGAAATTGTCCGACTCGCCGGCCCCGTGACAGCAGAAACCGGCGTCGTCCTCCAGGAGCCGCTGGCGCCCGTCGCCGCAGCCGCCGTAGACGGAACGCCGCTTCCCCAGGTTTCTGCGCATGCAGTCCGGGTCCGCGAGCTGGCTGCGTCCCACGACCACGTCCTGGTTGAGGGTGCAGGCGGTCTGCTCGTGGAACTGGATTCCGGCGGCGGCACCCTTGCAGACCTCGGGTCACTCCTGGCGGCAGCATTTGTGGTCGTCGCCCGGCCGGCCCTCGGCACCTTGAACCACACCGCCCTGACCCTCGAAGCATTGGCCGCACGGGACCTTAATGTTCTCGGCGTCGTACTCGGCAGCTGGCCGGGCGATCCCGGCTTCGTGCACCACAGCAACCGGCAAGTGCTCGGAACGCTTCAGGTGCCGTTCCTGGGGGCGCTTCCCGAGCAGGCCTCGGAACTGTCCCAGGCAGATTTCCGAGCCGAAGCCGCTGCCTGGCTCAACGGTTTGCCCGCATGAACCCGGAAATGAGCACCCGCTGCCCGTACCTCGTGGTGCGCGACCCTGGCGCAGTCCGTGATGTGCTGCACCGGCCCACCGACTTCAGTCCCGCAAACGCCTTGGTCGCGGTAACCCCACTGGCAGGGCCTGCCCTGCGTGTGCTGCAGCGCGTCAGCTTTGCGCTGCCTCCGGTCCTGGCCAGCAACGACACGGACACGCACGCCGGGATCCGCAAGGTCGTGGCCGGTTTCTTCACTCCTGCCACCGTCGCCGCCATAGAGCCTCGGATCCGTGTACTGGCACAGGAAGCGGCGCAGAACGCTGCGGACCAGCTCGACTCCTCCGGCCACGTGGAACTGGTGCAGACGGTCGCGGCGTTTACCCCGGCAGTCGTGATGCTCGAACTCCTCGGACTGCCCGTTCGGGACCTTGCCGATCTCAAGCGCTGGGGCCTTGACTCCATGGAGTTGTTCTGGGGCTGGCCCGACGCGGCCCGGCAACTTGAACTGGCCCGCAGTGCCGCCGATTTCTATGTCTGGCTGCGGAGGCTCGTCGCGGAATCCCTGACGGCGCCCGGACGCAACCTGTTCAAGTCCCTGGCCGAGCACGGCCTGACCACGCCGGAAATCTGTTCGCTGGGCTACTTCCTGCTGATCGCCGGACAGGAAACAACCACCCAGCTGATCAGCACCACCCTGTTCCGGCTCGTGGAGGGGTCCTCCCCTACAAGCTGGAGGGATGCGGCCTCCGAAGCAGGCTCCCGGACCATGGTCCGGCACGTGCTGGCCACCGAATCGTCCGTTCCCACCTGGCGCCGCATCGCGGCCCACGACACAAATCTCGGAGACGATATGATCCCTGCCGGCGCCGAAGTCCTTCTCGAACTCAGCGGCAACCACACCACTTCGCCGGACGGCGGCGACCGAACAACCGCCTACGGCCTGGTCTTCGGCTCAGGCATCCACCGGTGCCTCGGAGCCAAGCTAGCCGAACTCGAAGCTGCCGTCATCATCCAGGAAACCGCTTTAGCCCTGCCCGGAATCCAACTGCGGGACCGCCAACCCGAATGGATCCGGCACCTGTCCTTCCAGGCCCCGCGAACAGTTAGCGTCAGCATGGAACCCCGATAAACAACGATGGGGAACGTCGAGGGGCGGAGGAGAACACGAGGGAATACACTGTTCCACCCCCTAGGACAGCAAACGCTGGCCTGATCTGAACAAGACGGTGGCCACAAGGCTGTCCTAATCCAGCTTCCGCTCAGCTAGGCCTGTACAAGTGATCGCAGCATCCGTAGGGCGACCCACAACGACGCGACATCGTCCACGTCATGCCGATCCAGCTCTGCTAGGACCGCCATCACGCGCTTCAGAGGCGCCGAATGTGTGTCTTCCCAAGCACGAATTCGTGATGTGGGTTCAGTGATAGGGCTCTTTCCCGGCCGCAGGTCGTGACTCCGCATGATGGCCTCAGTCACGTCATTCAATGCGGCGCAAAGATCGTCATGAAGTGCAGCGCGCGCACGGACCCCCCAGGGGTCCTGCCGCGACAATTTCGAGATGCGCTCGAATAGGCGGTGGCCGCGGAACCGGCTGTATACAGCAAAATACACGGACGCGACCAACTCAATAGGTTCCTTGAAATCATGCGCAAGCTTGCAAATTTCTAGTAGCGCGAAGTCCTCATCAAAGTGGGATCCCTGCTCTGCTGCAGACTTGGGAACTCCAGAATCGACCAGCCATTCGAAACGATGTCGAACGCGAGTCAGGTCGTTGTTCTGCAGAAAATCGGAGATGCGACCTCGTATGAGGTGTACGTCCTTAAAATGGTCTACTGCGTCTACGATGGGTAGGTTGGCGAACCCCCGATTGATCCACCAGCAAACGGCCCGGTCCAACAAGTGCCGGATGCTCCCGTGGATCTCACGCCCATGGGCCGACGAAATAGTTACATCAAGTCCATCTAATGTTTCCAAAAGCGGTGCGAGGTCGTAAATCTCGCATATTGCGACAAAAGCCCGGGCCACCGCAGACTCCGTGGCCGAGGTTTGTTCTACGATCCGGAACGCGAATGTGGTACCACCAGAATTGATCATGTCGTTGGCGAGGATCGTTGAGATGATTGCCCTGGCCAATGGGTGGCTGTCCAGTTTAGCCCCGAAGCGGCTGGACAGGGGTTTGGGGAAATATCCCCGTAAGATCCCACCGAACCATGGATCGTCGCTCAGATCGGTTTCTCCCAGCGCTCGCGCGAGATCAATTTTCGCATAGGCCGCCAACACTGCCAGCTCGGGTGCGGTGAGGCCTCGGTCTAAACCATCAAGTCGCGCCCGCAATTGCGTCGTCGATGGAAGCCCTTCGAGTTCCCGGTTGAGCTTCGCTGAAACTTCAAGCCAGCCCATCAGTCGTTCGTGGACAGGCCCATCCGCCAGTGAGTTTAGGCGGTCAATAGCCATGAGAACGTTCTGGCGGAGGTTGTTTTTCAGGACCAGACTACTCACTTCATCGGTCATCCCCGCCAGGAACACTGCCCTGTCGGATGGATCTAGCATTCTTTCAAGAATCATGCGATCGACAAATATCTTGATGTTCACCTCGTGGTCTGAACAATCCACTCCCGCCGAATTATCGATGGCGTCGGTATTCAGGAGAACGCCCGCCAGGGCTGCTTCAACCCTCCCTTCCTGGGTTAGGCCGAGGTTCCCGCCCTCAACGACTACTTTGACGCGCAGCTCGTTGCCGTCGACACGAATGCTGTCGTTGGATTTGTCACCCACCTGCATGTGACTCTCACTACTGGCCTTGACATAGGTCCCGATGCCGGCGTTGTAAAGCAGGTCAGCTGGCGCCCTAAGGATAGCCTTCAACAGTTCCGGAGGGCTCAGCTGTGTAATTCCTCGGTCCAGCCCCAGAATCGCACGAACTTCTTCGCTGACGGGAATTATCTTTATCCGACGAGGAAAGATACCCCCTCCTTTGCTAATCAGAGCTCGATCGTAGTCTTGCCAGGACGATCGCGGAAGATCGAATAATCGTCTGCGCTCAGCAAAGGAAATTTTCGGATTCGGATCGGGATCAAGAAATATGTCACGGTGGTCGAAGGCGGCCAACAGCCGGATATGTTCTGACAAAAGCATTCCGTTACCGAAGACGTCGCCGCTCATGTCACCGATGCCAATGACGGTGAACTCATCGCTCTGGACGTCGACATTCAATTCCAGGAACTGTCGTTTGACTGATTCCCAAGCCCCGCGTGCAGTGATACCCATCGCCTTATGGTTGTACCCGACAGATCCCCCGGACGCGAAGGCGTCACCCAACCAGAATCCGTATTCAGCGGACAGTTCATTTGCGATGTCCGAAAAGGACGCGGTCCCCTTATCAGCGGCAACAACCAGATAAGCGTCGTGACCGTCGTGGCAAACCACTCGCGGCGGCGAAATCACCACCACGTCACCGGCAGAGTTAGCGACGCGATTGTCCGTGATGTCGAGCAATCCACGTATAAACGTGCGGTAGCTGTGCTGTCCTTCAGCAAGCCAGGCGTGTCGATCGGATGTGGCAGGCAGACCCTTTGCAAAAAACCCGCCCTTGGCGCCCGCTGGAACTATGACAGCATTCTTGACCGTCTGAGCCTTGACGAGACCCAGAATTTCCGTCCGGAAGTCCTCTCGCCGGTCGGACCAGCGCAGCCCGCCGCGGGCAAGCTTACCGAATCGAAGATGGACCCCCTCTACCCTAGGAGAGTAGACCCAAATCTCGTATAGGGGCCGCGGGACTGGAAGTCCTTCGACGGAGGCCGAATCGAACTTGATGCTGAGATAGGGCTTATTTTGAAAGTAATTTGTCCGGACGCTTGCTTCGATAAGATTTATAAAAGCTCTGACAATTCGGTCAGCGTCCAACGTCTCAATAACGTCTAGTCCTGCTTTCAATTGCCCACGGATTGAGGTCAGCAGATCGGCACGTTTCTTTGTTCCAAGCGTGGGATCGAACCTGAGCTCGAACAGTCTGATCAGACTCTGGGCGATGTGTGGGACATCCAGCAGCGTATCGGATATAAGTTCGAATGAACTTGGGATCGCAATTTGGCGCATGTATTTGGCGTAGCTACGAAGAACCCCGGCCAACTGCCAAGAGATCCCTGTTGTTAGGATAAGGCGGCCAAGGCTGTCGGATTCAGTTAGTCCGGACGAGACTGCTTCAAATGTGCTCGCCAGGAGCGGTCCGGTCGCTAAGGGATCAACACCCTTGGGATATTTAAGGCCAAGATCGTAGAGGAAGAATTTGCGTCCATCCGTCGTCGAAATATCAAACGGACGCTCGTCGAGAACCTCCACGCCTAAGTTCTGGAAGACGGGGATGATTTGCGCCAGACTCTTGGGCTCCGTCAGATACAATTTAACCCTTGCGTCCTCATCTGAGGCATCGGTTTGGGGAACAGGCTGATAAACGAACAAATTCGGCGGCGCCGCGTCGCCCTCGAGGCCCTTTTCCAGCGCTTGGGAACGTGCTTCGAAGCGGTTGAGGTCGGTAACGGCATTTTCAACGTCAAAAACCACGCGGTAGGCCATGGGAAATCCATCAGCCCAACGTTCAGCCAGGAGTCGGGCATGTGCCGAACCTAACGTCGTGTTCAGAACATCAAAAACGCCTTCGGGCCAGGAACGCACGACCGTTACTAACTGTTGCTCAAGGGCCGAAGTATCTACACGGCTAGCATGCTCTCCGCGGGGAAGCCAGATGCGGAAGAATAGCCGAGCGAGAGCCGATTCCGTGAGACTCACTTCAAATTCGACGGACTCCGCATTAAAGGTCCGTGACAATTCTTCCTGGATGCGCTGCCGCGCACCGGAATTGTAGCGCTCCCTTGGCAGGAAGATCATCGCGCTTATGAAACGCCCGTAGACGTCTGGGCGCAAGAATAGCCGAGTACGACGTCGCTCCTGAAGGTGAAGAATACCGAGAGCGATCACGAGCAGATCGGGCACTTCGATCTGGAATAATTCATCGCGCGGATATGATTCGAGTATGGCCAGCAAGTCCTTGCGAGTCTGAGAGCGCATATGAAATCCGCTTTCTCTGAGGACTGTATTCGCTTTGTCTCTGAGGAGAGGGATATGCAAGAGAGAATCAGTGTACGCCGTCGGTGGAAAAAGACCGATAAACTGCCCTTCGCCGTTAACATTTCCTTCCGTGTCGAACGTTTTGACGCCGATGTAATCCAAGTACTGCGTGCGGTAAACGGTGGAACGCGTATCGCCTTTGTTGATAACAAATATGCGCTTTTCCCGGGCTTTTTGCTGGCCGGATACAGTCATGTGTTGCACCCTCCAGTTCGGTCGAGTTTTGCGGAGTATCCCCAAACCGGTTTCCTTCTTGGCCACTAACACCGGTTCACTTTCCAGCACGACCAGGTCATACTCCCTGTAGCCTAGGAAAATGAAATTCCCAGCTGCCAGCCAATCAAAGAGGTTCTTGGCCTGCTCAAGATCTGGAAGGAGCCCCACATCCGTGATTTGTGACAGCATTGAGGCATATTGCTCCATCTGAGCTCGCATACGCGGACCGTCTTCAACAGCCGCACGAACGTGCGCCAGTACACGCCTTAACCCCGTCACAAGTAACTCTCGCTGCCGAGGATCGCTGACGCGGTCTATCTCGATGGATATCCACGACTCGACCACTAACCGGCTCTGTGGACCCTTCGCCTGGGGAGATTCATCAAACGAAGGAAGACGCTCAACGGCAAGAATCCTGTTCGTGCTAATGCTGCGGGTCACAGCCAGAACAGGGTGCACCACCAGTCGGATAGTCGAATTTTGGCGTGCGATCTCGCCCGATATCGAATCAACTAGGTACGGCATCTCATCTGTCGTAACCGCTACGACGGTGCATTCAGGCTCGCTGACGAGCCCGATAACCGCGGTTCCGCTGGGACGCTCCTGAGCCAATTTGTAGTGAACCAGCGCCCTGCTCTCAAGAATTTCTGTGCCATAGACCGAAACATCTTCTGCAGCCAGATACTCGTAGTAGTCCGAGAAGAACTTTTGCCGGAACTCTTCTGATGCGGCTGGATCAGCCTCGGAAAATTCATCCATCATTGAATTCGGCCCCATTCTTACTCGGCAGAACCATCTGATTTGCTCCCCTAAGAGCACAACGACATGGGCGGTCGCCCGTCGGGCAGTCGAACCACATCCAGCGTCCAGCTTCTATTGACGTGCGGCTGCGTTTGTAGGCTCCGACATGAGGTTATCGGACCCTGTCTGCCCAGACCCACTTCAAGGCGACTGCCTTTCCGTAGCTGACCGGCGTCCGATAGGTACAGACCTAGGGCGCTGGGGCGGTCGCATAAACAGATAGATACTTAACCGAAAATACGTATGTCCTTAGCGAACGTCAATAGCGGTGAAGGGAATCACGCACGGTGCTCGCGAAGGGCCACATGGTTCGCCGGCGGGTCCACCTGACCTTGCACTTATGGCCAGCACAGAGGTAGCGCAAGCTTTCCGAGCAGGGCCCAAGCACACGGGCATTAGTACCGGCAAAAACCTGCATCGACGAACCTGAGCTCCCCTGAGGCACCGCCACCGCAGCGGCCGAACGCTACGAATCCAAGCATTGCGGCTTTTTCCAACAGGATCCCCGCCGCGAAATCGTTTGAGTATCTCAGGGTCGGCAATAAGCCTGCCATGCACTGTCCAGCGACTAAAGCGCAACGAAAGCTAGTGGGCGGATCGGCGCTCCGGTTCCTCCGCCTATCCGGAGCGGTGATGCCGCGAAGAAGAATTCATAGACCTCATCCGCGGCAAGCTGCTCGAGGTTGAGGGATTCCATGATCGGGATGCCCTTCTCGACCAGCAGATGCACGTGCACGGACAAGGATGGAACAGTGAGTTCGGGTTTGTGCTCGAAGTTGACGCTGTCCGCGCCAACGGCGCGGACGCCTCGATCAGACAGCCATTTGGCGCCCGACAGCTTCACCCCGGGCAAGCCTGCCTCCCGCCCCAAATAGCGATCGCTATCTTCCCAGAACTTCATCCATCCTGTGCGGAACAGGACAATCGAGTCCTTCGCGGGTGTCGCTCTGGTGGCAAACCACTCCTCGAGTTCCTCTGCACCGAAGCCATCCTTGGGCGTCATTTCCCGGCCAAAGATCTTCTCGCCGTCCACGAGATGGGCAGGGCCATACAACGGAGGCAACTCCTCAACAGAGCCCACTCCAACACCGGTCCGCGCATCCTGCTGCGACATGATGTCGCGACCATTGGAAACACAACCGTCCAGGGAGATATGCCCAGGCGCATCCACATGTGTTCCGACGTGGGCGCCCAGAGTAATGAACTCCATGGCCGAAGAGATCCCGCCAGGATACGCGTGGTCGCCATGCTTGGTCACGAGCTCAAAGCTGTAGGGCCGGTGGGCGGCATGGTGCGTCATCCCGTTTTCGTAACGGACGGCCAGGTCATATACACGCGAGGTGTTGGAGAGGGGCCAGTCAAGCGTGCCCTCCCACGTCCCGCCGCCCCAGTTTTTGTCCTCATTGACCATTGAAGGCTTACCTTTCTAGTTGTTTAGTTTGTCTTTGCTTCTCGGCTACATGGATATTGTCGGCTATCTGCTGCTTGCCGAATCGGTTTGCGCCAGCACAGATAGAGAAGCTTCCATCTCCCAAGGGCAAGCGATCCGGCCCAATTGGCAGGCGTGAACGGGCGCACGTCTGACGGAACACATGGAGCGCAACTTCGTCTCCAGCGTCGAGGCGGAGTCCTGGCAACGCCTTACGCTGACCCGAGCTCGCCGCTGGAAGCAGCTAAGCCATCCTGTCAGATAGAGGGCCTCGAACGTATCCGGCGACTTGCTGCGGACGAGCGCCCGGGACTTCTCACGACGGCACGGAGCTTCGGCGCTTCTGTCATGTCACGGATCCGAAATGCTTGAATCGTCTTAGCTTATCTACCAAATGTTTGGCAGGCAACGTTCAGCATCGAAAATCTCTGAGTCAGCCATTGGCGGAGGCCTAGGCGCGCGGAACGCTAAGCGCGGGCGAATCATTGACACAGTCCATTTTGAATGCTTACCTTGATCTACCAAACGCCTGGTTGATAACTAACCCCCCGAACCCAACGGAGAGTTCATGATGGAAACGCAACACCCCAAGAATGGATCTGAGGAAAGCGCTGGCCGGGAGGTCGATG
>NZ_JARCCY010000054.1:0-26774 GCF_039907775.1 Arthrobacter sp. CC3
AACAGAAAACACCCGCCGATCAACACACCGGCACGAACCAGCGACCATCACCGACCATCATGAAAAATCGAGGCTAGTCAAAACAGACTTTTCCGATGCAGTTCTTGTTGGGGCCGACATGTCTCACGCGAAGTTACTTGCGGCGAACCTTCAAAGGGCACATCTCCAATTAGTCGACTTTGAAGGATCGGAACTTATTCTGGCTAACGTCCGAGGGACGGATCTCAGCCTCTCTCGAAAATTAGACAAGGCCGTTTTGACGAACGGCAGCGACACTATTTGCTACGACGAGCTGACCAAGTGGCCCAAAGATTTTACGCCGCCGATACTCGGCAATACTTGCGATGAGAACTGGGATTCCAACACCTGACTTCTGTTCTTTGCCTTCCTCTGGGGCTAAGCTCCTGATCTTCAGGTTTTCGGCCCAGTCCAGGCTCCTGCCGTCACTAGGTGCCTAACCCCTTCCCCTTTGGATTTGTTGTGCCGGCCCCGCTGTGGAAATGGATCTACCGTCGAGCCTTAGGCGGACCTATACCCTGGCGTCCGGGATAACGGGCCCCAAGCTGGTTGGTAAGGGCCTACGTTCTGGGCGAGGGGCGTTCGGGTCTTAGGGACGAATGGGTGTTACCGCCTCGTCTCCAACCACTGTTGTCCATGCGCGGGCGGTCCACGACGTGACGACGCCGCCGGTGACGTAAGGGTCGGCGGCTGCAACGGCCTGTGCGGTCTCCAGGGCCTTCTCGCCAATGAATATCAGCAGCCCAGTGAAGGGTCCGTCGCCAACGGCTCCGCCCAGCAGAAGTTCGCCGCGCTCAACGGCTTGCCACGCCGCCTTGAGGTGGACGCCGCGGTACGCTTCACGGCTTTCAAGGTAGTTGTCAGCGAAGGTGTATTCGAGCACAGCGTGCATGCGTATCTCTATTCCGGCTAGGATTTCAATCGTTCTTGCAGCAGCGCACCCAAAGGGACCTACCCAGAGACCGCAGCCACCTCAACCTGTACACCGTGTCCCGGAACTTCTGCGCCTGGGCGGGGTCGGCGCCGTCGTCCGTCACCAACGTCCAAGGGAGTGCCAGCTGTGCCCACGCGTGAAACGGCCGCAGCCCGAGCTTGGACGAGTCCGCCAAAATGTAAACCGAGCGCCATCGCCGCGCCTGTCGGCACAAGGGGAGCAGCTTTTTCCCCGGCACGGACTGAAGGCAGCGGCGGGAGCCAAGTGCCGCCGTCGTCCTTCCCTCCTTCGTTCGGCGGATCGACAAGCCCCTTGGAAACCTTCCGTGTGAGAATGACGCCATGACCCATGAGCAGCACGCATCGGGTGCGCCGGAACTGGACCGCGCCGCCCACCCGGCATTCGAAGCCGCCTATCAGGCCGCCCGGAAGAGCCTGGCTGAGGGCGGCATCCCCATCGGAGCGGCGCTTGCCCGGGACGGCGTGGTCATTGCCAGCGGGCACAACGAACGCGTCCAGAGCGCCGATCCGATCGCCCACGGAGAAATGTCGGCGCTGCGCGCAGCCGGCCGGCAGAAGAGTTACCGGGACACCACGCTCTACACCACCCTCGCCCCGTGTGCCATGTGCGCCGGAACCATCGTCCAGTTCAAGATTCCCCGCGTGGTGGTGGGCGAAGCACGCACCTTCGACGGCGAACTGGAGCTCCTGCGGACACGCGGGGTGGAGGTGGTGGTCCTGGATGATCAGCGTTCTGTCGACATGATGCGCACCTTTCAGGCCGACAACCCGGACCTCTGGGCAGAGGACATCGCCGAATAGGCCCCGCAGTACACTGGCGTTCATGGTCTCCCGTATCAGCGAACTGGTCCTCAACTGCTCAGATCCGGAACTCCTCGCAGGGTTCTGGAGCGGGGTGCTCGGATATGTCGAACTGGGCCGGGAGGACGGTGCCATCGAGATCGGCCCGCCGGACGCCGGGTTCGGCGGCCTGCAGCCGACCATCATCCTGAGCCCGAGCAGCAACCCACACACCGGACGCCTCCCTCTGCACATCGACGTCAACCCGGTGGACCGGGACCAGGACGCGGAACTGGAACGCCTGCTTGCCCTTGGGGCCCGTCCGGCCGACGTCGGGCAGACAGGCAGCGAGCAGTGGCACGTCCTGGCTGACCCTGAAGGCAACGAGTTCTGCCTCCTGCGGAGACGGCTTGACCCCTGACCGGACGCCGGGGCTACGGGAGCGGCTGCTGTTCGACGGCGCTAACCGGACCGTCGGGCCTAACGTAGTCCCGCCGTGGTCGTATCCATTCCTGTTGGCCTAGCGCAGGCCGCGATGAAGTTCTGATACCTAAAGCGTCCCGGGAATCGGGCGTCCCGGGAACAGCGTCGAATACTGCTTCCGGTACAGCCGACGCCCGACGAGGCGGTAGGCAAGCCGGACCGGCGGTGGGATCTCCTTGAACAGTTCATTACGGTCCGCGGGCGGATTCGTGGCCAGCACCATGCCGAGGTAGGAGACCAGGAACTTCTTGTCGAACTGATCGATCCCGTGCTGCCCGACGCCCTTGACTTCCTTCTCGGTCATCACCCTGTCCACGACGGGCATCAGTTCAGTGACCTCGCGGCGCAGGTGCACGTTGAGGACAGCCGACAGGTCCTCGTAACGCCCAGCGAGTTCCTTGCCATCCTCTGCGTCTGCCGTTTCCATCCACCCCAGGCGGAGAGGCTCGATGTCCTCCAGCCGCTGTGTGACCTGCCTGTGCTGCTCAAGCATCTGCCCGATGTGCAGCGCGCATGCCGGTGCCCGCTCCTCCAGTTGCGGGTACATGAGCAGGTCCTCGCCCTCATGGTGGATATGGAGGACCTTGTCGAAGTTGCCCAGCACTTCTCCCACGTAAGTGGAACGGGCGGTGTCGCCAGCGGCTGCAGAACGGACCAGGCCGGGCGCTTCGTCGTAGGCCCACAGGAAGAAGCGGTGGATGCGCCGCATGGCTGCCGACCCTGTGCACCGGACGGGCCCGGCCGGCAGAGGGGCCGCGGTCTCGCCGGGCTGCATGGTGAAGAAGTCGGTCATTGCTGGGCCCCTAACGTTCGTCATGGCAGACCAGGACCTCTCCCCGGCAGCATCGTATCGGCTGCCCCAACGCCGCACAATGGGACGCGGATTCCGACGGCGGGCGTACGGTCAGGGCACGGCGCCTCAGGGCACGGCGCCCCTGTTCTGTTACAGTCAGGCCCCATGATCGAACTCCGCCCCGACGGTCCCGGCGCCGTAGGCTTCCTCCACACAGCACAGGTCCACGTCGCCACGTTCGAGGCACTGTCCCGGGAGCTCCTGCCCTCCGCCCGCACGGTCCACCGGGTGGATCCCGAAGCTCTGGAACTCGCCAGACAGGACGGCACAGCGGAGCGTGTGCGCGCCATCGTAGCCGGCCACCTTGCGGAACTCCGGGAGGCCGGGTGCGAGGTGGTCCTCTGCACCTGCTCAACACTCGGCGAGGTCGCGGAAGGACTGTCAGGAGACGGTCTCGACGTGATCCGGATCGACCGGCCGATGCTTCGCCGGGCCGTCACCCTGAGTCCGCGGATCGGTGTCCTCGCGGCGCTGACAAGCACCGTCGAGCCGACCACACGTGTTCTTACCGAGGAGGCTGCGGACGCGGGAGCAGATGTATCTATCGAGGTCTCCGTTGTGGACGGCGCATGGGACGCCTTCCTCAGCGGAGATGCGGAGGACTACTGCTCCCGCATCGCGGAGGCTGCGCGCGCCCTCTCCGACCGTTGCGACGTCGTCGTCCTCGCCCAGGCGAGCATGGAACCTGCCGCCGCCCTGCTGGCCGGGCTCGCCACCCCGGTCCTCACGAGCCCCCGCTCCGCCGTCGAAGCGGTCGCCGCAGTCCTCCCGTCCCGCTGACAGGGCGGTTCCGAATAGTAGTTGGAGGTGGAGGCAATGAACGGACCGTCAGGACACAGCGGACCGCACTGGCGCCGGGTGGTGGCGGCGCTCGCCAGCCGGGACGCGCGGACTGCGTATGCGCAGATCGTGCTTGGTGAGGAAGTCCTTGCCGACGCGAAGGAGCAGCGCCGCAGCCGGGCCATCGCCATCCTGCTGGAGGCCGGGCTGGTGGAGCGGACGGGAAACAACGCTTATCAAGCCTCCGAGGCGATCTTTCACAATCTCCTGTCACAGCAGCCAAAGCGGCAGCCAAAAACCGGGGTGGACCGATTCCTGCGCCTGGGCCGGATCGACAGGTACCCGGCCAGCGCGGCGGACCGGCGCGAACTCCTGGCCTGGATCGTGGACGAGGCCATCCAGCCGGGGGAGGACCTCACCGAGCGGCAGGTCAACGAGCGGCAGGTCAACGAGCGGCTGCTGAGCTACACGGACGACGTGGTGCTGCTGCGCCGCTACCCTGTCGACTTCGGGCTGCTGGAGAGGACCGCGTCGGGTTCCTCATACTCGCGGCCGGCATGAGACCGGCCCGAGTCAGGCTTTGCACACTCCGGTGCTTCAGCTAGGGCAGCGGCTGCCGTTCCCCCACGCTCACCAAACCGTCCGGCGCAACGTGCTCCCGCCGTCGTCGTTCGATCCGTTCCTGTTGCCCTGGCGAAGGAATCCGGGCGCCCTTGGCCCGGTTGCACCTCGCGCAGGCGGCGACGAAGTTTCTCAGGCTGGTTGATCCGCCCTTGGACCAGGGGTAAAAGTGGTCTCCGTGTTCAGCGGGCCTTGAACAGCGGTCCCGGAAGCCGGCTTCCATCTCACACAGACCAGCAGCCCGGGCCATGCCGTCGCGGCGCTGCTGGCGGGTGAAACGCCTAACCGGGTCCCGGCGTCGGACGTCCCGGCCGTGAATGGTGGCGGCAACAATGACCAGGACCACTAGAAACAGGCCGGGCAGGACAGCCACAGCCAGAACGCGGTCCAACATTCCGCGCGCTACTTCGGTCACCGAGGATATACCGCTCCCGGCGACTACGTTCGCTTTGGGCATCAGGGCCAGGAAGACGGAGATTGCCAGCCACATCATCACGGCCGCATATGCCAAGCGCAAAGCCATCCGGCTCCAGTAGATGCGCTTCAGTCCCACCATCGAGTGCTCTGCCGCCTCGGTGGTTATCACTCGCACCCCAGGCCGTCCCCATCTCGGTCGAGGCCATAGATGTCAGATCCGACGACTCTGACAGGTCCCCTCACGTACGCAGGACCGTTGCCGCTCCCTCCGGCGCAATCGACGTCAGATGCAATGGGCACGCACGCTCCTGAGTAGTTCGGGTCGCATCCGGACGGAGCTGCGGGGGCGGCAGGCCGCACTGGCGTCTGAGCTTTTGCCGCTGCGGCTGCCGCGGCTGCAGCAGCAGCTTGTTGCTGGCGGGCGGTTTCTGCGGCAGCAGCTTCCTGACGGGCCGCCTCCGCGGCGGCCTGCTCTGCGGCTGCTTTTGCAGCAGCTTCCTGGGCTGCTTTGTCGGCGGCGGCCTTCTCTGCCGCTGCCTGATCGGCGGCGGCCTTCGCGGCCGCTGCAGCCCTCGCTTCCGTTACCCGTTTGGACTCCGAATGTTCCAACCACATCAGTTTTCCGGCGTCGTTCTTGGTGCAGATGAAAACCTTCGGCGCGTACTTTTCAGTCGCGTTCTCTGTGACGCATGCGGATGATGCCGGTGCGGTCGGAGTGGGTGTCGGCGTTGCTGTCGCGGTTTCGGACTCGCTGGCAGGAGAGGCGCCGATAGATGCCGCCGATTGACCTCCGCAGGCCGTAGCTGAGATGACCACGACGACTGCGAGCGCCCCACCAGCCACTTGACGTCGAGATATCCATGACCGCGGCGAAGCCTTGAGCGTATGGCCAACTTCATTGTTGACCCACTTTCGCGCTTCATTGCGTGGAAAAAGTGAATTCATTTATTGCCCCCAAAAATGCGTAATGATGCGAGTTTGCTCGCTGCCTTTAAGCCAGTTTCCTGACGTAAAGAGGCAGGGCGATGAGGCGATTCTGACCGTCCTGCGTCAAGGTCTCCGCAAGTTCTACTCAGGTTTGGCGCAAGAAGACCCGCCGCTGAGTCGAGAGGTCGCGGCCGTCCCTCAGGCACTCTCTGGCCGCGCAGATGCAGGAGTATCACTGCCCCTCAGCCCAAACATGGTTCAAATCCACCGGGACTCATGGCGGGCCAGGATAGATTTCTACCGGGAACGTGCTTAGGCGTAGAAGGGCGTCGGGCCGAGCCTGGAGGGATCTGTCAGGGGGCTCACCATGGTCGGTATTTCTTGGGGATGAAGCCGGCGAGTGCGGCCAGCCCGCCGCCCAAACGCCACGCAGCGCAGGCGCCGGAATTCAGCGCTGCGGGCATAGATGCCAGACTGCGGGTCCAATAGGACAAGTCTGTGGCTCGGCAAGGGAGACTCAGGCCAACATGGCTTTAACGGCGACTAGGCGCTTCCCCATATTGCCGGAAGCGCCTAGTCTGGCCGTTGGAGCCCTACTTGAGTAGCGCGCAGACGTCCACCACTTGACCTGGGCCAGAGAACCTTCTTATTTCCCCTCCAGTGGTAGTCCGGGCGTAGTTGACGTTGCCGGTCGTGAGGAAGAGCCCCTCTACAGCTGGACCCGGAACGTCGGGAACAATCAGCAGGTTCCTCCCCGTCGACTTCACTTCTTCCGTGCCGTCGGGCAAAAGCTGTATATGGGTAGCCCCCGTAATCACGTACTTTAGGGTCTTGCCGTTGGCTTCGAGGGTTATCGTGGTGGCGGGAGCGATTTGAATTTTCTGATTGCCGCTTAGGGGGATTTCCTTAAATTTACCGGTCAGTGTGGCGGTGACGTCGAAGCCCGGACAGTCGTTTCCGAAGGCTTCCTGAAGTAAGAATGGTTTTGTGGGATTTGGAACAGGTGGAGCGGCGGCGGCGGGGCCGGCCACTCCGGCGAATGCGGCTGCGGCTGCGACGGTGACGGGCATGGCGATGCGAGTGAGCCAATTTTTCATTGAAGTACTCTCCGTAGCTTCTGACTGAAATTCCCCCGGAACGGGACAAGTCCCTGACTGCAAGGACTTGGAGCATATGCGGCGGCTGCCACGCCAACCACGAGTAGCCCCTACCCACATTCGGAGATTAGGGTTACGCGCGTACTAATCTCAATCGGTAGCGCGCTCTCCCAAAAAAAACTAGGGGGTTACGCCAGCCACCTCAACCTCAACCCCCGCGTCCCGGAACTTCCGCACCTGCTCGGGGTCGGCGCCGTCGTCCGTCACCAGCGTCCACGGGAGAGCGAGCCGCGCCCAAGCGTGAAACGGCCGAAGGCCCAGCTTGGACGAGTCCGCCAGGACATAAACGGAACGGCCGCGCCGCGCCATCAGCTCTTTGAGCCGGGTCTGGGCGTGGTCGGCCTCGCAGATGCCGTCCTCGGCGGTGACGGCGTCGGCGCCCAGGAACACCCGGTCAAAGCTCATCCGCTCCAGCGCAGCCTCGGCCAACGGACCCACAAAACTTTGCGAAAGGCTCCGCAGCCTGCCGCCCAGGCAGTCCACCTCGATGCCCTCCGAATCGGCCAGCTCCTGCATGGTGTTGATGCCTGGCGTCGTCACGGACAGCTTCTCGAACCCCCGCAGTTCGTGCGCCAGGGCACCCACGGTGGAGCCGGCGTCCAGCAGGATGTTCTCCCCGGGCCGGATCACGGACGCCGCCCAGCGGGCGATCGCATGCTTCTGCTCGAACGCCTCACCCGTGCGCTGCCGCAGCGACGCCTCCGGGTGCGCGCCCAGGGCCATGGCCCCGCCGTAGGTGCGGGCCAGCCGGCCCTGTCCGTTCAGCAGCGCCAGGTCGCGGCGGATGGTGGAGGCCGTCACCTCGAACCGGGCCGACAGTTCCTCCACGGACGCCAGGCCGGTGGTCACGGCAAGGTGGTAGATCTCCTCGCGCCTGGCATTTGCGCTCAGCATTCCCGGTCTCCTTCGCGTGGGCGTGCTTACCATGCTAGTTCCGGCCCCCACTAAAACAGTGCTGCTACACGGCGACGCTGGGCCGGGTGGCCATTTCCGCCGCCTGATGCAGGGCCTCCACCATGCTGCGGGAATCGGCGATCGCCTTGCCTGCAATGTCAAAGGCGGTGCCGTGGTCCACGGACGTGCGGATCACCGGCAGGCCCACCGTGATGTTCACGCCGGCCTCGATGCCCAGCACCTTCACCGGCCCGTGCCCCTGGTCGTGGTACATGGCAACCACCAGGTCGTAATCGCCCCGGCCGGCCAGGAAGAACAGCGTGTCCGCGGGCAGCGGTCCCGTCACGTCGATCCCGGCAGCCTGCGCGGCCTTTACGCCCGGCTCGATCTTCTCCGCTTCCTCGCCCTGGCCGAACAGCCCGTTCTCGCCCGCATGCGGGTTGATGGCGCACACGCCGATCTTCGGGTTCGGGATGCCCGCCCGGACCAGCGCCTCATGCCCGCGGCGGATGGTGCGCTCCACCAGGTCCGGGTTGATCTTGCGGATGGCGTCCATCAGCCCGATGTGCGTGGTCACGTGGATCACCCGGATCTTGGGCGTGGAGAGCATCATGGACACTTCCTCCGTGCCCGTCAGCTGCGCCAGCAGCTCGGTGTGCCCGGGGAAAATGTGCCCGGCCGCGTGCAGCGCCTCCTTGTTCAGCGGCGCCGTGCAGATGGCCTGCACCCGCCCGGCCATCGCCAGCTCGCTCGCCACCCGGATGTACTCGTACGCGGCGTGGCCGGCCACGGGAGAGAGCTGCCCCCACGGCAGGTCCTCCGGCAGCAGCGCCAGGTCAATCACGTTCACCCGGCCCGGCGTGAACACCGCGTCCTCCACCTTCTCGATCGTCCGGACGTCCGCCTCGATGCCCAGGACCTCCGCGGCCTGGCGCAGACGCAGCGCGTCGCCAATCACCACGGGCCGGCACTCGGCGTTGCTCTGCGGATCCAGCACGGCGGCCACCACCACCTCCGGCCCCACCCCGGCGCCGTCGCCCATGGTGACGGCCACGTAGGGGAGGGCGTCCTGCTCGGTCTTGCTTGCTGCTTCGGTGGTCATGTCTGCTCCAGATCGTTCGGAAGTCTTGCGGGGAAGGGTATTGGCGGGAGCCTGCGCGGACCGGCCGCGGCGCTCCCGGATTTCGTCGTAAAGCTGTAGGAGGGCCAGGTCATCGCCGAAGCTGCCGGGCTTGGTGCCCACCAGCGCTCCGTCCCCGGCGCGGCTGAGCACCGCCCCGTGCTGCACGGCCGCGAGCGGCACCAGCCGGTGGAGGCCGACGGTGTCCAGGACTTCCCGGGCCGTCTCCCCGCCGGTGAGGATCATGTCAGCGCCTGTTCCCTTGGCTGCCTCGGCCGCGAAGGCGGACAGCGCCCGGACGATGCCCGCGGCCTTCGCCGGGTCCACTTTTGCGGCGGCCAGGGTAACAGCCACGTTGCTCCCGGCCGCCAGGGCCTGCCGGACTTCGTCCAGCTGCGGTTGGTACCTCCCGGTGGCACCCGCGTACAGCGGGTGCAGCCGGACCACGGTGAATCCGCGAGCCTCCAGCCGCGCCAGTTGCGCCTGCGCGGTCCCGGAAGCGGAGCCGACGACGGCGAGCACCGGCCTGGCGCCCACCTGCAGTTCCGCGGCGGTTGCGTCAGCCGGTGCCCCGGACTGCGCATTTCGCGCAGATTGAGCAGCCAGCCGCTGCGCGAGAACGTCAGCCGTTCCGCCGGTACCTACCAGCACCACGCGGCGGCCGCCGGCGCTGAAGCCAATCTCCAGCAGGGCATCCACCACGTGTTCCAGGTCCTGCACGCTCTCGCCGTCCGCCACCACCAGCGCGGGCCGGTCGGATTCCAGCAGACCGGCCAGTGTCGCGGGAAGCGAGCCGGACCGCACCACGGCCAGGTCCAGGGTGTGGACCGAGCCCGGATCCTCCGGGCGGAGCAGGGAAGGAATGTCAGCAGGCGGCGCGGCCAGTTCGGCCTGCCACAAGTCCGTCTGAGCCAGGGGAGTTGCGGCGACCAGCGGTTTGCCATCAAGCACCGAACGCTGCAGCTGGGGGAGTGCCCCGGCAACAACCGCGTGGTAGCCCAGCCCGGTCAGCGCGGCAATTTCGGCGCGGACGTTCCCGCGCCACAGCGAGTCGATCTTCTTGAAGGCCACCTGCGCGGCCGCAGCTATAGGACCGGAAAACGCCTCAGCCACCAGTGCCCCGGCGGAGGCTTCGGAAAGCCCGCGGGAGTGCGTATCGGTGACCACCACATCGGTGACCTGCCCCGCAGAGGAGGCGCCGCCGTCGTGCGTTCCCGGAAGAACTGGCGTTCCCAGCGAAACCTGCGCGGACAGCCCATGCTGCACAAAGCAGTAGCCAACCTCCGCGGCGCCGGAGAAATCGTCGGCCTGCACATACACGGAAGCCACATTGCTCCTCTCGCGCTAGTAGTCGGTTGGGCCCCGCCAAACGCGGGATTGCATTCATCATGGCACGATTGCGCGAATCACGCTAGATGGGTTGCGCAATTCGCGCAGGAGTGGCAAAGTGATGGAGACAACATTCGGCGCAGCCAACCGGCAGGCCGCCGTCCCCGTTCTACCGAGAGGTCAACGATGACCGTTCTTCCTCAAGGAAGTGAGATTTCCCGCCGCCGGCTGCTGCAGTTCGGCGCCGCGGCCGGGTTTCTGCTGGGCACAGGAGGCCTCGCCGGCTGCGCCGGCCCCACCGGCCTGCCGGGACCCAGCACCCTGACCCTGGCCCTCAACCGGTCCCTGGTCAGCCTGGACAACAAGCTCAACCAGTTCGACGCCGCCGTCACCGTGCAGCGCTCCGTCCGCCAGGGCCTCACCGCCATCGGCCCCGAAACCAAGCCCGTCCTGGTCCTCGCGGACCGCTTCGAAATGACCGGCCCCACCGAGTGGACCGTCCGGCTCCGCGACGGCATCCGCTACTCGGACGGCAGCCCCGTGAAGATCGAGGACGTGGCCACCGCCCTGAAGATGTACCAGCAGGTGCAGGGCTCCTTCGTGGCCGGCTTCTTCCCCGAGTTCCCCGCCGTGGTGCCCGTGGATAGCCGCACCTTCAAGATGGTGTCCAAGAAGCCCGTCTCCATCCTGGACTCGCTCATGAGCATGATCCTGATTACCCCCGCCGCGCAGAACAAGCCGGAGGAACTGCAGGACGGCCTGGGCACCGGCCCGTACGTGGTCACCAAGTTCAACCGCGGCGCCGGCACCTACAGCCTGGCCCGCAACCAGAACTACTGGGGCCCCGCCCCGCAGGTGGAGAACGTGGAAGTCCGCTTCCTCCCCGAGGAATCCAGCCGCGTCATCGCGCTGCGCAGCGGCGAGGTGGACATCATCGACTCCATCACGCCCGACTCGCGCGAACAGCTCGCCGGACTTCCCGGCGTCGAACTTAAGGAAGCTTCCAGCCTCCGCCTGAACCAGATCTTCTACAACTTCCGCAAGCCCGCCGGCCACCCGCTGGCCGACGTCCGCGTCCGCGAAGCCCTCAGCTGGGCCATCGACGGCGAGGCGCTGGTGAAGGACGTGCTGGTGGACTCCGTCAGCGCGGCCGAAGGCGTCACCCCGTCCAGCCTCACCGGCTACCATAAGACCGGCACCTACACCTACGATCCGGCGAAGGCCAAGGCACGGCTCGCGGAGCTGGGCGTCAAGGACCTCACCCTCAAGATCATCTGGGAAACCGGCGAGTTCGCCTCCGACACCTCCGTGATGGAGGCCCTGGTGGAGATGTTCGGCGCCATCGGCGTCAAGACCGAGCTCCAGCAGTTCGAACCCGGCGGAAACATCCTGGCCTGGCGCCAGGGCAAGCAGGGCGACTGGGACCTGCTGGGCAACGGCTTCAGCAGCCCCACCGGCCTGGCCATCACCATGATGCAGGGCATGTACGCCGGCACCCCCGAAAAGGAAAAGACCCGCGACACCTACCAGGGCTACGTGGTCCCGGACGTGCAGGCCAAGATCCAGGCCGCCTCCTCCGAGGTGGACCCGGCCCGCCGGCAGGAACTCCTGGCCGTGGCACAGCAGGCCATCTGGGACACCTGGCCCTGCGCCTGGGCGTTCGTGCCAAAGTCCGTCCTCGCCCACCGGGAGCGGGTGTCCGGGATCAACCTGGCACCCACCAACTCCTACCCCCTCGTTGATGCCCGGCTGGAGGCCTAAGCCATGACGAACTACATCCTCAAGCGCCTGGGACAGGGCCTGCTGACCGTGTTCCTCACGGTATCCACCGTCTTCGTCCTGATCCGCATGGCCCCGGGCGATCCCGCCGTCTCCTACGCCGGACCGCTGGCCACCACCGAACAGCTCGACGCCGTCCGGGAACAGTTCGGCCTGAACAAGCCGGTGCTGGAGCAGTACTGGATCTTCCTGCAGCAGCTGTTCACCGGCAACCTGGGCCAGTCCTACTCCTTCCAGGCCCCCGCCATGCAGGTGGTGGCCGAGCGGATGCCGTACACGCTGACCCTGGCCACCGCGTCCATCCTGCTCACCGCCGTCGTAGCCATCCCGCTGGGTGTGTGGATGTCCCGCCGGCCGGACACCGGCAAGGAACTCGGCGTGAACGTGCTCACCATCGCCGGGCAGTCCATGCCCGACTTCTGGACCGGCATCATGCTCCTCACCGGCTTCGCCGTGCTGATCCCCATCTTCCCGGCCTCCGGCTTCGCCACCTGGGGCGGGCTGGTCCTCCCCACCATCACCATCGCCATCCTGCAGATCGCCCTGATCTCCCGGATGGTCCGGCGCGAAATGACCGCCAACTTCGCCGCCCCGTACCTCACGGTGGCCCGCTCCCGCGGCGTCCGGAACTCGGTGCTGACGTGGCGCTACGCCATGGGCAACTCCGCCATCCCGGTGTTCACCGCCCTCGGCACCCGCTTCGCCGCCATGCTCAACGGCGTGGTGGTGGTGGAAGTGGTGTTCGCCTGGCCCGGCGTCGGCTCCCTGATCGTCCGTGCCCTCGAAACCCGCGACTACCCCCTCATCCAGGCAACGGTCCTCCTCACCGCGCTGCTGGCCGTGGCCGTCCAGCTGGTCATCGACCTCGCCTACCCGCTCCTTGATCCCCGCGTTCGTCTTGGAAAGGCGGCAACAGCATGAGCATCGATACGGCAACGCCTACCGGAGGTTCGTCACAGTTCGCTTCCGGAAGCTCCGCCCGGCAGCCGAGCCCCAGCGCCGTCACCAAGGCGGACATCGCCAAGGCAGGCGCCACCCGCCGTCGTAATGCCGCCAAATGGAAGCTCATCGTGGGCACCGTCTGCACTCTGCTGGTGATCATCCCGATCATTCTGGCCCAGGTGCTGCCGCTGCCGGACGCCAACTTCCAGGACCTCTCCGCCCGGCGCCTGCCGCCGTTCACGGACGGGCACCTGTTCGGCACCGACCAGCTGGGCCGCGACCTCCTCTCCCGCGTGCTGCACGGCGGCCAGGTCTCGCTGACCATCGGCCTGCTGGCCGTGCTGGTCTCCGGCGCCATCGGCATCATCCTCGGCGCGGCTGCCGGCTACTTCGGCGGCTGGGTGGACACGGTGGTTTCGAGGCTCCTCGAAGCCCAGATGTCCCTGCCGCTCCTCATGATGCTGCTCCTGGTGGTGGCCCTGTTCGGCCCCTCCATCCCGGTGATCACCTTCGTGATCGCCATCGCCCAATGGCCCGAAGTGGCCCGCCTCACCCGCTCCATGGTGCTGGTGGAACGCGAAAAGCCCTACGTCTCCGCAGCCCGGATCCTGGGCCTGCACCGGATCCAGATCCTGATCCAGCACATCATCCCCAACGTCATCAAGCAGGCCACCCTGGTGGTGCTCCTCCTGCTGGCCCAGGCCGTGCTGCTCGAATCCGCACTCAGCTTCCTGGGCGCCGGTCCGCAGCGCCCCTTCGCCACCTGGGGCCGAATCATCTCCGACGGCCAGGACTACATCACCACCTCCTGGTGGATGGTCACCCTGCCGGGCCTGGTGATCGTGCTCATGGTGGTGGGCGTGAACCTGCTGGGCGACGGCCTCCGCGACCGTCCCCGCCGCAAGAAGAAGGGTGCCTGACATGACCGCTTCCACTGTCACCGAACAGCCGAAGTTCACCGAACAGCCGCTCCTGGAGGTCCGCGACTTCCAGGTGGAACTGATCACCGACGCCGGCATCATCCGCGCCGTTGACTCCGTCAGCTTCAGCATCCACCGGGGCGAGACGGTCACCATCATCGGTGAGTCCGGTTCCGGTAAATCGACGACGGCGATGGGCATCCTCCGCCTGCTGCCCGAGGACCTTGCGGTGCTTTCCGGCACCGTGCTGATCGACGGCGTCGACGTCACCGCCGATCCCAAGGCGATCGACAAGGTGCGCGGCAAGACCCTGGCGCTGATCCCGCAGGACCCCATGACGGCGCTGAGTCCGGTCCACTCGATCGGCAGCCAGCTCTTCGAGGCCATCCGGATCGCCGGGGCCGCTTCCGCCAAGGACAAGGGGGCCCTGCAGGCCCGTGCCGTCCGGCTGCTGGAGCAGGTGCACATCCCCACCCCGGCGAAGCAGCTGAAGAAGTACCCGCACCAGCTCTCCGGCGGCATGCTGCAGCGCGTGCTGATCGCCATCGCCCTGGCCAGCGAACCGCAGCTGCTGGTGGCGGACGAACCGACGTCGGCCCTGGACGTGACCGTGCAGGGCGGCATCCTGGACCTGCTCCTGGAACTGCAGGAACAGCGCGGCATCGGCATCCTGATGATCACGCACGATCTGGGCGTGGCCCGGCTGATCTCGGACCGCATCCACGTGATGAAGGACGGCTCCTTCGTGGAGTCCGGCGACGTCCAGCAGATTGTGGACCACCCCGCCACCGAATACACCCGGGCCCTGCTGGCCGCCGTGCCCGTCCTGGGGCCGTGGGACGAGACCCCCGCCGCCACCACCCTGACCACAACTGGAGCAAGCCATGACTAAGCCGTTCCTCGCCGTCGAAAACCTCGTGGTGGACTACCACGTGCCGGGCGGCACCTTCCGTGCCGTGGACGACGTCTCCTTCTCCGTGGACAAAGGCAAGACGATCGCCGTCGTGGGTGAATCCGGCTGCGGCAAATCCACCATCGCCAAGGCGCTGATGCGGCTGGTGACCCCCACCAGCGGGCGCATCGACCTCGACGGCACGGACATCGCGTCCATGAGCGAGGCGAAGCTGCGGCCGCTGCGCTCCAAGTTCCAGATGGTGTTCCAGGACCCGTACGGCTCCCTGGACCCGCACATGACCGCGCAGGAAATCGTGGCCGAACCGCTGAAGCTGCAGGGCGTCCGGTCCAAGGCCGAGCGGCACAAGGCCGCCGCCACGCTGATCGACCAGGTGGGCCTGCCGGTCAAGTCCCTGGACAAGCACCCGTCCGAGTTCTCCGGCGGCCAGCGCCAGCGCATCGGCATTGCCCGGGCGCTCGCCTCCAAGCCCGAACTGCTGGTCTGCGACGAAGCCACCAGCGCGCTGGACGTCTCCGTGCAGGCGCAGGTGCTGCGGCTCCTGAAATCCATCCAGGACGAAACCGGAATCACCTACGTGTTCATCTCGCACAACCTTGGCGTGGTGCAGGAGATCAGCGATACCGTCATGGTGATGCAGCGCGGCAAGCTGGTTGAACACGGCTCCACCGCGTCCGTCCTGACCGCCCCCAAGGAGGACTACACCCGCAAACTCCGCCGCGCCGCGCTGGACCCCTCCACCATGACCGGCCTCAAGCCGCGGCACCTGGTCCGCTCCCTGGCCCTCTCGAACCAATCGAACTAGCCAACCAGGCCTGACCCCTTCCGTACCTACAGACCAAAGCAACCGCAAGGAATCAACGCATGAGCAAGCAGCCCGAAGGCGCCCAGGTGGACGGCCTGAAACTTCCCATCTCCCGGCTGGTCCTGGGGACCATGACGTTCGGCGACACTGTCGATGAGGCCACCGCGGGGCGGATGGTGGAGGAAGCGCTCGACGCCGGCATCACCACGATCGATACCGCCAACGCCTACGTCGGGGGAACCACCGAGGAAATGCTCTCCCGGCTCCTGAAGGGGCGGCGCGGCGACGTTATTCTCGCGTCCAAGGCGGGCATGCCGCACGCGGACCACGGCTCGAATTCGCCGTTGTCGCCTGCGGGGCTGCGTGCCAGCGTGGAGGGGAGCCTCCGCCGGCTCGGCGTGGACAGCATCGACCTGTTCTACCTGCACCAGCCGGACCGGGCCACGCCTTTGGCTTCGACGTTGTCTACGGTGGCCGAGCTGTTCGACGAGGGGAAGATCGGCGCCCTCGGCGTGTCCAACTTCGCTGCCTGGCAGATTGCCGACGTCATCCACACCGCCCGTGAAGTGGGGGCGCCGCGGCCCGTGGTCGCGCAGCAGCTGTACAACCTGGTGGCACGCCGGGTGGAGGAGGAATACCTCGAATTCGCCGCCACCCACAACGTCCACACCATGGTCTACAACCCGCTGGGCGGCGGACTGCTCACCGGCAAGCACAGCTTCGACGCCAAGCCCACCGAGGGCCGCTACGGCGACTCCAAACTGGCCGCCATGTACACCCAGCGCTACTGGGACAAGCAGCTGTTCGACGCCATCGGGGAGCTCTCCCGCATAGCCTCCGATGCCGGGGTTTCCCTGGCCGAGCTGTCGCTGCGCTGGCTCGCCTACCGTGACGGCGTGGGTTCGATGCTGCTGGGCGGCTCGAAGGTGGAACAGCTGCAGTCCAACATCGCCGCCGTGGCCAACGGGCCGCTGCCCGCCGACGTCGTGGAAGCCTGCGACGCCGTGGGCACCTCGCTGAGGGGCCCCATGCCCGCCTACAACCGCTGATTTCTCACCAACTTCCCTGAACTGACTGCTTCCCTGTACCGACAATGACTGAAGGACTCTGATGACCTCCCAACTGGCCCTCGAATTCGCCCGCAAGATCCGCGCCCGTGAGCAGGCCGTGGGCTACTGGGCCGTGCTGGACGCGCCCGTGGCCACCGAACGCATCGGCCGGCTCGGCTACGACTACGTGGCCCTGGACGCGCAGCACGGCCTGCTCGGCTACTCGGGCGTGCTCAACGGGCTGATGGCCATCGACGCCGGGCACACCGCCGTCGGCATGGTCCGCGTGGAAGCCAACGACTTCACCGCGATCGGCAAGGCGCTCGACGCCGGCGCCGTGGGCGTCATCGTCCCGCTCATCAACAACGCCGAGGACGCCGCCGCCGCCGTGGCCGCCGCCAAGTACCCGCCGCTGGGCGGCCGCTCCTACGGCCCCATGCGCTCGGCCCTGCGGATCGGCCCCAAGCCCGCCGACGCCAACGCCACCACCCTGGTCTTCGCCATGATCGAGACCCCCGAAGGCCTGGCCAACGTCAAGGAAATCTGCGCCACCCCAGGCCTGGACGGCATCTACGTGGGACCGTCCGACCTGGCGATCGCCGTGGGCGGGGCGTTCCCCGGGGATCCCGCCGTCGACGCCGAATTCAACGCCGCGCTGGAGACCATCGCCGAGGCCGCCGCGTCAGCCGGCATCGCCGCGGGCATCCACACCCCGGCAGGTACGGTGGCCAACCAGCGGCTGGCGCAGGGCTACACGTTCACCACCATCGCCTCGGACCTGACGCACCTGGAACAGATCGCGAAATCCCACCTCGACGCTGCCCGCTCCGACGCCGGAACCCAGGAGAGCTGACCCATGACGAACACCACCACCGACGCGTACAGCACCATCACCCCCGACGGGACCGTAAAGCGGGCGGACGGCGCGGACTTCGCCTACCTCCCGGCGCCCACCGTGCAGAGCCACGCCGCCAACCTCCTCACCCTGCCGGACGGCCGGCTGGGCTGCGTCTGGTTCGGCGGCACCCAGGAAGGCGTGCCGGACATCTCCATCTGGTTCTCCACGCTGGAGCCCGGCAGCAGCCAGTGGTCCGAACCGCAGCAGCTCTCCGACGACTCCACCCGGTCCGAACAGAACCCGATCCTGTTCACCGCGCCTGATACTTCCCTGTGGCTGCTGTACACCGCGCAGAGGGCGGGCAACCAGGACACCGCCGAGGTCCGCCGTCGTACGTCCACGGACGGCGGCCGCACCTGGGGCGAGGTGGAAACGCTGTTCCCCGCAAACGCAACGGGCGGCGTGTTCGTCCGCCAGCTTCCGGTGGTGCTGCCGTCCGGCCGCCTGATCGTGCCGATCTTCCGCTGCATCACCACGCCGGGGGAGAAGTGGGTGGGTAACAGCGACGACAGCGCAGTGATGATCTCCGACGACGCCGGCGCCACCTGGACAGAGCACGTCCTGCCGGGGAGCCTGGGCTGCGTCCACATGAACATCCAGCCCGTGGCCGACGGCACCCTGCTGGCCCTGTTCCGCAGCCGCTGGGCCGACTCGATCTACGAATCCCGCTCCACCGATAGCGGCTCCACCTGGAGCGAACCGGTCCCCACTGAGCTGCCCAACAACAACTCCTCCATCCAGTTCACGGCGCTCGCCGACGGCCGCCTGGCCCTGGTCTACAACCACAGCCGGGCGGAGGAGAACACGGAGCGGCGGCTGTCCCTCTACGACGAAATCGACGACGACGGCCTGGCCGAGGAACAGGGGCAGCTCGCCGAGCCGGACGCTTCCGCTTTCTCCGAGGACGACGGTTCGCGGAAGGCATTCTGGGGCACCCCGCGCTCGCCGATGACCCTGGCGATCTCCGAGGACTCGGGCCGTTCGTGGCCGATCCGCCGCAACCTGGACGTGGGGGACGGGTACTGCCTGTCTAACAACTCCCGCGACGGGCTCAACCGCGAATACTCCTACCCGTCCATCCACCAGGGCCCGGACGGTGCGCTGAACATCGCCTACACGTACTTCCGGCAGGCCATCAAGTTCGTCCGGGTGGACCCGCAGTGGGCGTACGACGGCACCACCACGCCCGGCGGGGACGCATGACCAAGCACGCCATAGTCACCGGCTCGAGCTCGGGGATCGGCAAGGCCATTGCGGAACGCCTGCTGGCTGACGGGTGGCGCGTGACCGGACTGAGCCGCACCGGGTCTTCGCTGGGGGAGGGGTTTCAGTGGCTTCAGGCCGACCTCTCGCAACCGGAGTCGCTGGGCAGCATTGTGGAGGCCATCGGGCCGGCGGATGCCCTGGTGCACGCCGCCGGGTTCCAGCGGACCGCGCCCTTGGGCGAGCTGGACCCGGCCGCACTGGCGGGAATGTTCACCGTCCACGTGGCCGCCGCCAGTGCGCTGGCCAACGCCGTGGTGCCGTCCATGCCCGACGGCGGGAGGGTGCTGCTGCTGGGCAGCCGCACCTCCACGGGGTCGCCGGGCAAGAGCCAGTACGCGGCCACGAAGGCTGCGTTGATGGGGCTGGGCCGGACCTGGGCTCAGGAGCTCGCGCCGCGGGGGATCACCGTCAACGTGCTCTCCCCGGGCCCGACCGACACCCCGATGCTGAACGACCCCGGCCGGGCGGCCACCCCGGTGCGGATGCCGGCACTGGGCGCCCTGGTGGACCCCGAGGACGTGGCCGCCCTGGCCGCGTTCCTGCTGGGCCCGCACGGAAAATCCATCACGGGCCAGAACTACGTCATCTGCGGCGGCGCCTCCCTCTAACCCCTACCCCCCCACGCTCTCTCACTACCTGCGCGTGAGAGAGCGTCCTATCTGTGCTTCTCGTTTCGAGGGGGGGGGGCGGGTACGGCGCGGTCAACCAAGGTCGGACGACGGCGGACACGCGCCCGCCGTCGTCCGCCTCCCCGGCGCAGGGGTCAGGCCTGGGCCTGCAGCCCCGGAACGCCGTCCCGAATCTCAAAGGAGGCCTTCGTGCTCACAGCCGCACCCGGCGTCGTGACGTAGTCCAGCACGCGGAAGTCAGCGGTCAGCGCATCCTTCGTAATGCGGGTGTTCACGTACCCGCGGTTGTCGTTGTAGAACTTCAGGTGCGGGTTCCAGGCCATGGTCGGGTCCGTCGTGGAGCCCGTCCCGTTGCCGGTGGAGGTAATGGAGGTGCAGACCAGCTCCGAGCCGACCACGGGGGAGGCGGGGTCCTTGTAGTCCACCTTGACGTCGTTGGCCCAGTTGCGGTGCACGTCGCCGGTGAGGACCACGGCGTTGCGAACGTTCGCGTCCACCCAGCCCTGGGTGATGCGGCGGCGGGAGGCGGCGTAGCCGTCCCACCCGTCCATGGAGACGTCGTCGATCTCGGGTGCCTGGGCGCGGTCGCGTTCGGCGAAGAAGACCTGCTGGCCGAGGATGTCCCAGCGCTGGGTGGAATTCCTGAAGCCGTCCAGCAGCCACTTCTCCTGCTCGGCGCCGGTGATGGTGCGGTCCTCGGCGAGGCGCTCGCTGACGTTCTTGCGCCAGCCGTCGCCGGCGAGCTGGTCGTCACGGTACTGCCGGGTGTCCATCATGTGGAAGTTGGCCAGCTGACCCCACTGCAGCGTCCGGTAGATCTTCATGTCGGCACCCGCCGGCACGGACGAGGCGCGCAGGGGCATGTTCTCGTAGTACGCCTGGAACGCAGCAGACCGGCGCTGCCGGAAACGCTCGGTGGTGTCGTTCAGCTGGTTGGCGTCCTTGTTTTCCGGGACGTCGTCCGCCCAGTTGTTGTCCACCTCGTGGTCGTCCCAGACCACCAGCCACGGTGCGACGGCGTGCGCAGCCTGCAGATCGGCGTCGGACTTGTACTGGGCGTGCCGCTGCCGGTAGCCCTGCAGGGTGGTGGTTTCGGGCCCTTCGTGGTCGCGCGGGTTGCCGCCGCCGATCACGTAGCTGCCCTTCTTGTACTCGTACAGGTAGTCACCGAGGTGCAGGACGAGGTCCGGGTGGTCCTGCGCCAGCCGGGAGTAGGCGGTGAAGTAGCCGTGCTCGAACTGCGCGCAGCTGGCGAACGACATGGCCAGCGCCGCCGGCGTCTCGTGCAGTGCCGGGCTGGTGAGGGTGCGTCCCACCGGGCTGATGTGCTTGCCGGCGCGGAACCGGTAGAAGTATTCCCGTCCCGGCCGCAGGCCCTTGAGTTCGACGTGCACCGAGTGGGCGGTTTCGATCCGGGCGTTCTCGACGCCGCGGGCTACTACAGCGCGCATGCCCGCGTCTTCAGCCACTTCCCATGCCACCGCGACGTTTCGGGAGGGCATCCCGCCCAGGCCGTCCTCGGCTACGGGGTCAACGGCCAGGCGGGTCCAGATCACGAAGCCATCCGGCCACGGCTCGCCGGAAGCGATGCCGAGCATGAACGGATCGGTGCGGAGACCGGCGTCGTCCGCGGTTGACGTAGCGAGCGCGGCACCCGGCAGGGCGGCCACGAGACCAGCCCCTAGGCTGGCGGAAAGAAGGGATCTGCGAGAAATGTTTTCCATGCAGTCGACCGTAGAGAGGCTGGTTGGACAGGTTCTGAGGGATATATGAATGGGCGGTTAACTGCGTGACAAACGTTGTCGAGGCGGCTTAGGTCCGGGATTTAGCTGTTGTTATTACCCACTGCCGCGGCCGGGATGCGGTTCCGAAGGGGTATCTTTGGGCAGGGGGGCCGTACCGGTCAAGTCCTACACCGGTGCCTGAGTTTGCCCGCGCCACGGCCGAGCAGCACCACGTCTCCGGTGTCAGCGTCGACAGCGATGTCGTCATCATGACTGAGGAGAGTGACTGGTGAGTAACGCCAGCGAATGGGCCGCCACGCTCAAGGCATTCCACGAGAAACAACTGGACCGTCCCCGCCGGGTGTACCGGCTCGGCCGCACCAAGGTCATCTTTTCGGGTGGCCATGCCGCTTGCACCGTGGGTGCGGCAGTAGCGGCATCAGCGTGGGATTTTCCCAGCTGGGCGTTTTGGATTGCCATCGCCCTCGGCTTTGTCGTGGGAAAGTTCCTCTTCCCGGTCCCTCGCAGCAGCGTAGCGAGCCGATATGGTTCCAAGGAGCTGGCCAGGAAATCTTCCGGCGATCTTGATTACATGACGCCGGCGGAGATCCGGGCTTACCAGTACAACGTCCAGTTCATCCAAAAGGGCGTTACCCCGTTGGCGCTGGGGACCGAAGAAGCTCTTGGCCGCCAGGCTGAGGCGGTCAGGACGGTGTCCCTGGCCGCGGGCGCTGACACGGGGTTGTTGGCTCACCTTTCCCTCGCGGATGTCACGGAGTACGGGCGCACTGCCGACCGTCACGATCTGCTTGAACGCCGATGGCGCCAATACGAGATGGACCCTCAACTGCAGTTCGATTTTCCGGCCATGACTGATGCTTCCCTCCCCACAACCTCGGCAATGATCAGGGCTCGGCACGCCGCTGGTCAAGAGAGAAACACAGGCAACCCGGCCGGCTACAAGCTGGCTGTGGACAGGTTTTCGCAGACCCTGGCAGCAGCAGAACAGGCGGCCGGCGTTCCTTAGCAGGAGCAAAAACCACTGAAGTACGACGGCGGCCGGCGGCAAAGCCGCCCACCGTGGGGCACGGTTTCCACTAGCAAAGTGGTGACAGGTTCAGCCCGTGAGTAATACCTTGGGTTCATGCAAGGCACAGCCGCCGCCATGCCGCAGCTCGACGGTGTGACCCACCGGTGGGTCGACGTGCGCGGGCTGAACATGCACATCGCGGAGGCGGGCAGCGGAGAGCCTGTATTCCTGCTCCACGGATTCCCGCAGCACTGGTGGGAGTGGCACGGCGTCATTCCCCACCTGGCCAAGCACTATCGGGTGATTGCCGTAGACCAGCGCGGCTTCGGCTGGAGCGACGCGCCCGCGGGCGGCTACAACTCCCGGACCCTCATCGAGGACATCGTCCTGCTCATGGGCGAGCTGGATATCCCGCGGGCGCGGTTTCTCACCCATGACTGGGGTGCCGTCGTTGCCCAGCTCCTGGCGATGGAACGGACCGACGTGGTCCAGGCCCTCGTTGTCACGGGCGCCCCGGACGTGCACATCAGGCCGAACGCCCGGCTACTGGGGCTCTTCCCCAAGCTCTGGCATGCCTTCGTTGTCGCGGCTCCGGGAATCGGCCCACGCCTGCAGCGGAACGAAAAGTTCATGCGGCACCTTTTCACGGCGTTCGAGCCCGCAGGCGGAGTGCCGGAGGAGGACATCGAGCTCTACCGTGCGGGGCTGTCCCAGCCCGCGAGGGCGCGGGCAGGCTCGGCCCTCTACCGCGGCACGATCCTCCCGGCCTTCATGGCCATCATTTTCGGGGCGTACGCCAAACGCGACTTCACGGTGCCGACCCTAGCCCTCATCGGTGCCAGGGAGCCGTCCGCGGCTCTTCAGGAGATGGGCCACCGGGCCGGACGCGGGGGCAACGTGACCACGGAGATCCTTCCCGGCGAAGGCCACTTCCTCGCGGACCACTGCCCGGAACTGGTTGCCGACAGGGCTCTGCGGTTCTTCGCGCAGGAGCGGGGCCGGAAGGCAGTGGGCGGATAACGGACTGCCGTCTGTGAGCTGAACGCCCGGTTTGCACGTTTGTGCAGAGGCGCATGAGAGCTCTCTCAAGCGCAAAGTGCGAGCCAGACAGCTACTGACCAGTAACAACAGTCGGAATCGGGCGTTTTATGGGCGGGGAGAGGGCTCGGACGTGCGAGGCTTTTTTGCCGCACATTCGTGCAGCCCGGCTCGGGAGGAACGGCCCTGCTGCCTAGCATGGAAAACCGGCCCAGGCGTGGTGGCAACTGAGGACCATCACCGCCGGCCGCCCCCGCTGACACGCAAACAAAGAGGTTTCTATGTCACTCCTAGCAAGAACTCTGTCCATCGCCGCAGCCGCCGTCCTTGCCGGATCCCTGGCCGTTGCCCCAGCCCAGGCGGACACCCTGGACGTGGCCCCGCCCGGAGCCAACGACTGGTCCTGCAAACCCAGCGCCGAGCATCCGTATCCGGTCATTCTTGTGCCTGGAACGTTTGAGAGCATGGCGAAGAACTGGTCCACCTTGTCGCCGTACCTCAAGAGCGCCGGATACTGCGTCTTCGCCCTCAACTACGGCGAGACGAACGGCGTGTATGCCACCGCCCCGGTGGCTAACTCCGCGCAGGAACTCGCCCCGTTCGTGGATGCGGTACGTGCCTCCACCGGCGCCAAGAAGGTGGATCTCGTGGGCCACAGCCAGGGCGGAATGATGCCCCGCTACTACATGGGCTTCCTCGGCGGTGCCAACAATGTCAATAAGCTCATTGGGATCGCACCCTCCAACCACGGCACCGAAGGCGTCATCGTCCCGCCGCCTGGCTTTGTCGCGGATCCGAATTACACCGGCCTGGGCTGCGCGGCCTGCGCCGACCAGCAGGCGGGCTCGGCGTTCATGCAGAAGCTCAACTCCATCGGCGACACCGTGGCTGGACCGTCGTACACGGTCATCTCGACTGTCCACGACGAAGTGGTCATTCCCTACAACAGCCAGTTCCTTAGCGGCTCGGCACGGCAGGTCACGAACATCACCATCCAGGACAAGTGCCCGGCCGATCTCTTCGAGCATGACCAGACGCCGAACGACCCGGTGGTGCACCAGATCGTGGCCCATGCACTGGGCAAGCCTTCGGGTCCTGCAGACCCGGCCTATCAACCCGCCTGCATCTAGCAGTCGGCTGAACCACTGACGCACGACGGCGGCCGGCACCAAACGCCGGCCGCCCGCCGTAGATTCGTGTCGGCCCGCATTGGGGCGTCGGCGGGCCTTCCTCGCCGAGGGTTTTCAACGGCCGTAACCGGGAAAATGTGAATTGCCTAAAGGCACTATCCAGTGGGTGAATTCTGCCGCAAGATAACTGAATGAAAAAGATCCTGGTAGCTAGTTTCGCAGCAGTAGTCATGGGCTTCAGCGGAATTGCCGCAGCGGTCCCAAGCAATGCGGTTCCGAGTAACGCGGCCTCAGAGTCCTCACATATCGCGGGACAAATCATGGTTAAATTCCGCGACAATCGCGCGGCAGCCGGCGTGCTTCGCCAACATGGGCTCAAGGAGGGCGCCGGAATCGGCAGCACAGGCGCTCAACTCATCAAGGTGCCGGCAGGCAAAGAATTGAACCTCATCGAAGCCCTAAACCGGAACCCGGCGGTTGAGTACGCCGAGCCGGACGAGATCGCTACCGCCGATACCGACGACACATTCTTCCCCCGCCAATATGCGCTGCAGAACGACGGCCAATCATTTACTAACACCCTCAACACGCTGACTGTCACCGCGGGCGATAACGACGCTGATGTGGACGCCGTCGAAGCATGGAGCACCACTAAAGGAAAGGACATCCGAGTCGCCATTATCGACTCAGGCGTTGCAAATGACCACGAGGATATTTCGCAGAAGGTCGTTGCGCGGATCAACTTCAGTGGCACAGCAACCGGCGAAGACAAATACGGCCACGGCACCCACGTGGCCGGGATCGTTGCCGCGACCGCCGACAACGGCAAGGGTGTCGCCGGCGTGTGCCCGGAGTGCAGCATCCTGGACGCCAAAGTTCTCAATGACAACGGATCCGGTTCCAGCTCAACGATCGCCCAAGGCATCGACTGGGCGGTGGCCAATGGGGCCAAGGTGATCAACATGAGCCTTGGAATGCGCGTCTCGTCACGCACGCTCGAGACGGCCGTAAACAACGCTTGGAACCGGGGTGTGGTGCTGGTGGCCGCGGCCGGCAACGCCGGAACTCCGGCCCAGATCTACCCGGGCGCCTACCCCAACGTTATTGCCGTGGCCGCAACCGACAACAAGGACGACAAGGCATCCTTCTCGAGCTACGGTGCCAAGTGGGTGGATATCGCGGCGCCGGGTGTCAACGTCTATTCGACCTTCCCGATCCACCCCTTCGTCCTCGGCACGCAGAACGGCCGGTCCGTGGGCTATGACATCGCCAGCGGCACCTCAATGGCCTCACCAATTGTTGCTGCCACTGCCGCACTCGTCTGGAGCACGCCGGCCGGCTCTACTAACGCAGCCGTCCGGGAAAAAGTCCAGTCGACCGCCGAAAGAAAGGCTGGCACCGAAACCTTCTGGGCGAACGGCCGCGTGAACGCCTGCAGGGCCGTCACTGAGCCCCTAGTTGCTGGAAGCTGCCCTTAGGGCTCCACTAGGGCAAGCTCCACTACGGCGAGGGACGTAGGACGCCGGCATCGCCGCCGTCGTACGTCCCTTCCGCGCGTTCCTTGATGCCGCGCAGCATTCCGACTTCCATGTAGTGGTGCAACGGGTCGGCGACGAGAAAGTCGATTCCGCGGGCCAGCAGCAGTGCGCCGGGCACACGATGAAGGGCGAACACGATGGCCCTGGTCAATGCCGGGGCATCGGCCGCAGCGCCCTGAGCCGCTCCACTGATGTACCCCATCCCACGGCAGCGAACGATCAAACGGGTGCGGTTCCCCGGGAGGGGACGCAGCACGAACGCCTCTCCCGCGACAAGGTGCCGGTTGGGTTCGATCTCTGCCACGGTCGCGTTCACGCCACCGCCATAGGGAACCAGCTCGCCAACCTTGAGGTCCTGCAGTTCCGGGTGGATGCGCGTCGCCGAGTGCTTTCCTTCGACGTACCGGGCGTGGAACATCGCCCGTTCCACGCGGTCGTGCGTGTAGAACCCGGCGCGGTAGATCCCCATTTGCACTATCCAGGGCCATACGCTCTCCGGCGGCGCGTCGATGGTGATGGCCCGCGTGCTTTGGAACGCCGGGCGGGGCACCTGGTCATCACCGGGCAAAGGCTCCACGGCTTCCTCGCCCTGCGTTCCCCAGCGCAGCATGACCGGACGCCACACCAGATACGCCGCAACCTTGACGGCCACTACTCCGCCCATAACCAGCAATTTTGTGCGGTTTGCCATCCCGTTCACCTGCCTAGGAGGCTGCTGAACAACGCGGTTGCGGGGCGGGTGGAACGCCACCAATGGCCGTCTAGCGACGTGTTCTGGTC
>NZ_JARCCY010000055.1:0-26618 GCF_039907775.1 Arthrobacter sp. CC3
ACGCCGACCTCGGCGCCAAACTCCGCGCCAACCTCGGCGCCGGCCAGACGGAATCCGACGCAGAGGCAGCTAACAAGCTGTAACCTCGTTGTCCTGCGGCGCCCCCGGTGCCGCTGACTGCGATTCACCTGAACACCCCGCTGCGGACCATCCGCGGCGGGGTGTTCTGCGTCCGCATGCCGTTTTCCACATACGGGACCCGGGCCACTGGCCCGGCAGGCGACGCCACCCTAGGCTCCCTACATGAACACATTCGCCGGTATCCCCGCCGCTGCTTTCGGCTTTTACGCCGAACTTGAGCAGAACAACAACCGGGAGTGGTGGCTGGCGCACAAGCCCAGCTACGAAACGCTCGTCCGGGAACCGCTGACTGCCCTGTTGGCCAAGCTGGAGCCGAGGTTCGGGCCCGCGAAGATTTTCCGGCCCAACCGGGACGTCCGGTTCTCCCCGGACAAGTCGCCGTACAAGACGGCCCAGGGCGCCCTCGCATCGTTCCAGGAGGGGGTGGGCTACTACGTGCAGATCAGCGCCGACGGGCTCCTGGTGGGCGGCGGCTGCCATTCGAGCTCACCGGCCCAGCTTGCCCGTTTCCGGAATTCCGTGGACGCCACCGGAACGGGCGAATCCTTGGAGCAGATCGTCCGCCGGGTTGCCGAGGCCGGCTTCACTGTGGAAGGGGAACGGCTCAAGACCGTGCCCAGGGGCTTCCCGCGCGACCATCCCCGGGCGGAGCTCCTCAAACACAAGTCGCTGTCCGCCAGCCAAGGGCTGGGTGAACCGGACTGGCTGTCCATGCCTGCGGCCACTGAGGAAATCGGCCGCCTCTGGGACGAGCTGAGGCCGCTCGTTGAATGGATGGGCCGCCACGCCGCGCCCTAAACTCACACCTCCTAAGGCGTCAGACGAGCGTTGGGCGTCAGACGTGCCCTTGGGCGTCAGACGTGCTGGCCGTCGGTGGCCAGGCGGTGCTCAAGGTTCGAGAAGAACACGGCCACCATCAGTTCGAAAGCCTTGGTCGCTTCCTCGGGCTGGTTCATCACCACGAAATCGAACTGCAGTCCGTAGAACGTGGAGGTGAAGAGGCGTGCGTCGGTGTCCGCGTACTCGGGGCGGATTCCCTGCACCACCAGCCAGTCGCGCGCTTTGTCGTGGAGCATGCGGAAGTGGTCCTGCGCTGTTCCGCGGGGCGAGGCGGCCACGACGTCCTGCGCGGTGGCCTCGAACTCCAGCCTTGCCAGATGCCGGTTCCGCTGGGCCATGGTCCACTGCCAGGATTCCATCAGGAAGGACCGCCAGGCGTCCCGGTCAATGTCGCGCACGTCCGTGGTGCGCATGCTGTCCAGCCGGGATTCGATGGAGCGGATGATCTCGTTGACCAGCTGTTCCCGGTTGCCGAAGTGGTAGACCAGAACGTAGGAGCTGATGCCCAGGCCCTCTGCGAGGCTCCGGAACGTGAGCTCGGCCAGGGTCTTGTCCATCAGGTAGTCCTGGATGGCGGACAGCAGCTCCGCCTTGCGCTCGGGTTTAACAGCTCTGGCCATGACTCCATCTTATGGAGTCATGGCCAGAGCGACTTCCGCGGGGCCCGCGGGACGGCGTGAGATCAGTTACGCGTGAGCGCTTCCTCGTCCTCGTCCTCGTCCTCCGGGTTGGCCTTCGAAGCGGCCTTGGGGGCGGTTTTCGGGGCGCCGTTGACGGCGGCCTTGGCTTCCGCGAACTTCTCGTTCAGCCGGGAGTGCCGCTGGCCGTAGGAGAAGTAGATGGCCACGCCGATGACCAGCCAGATGGCGAAGAAGATCCACGTCTCGACTGCCAGGTTGGTCATCAGGTAGAGGCACAGCAGCGCGGAAACCACCGGGAGGACCTTACCGAACGGGACGCGGAAGGCCGGCTTCAGGTCCGGGCGCTTCTTCCGCAGGACCAGGATGCCCAGGCTGACCATCACAAAGGCGGACAGCGTGCCGATGTTGATCATTTCCTCGAGCAGGTCCACGTTGGTCAGGCCTGCCACGACGGCCACAGCCGCGCCGCAGATGATCTGGAGGCGGACCGGCGTCGCACGGATGGTGCTGGTCTTGGACAGCGAGCGCGGCAGCAGGCCGTCGCGGCTCATGGCCAGGACCACGCGGGACAGGCCCATCAGCAGCACCATGATCACCGTGGTGAGGCCCACCAGGGAGCCGAACGCGATGACCTTGGCGGCGTCGGTGTTGCCCACGGCTTCGAAGGCGGTGGTCAGTGTGGGGTTCTTGGCCTCGGCCAGCTCCGTGTAGGACACCATTCCGGTCAGGGCGAGTGACACCAGGATGTAGAGGACGGTGACGATCGCCAGGCCGCCGAAGATGCCGCGCGGCAGGGTCTTCTGCGGGTTCTTGACCTCTTCGGCCGAGGTGGCCACGACGTCGAATCCGATGAAGGCGAAGAAGACGAGCGCGGCGCCGGCGAAGATGCCCAGGGTGCCGTACTGCGCCGGAACGGCTCCGGTCAGGAACCCGAAGAAGGACTGCTTGAGTACGTCGGCGGTGCCCGAGGCGGCCGTGGGTTCGGAGGCCGGAACGAACGGCGAATAGTTCTCGACCTTCACGTAGGTGAAGCCGACCACGATGACGAACAGCACGACGGCGATCTTGATCAGGGTGAAGATGTTGCCAACGCGGGCGGACAGCTTTGTCCCCAGCACCAGCAGGACGGTGAAAACGGCCACGATCAGGAAGGCGCCCCAGTAAAGGTCGATGCCGCCGAGCGAGATGGCGGGCGGAATGTCCACGCCCATGAGCGCGAAGACCTTGCTGAGGTAGATGCCCCAGTACTTGGCGATCACGGCACCGGCGGTGAAGAGTTCCAGGATGAGGTTCCAGCCGATGATCCAGGCCAGCAGTTCACCCATGGTGGCGTAGGTGAAGACGTAGGCGGAACCGGCCACCGGAATGGCGGTGGCAAACTCGGCGTAGCACATGATGGCCAGCGCACACGTGACGGCGGCAATGGCGAAGGAAATTGTCACGGCGGGGCCGGCGAAATTCGCGGCGGCCTTGGCTCCGACAGAGAAGATCCCGGCACCAACGGCGACGGCGACGCCCATGATCATGAGGTCCCACGTGCTCAGGGAACGCTTCAGCTTGCGTCCGGGTTCATCGGCGTCGGCAATTGACTGCTCGATGGATTTCGTCCGGAAAAGGTTCATAGGAAAGTCCACAATCTCGATAGCTTGCTGGAAACAGACTTATCAAGAGTAGTGTCCATCCAGTGGACGGTCACATTTATCCCAGATAGTGAGACGCGCGTAACGGCTCGGAACGACGATCTCGGCGGTCCGGACCGGCGATTCCGACGCGGGAACGAGACGCGGGAACGAACAGTTGCGGCCCCCCGGGAGAGGGGCCGCAACTGTTCGTTCGCGCTGTGTTTCGGCGCCGTGTTCGGGCGGGGCCGCTACCGGGCGGGGCCGCTCAGGACGGCCAGTCCATCAGTGTTGACCGGATGAGGAACCGCCTCCCTTCCGGCGCCTCCACCGAGAACCCGCTCCCCCGGCCCTGCACCACATCCACTGTCAGGTGGGTGTGGCTCCAGTAGTTGAACTGCTCCCTGGACATCCAGAACTCGAGCGGCTTCGGCTCCACACCGTCGGCGATGTCGAACAGCCCCAGGAGGACGTCCGCCTCCGCCGTGATGAAATCACCCGCCGGGTAGCACATGGGCGAGGAGCCGTCGCAGCAGCCGCCGGACTGGTGGAACATCAGGGGACCGTGCTGGCCCCACAACATCCGGAGTAGTTGGACGGCCTCCCCGGTGAGCGCCACCCGGGAGAAGTCCTCCCCGGGCAGCGTCACCGCGGCTTCGAGCCTGGTATGGGGCATCAGAACCTCAGCACCACACGGCCGTCGATCTTGGCGTGCTTCATCTCGTCCAGGACCGCGTTGACTTCGGAAAGGTCCCGGGTGGAAACCGTGGGGTGGATCTTGCCCTGCGCGTAGAACTCCAGGGCTTCCTCGAGGTCCTGCCGGGTTCCCACGATCGAGCCCCGGACGGTCAGGCCCTTGAGCACAATCTCGAAGATCGGTGCCGGGAAGTCGCCCGGCGGCAGGCCGTTGAACACGATCGTGCCGCCCCGCCGGGCCATCCCGATCGCCTGCCCAAAGGCTGACGGGTGCACTGCCGTGACCAGGACTCCATGGCAACCTCCGGTTTCACGCTGAATGACTTCCACCGGGTCCTCATGGAGGGCGTTGACGGTCAGTTCGGCGCCGTGTTTCTTGGCTAAGGCGAGTTTGTCGTCGGCGATGTCCACTGCGGCAACCCGCAGGCCCATGGCCACGGCGTACTGGACCGCGATGTGGCCCAGGCCGCCGATACCGGAAATGGTGACCCATTGGCCCGGCTTGGCCTCCGTCATCTTCAGGCCCTTGTAGACGGTGACGCCGGCACAAAGCACCGGGGCGACCTCCACCGGGTCCGAGCCCGCGGGGATGCGGGCGGCAAAGCGGCTGTCCACCAGCATGTACTGCCCGAAGGAGCCGTCCACGCTGTACCCGGCATTCTTCTGCGCTTCGCACAGGGTTTCCCAGCCGGTGCGGCAGTACTGGCAGTCGCCGCAGGCGGACCAGAGCCAGGCGTTGCCTACGAGGTCTCCTACGGCGAGGTCGGTGACACCGTCGCCGAGCGCTACCACTTCGCCCACGCCTTCGTGGCCCGGTACAAAGGGCGGCGACGGCTTGACCGGCCAGTCCCCTTCGGCGGCGTGCAGGTCCGTGTGGCACACGCCCGTGGTGATGACCTTGACCAGCGCCTGTCCGCGGCCCGGGGTGGGGACGGGGATGTCCTGGATCTGGAGGTCTTTTCCGAATTCTGTCACTACGGCTGCTTGCATTGTCGTCGTCATTGGCGAAATCCTTGCGTCGTTAAAGCGTTGCTTTAGGGGTCGGGCTGTAGGGGTGTTGCTGCCTTCCTGAGGGGTGTCCAGGTGGTGCGGGCGGGAACGGATGCGTGCAATCCGTCCCCGCCCGGGCTTGGTGCGGCCTAGAAGAAGCCGAGCTTGTTTTCGTTGTAGCTGACCAGCAGGTTCTTGGTCTGCTGGTAGTGGTCCAGCATCATGGAGTGGTTCTCACGTCCGATGCCGGAGGACTTGTAGCCGCCGAACGCGGCGCCAGCCGGGTAGGCGTGGTAGTTGTTGACCCAAACGCGGCCGGCCTGGATCTCGCGGCCGGCGCGGTAGGCCACGTTGCCGTTGCGGGACCAGACGCCGGCGCCGAGGCCGTACAGGGTGTCGTTGGCGATGCCCATGGCGTCGTTGTAGTCGCTGAAGCGTGTCACGGAAACCACCGGGCCGAAGATCTCCTCCTGGAAGATCCGCATTTTGTTGTGGCCTTCGAAGACGGTGGGCTGGACGTAGAAGCCGCCGGCCAGGTCGCCGGGCAATTCAGCGCGGCCGCCGCCGGTGAGCACCTTCGCGCCCTCCTGCTTTCCGATGTCGATGTAGGAGAGGATCTTCTCCAGCTGGTCGTTGGAGGCCTGGGCGCCCACCTGGGTTTCGGTGTCCAGCGGGTTGCCCTGGATCATCTTCTCCACCCGTGCCACGGCGTCGGCCATGAAGGAGTCGTAGATGTCCTCCTGGACCAGGGCGCGGGACGGGCAGGTGCAGACTTCGCCCTGGTTGAAGGCAAACAGGGCGAAGCCCTCCTGCGCCTTGTCGTAGAACGCATCGTTGTTCTCGGCAACGTCGTTGAAGAAGATGTTGGGGCTCTTGCCGCCCAGTTCCAGGGTGACCGGGATCAGGTTCTGGGACGCGTACTGGCTGATCAGCCGGCCGGTGGTGGTTTCACCGGTGAAGGCGATCTTGCGGATCCGCGGGCTGGAGGCGAGCGGCTTTCCGGCTTCGACGCCGAAGCCGTTGACCACGTTGACGACGCCTGCGGGCAGGATGTCGCTGATGAGCTCCATCAGGACGAGGATGGACGACGGCGTCTGCTCGGCCGGCTTGAGGACCACGGCGTTGCCGGCGGCGAGTGCCGGGGCGAGCTTCCAGACGGCCATCAGGATCGGGAAGTTCCACGGGATGATCTGGCCCACGACGCCGAGCGGCTCGTGGTAGTGGTACGCGGTGGTGTCGTCGTCGAGCTGGGACAGGCGGCCTTCCTGGGCGCGGACGGCGGAGGCGAAGTAGCGGAAGTGGTCTGCGGCCAGCGGAATGTCCGCATTGAGCGTTTCGCGGATCGGCTTGCCGTTGTCCCAGGATTCGGCGACGGCGAGCATCTCGAGGTTTTCGTCGATGCGGTCCGCGATCTTGTTCAGGATCGCCGCGCGCTCCGCAACGGACGTCTTGCCCCAGGAGGGTGCGATCTTGTGTGCGGCGTCCAGTGCCAGTTCGATGTCCTCGGCCGTGCCGCGGGCCACCTCGCAGAATGCCTTGCCGGTGACCGGGGTGATGTTCTCGAAGTACTGGCCCTTGACGGGGGCAACCCACTCGCCGCCGATCCAGTTCTCGTAGCGGTCCTTGAACGTGACCTTCGAACCCTCGGTACCGGGCTGTGCGTAGACAGTCATTGCTAGCTCCTTTGCTGTGCAAGATGATTGGCGGCCAGTGCTGGCGGCCGCCGTTGCATTCAGCGTAGGAGCGGGGAGGTTGCAGTCAGGTTGCAACCTAAGTGACCCGGCTCACGTTGCGGGAGGTTAGGCGCTCAGTTCGATTTCCAGCCGTTCAAGATCGGCGACGACGGCGGCCCGCTTGGGCGAGCGCGGCGGAAGGAGCCGCAGCGCGGCTGTGCGGACGCCGACGTCGTTCTTGGCTTCCGGCAGTTCCGCGTACTTCAGCAGCGCATCGGCGCTGCCGTCGGTGAGCACCGCTTCGCGCAGCAGCGAGGAGACGCGGTCCCTGAGGTCGACGATGCCCGGCGCTTCCGAGCGGGGCAGCACGGCGCCGCGGTAGATCTCCAGGGCGATGCGGTGGGCCCCGCGCTGCAGGCAGTTGAGGACCTGGCCGGAGTCCGGCATCAGGTCCATCGGCAGCCGGTAGGGGCGGGAGCCGGGGACGGCCTCCGGGCTGAGCTGTTGGAGGACCTTGCGCAGGCGCACCATCTCGGGCCGGAGCGTCATGGAGGAGCCTTCGCCCGGATAGAGCAGCGTGCAGAGTTCCTCCGCGCTGAGACCGTCCGGGTGGACGCTGAGAAGCGCCAGGATTTCGCTGTGCCGGGCCGAGAGCGCCACGGTGCGGCCCTCGATGCTGAGCAGTGCCTGGTCCCGGCCCAGGATCTGGAGGCTGTTGCGGTAGAGGCTGCCGGTGCCGGCAGCGGACGCCGTCCGCCCGGCGGAAGCCGCGGACCGCCGTCGGGCCGGTGCCGCCTGGCGCGCGGCCGCCAGCTGGAGCCTCTCCACGCGCAGCTGGGCCTGGGCCGCGGCAACGGTGGCTTCCACCAGTGAGAGTGTGTGTGGTGCGACGGCGGATTCGGTGCCGGTAATGTCCACCACCCCCAGCAGGGCGCCGGAATCGGGATCGTGGAACGGCACAGCCGTGCAGCTCCAGGGGTGGACGGAGCGCTTGTAGTGTTCCGCACCGGAAATCTGGATGCTGCGGCCCAGGGCCAGGGCTGTGCCGGGAGCGCTGGTTCCCACGCTGGCCTCGGACCAGTCGGCGCCGGCCACGAACATCATGCCTTCGGCCCGGCGCTGCGTCACGGCGTCGCCCTCCACCCAGAGGAGCCGGCCCACGTCGTCACCCACGGCGATCAGCAGTCCGCTGTCGTGGCTGGGCAGGACCAGGAGCTTATGGATGACGGGCATGATGGTGGCCAGGGGATGCTGGCTGCGGTATTCGTCCAGCTCTTCCCGGTCCATGGCCAGCGGCGCTTCCGGGTTGTCCGGATTCGCCCGGAACTGGACTGAGCGCTGCCAGGATTCCTCCACGAGGCTGCGCAGTCCGGGCACACGACCGTTATTGGCCTGGCCCGAGGTGCCGGCACTGAGCGGGCCGGGTCCGGCCAGCAGCTCGTGGCCCGCGAGGGCATGCCGCTGGAGCAGTGCCGCAGCGTCGCGGCTGTCCGCGCTGCCGGGGACGGCCGGCTGCATTGTTTTCCTCATTGGACTCCCCTGCCGGCACAACAGTGTGCCAGGCGTGACGGCATGCCGAAGTGGCTTGGTCCGGACAGTCTAGTTCCCGCCCGGCGGCGCCGCCACCGGTCAGTGGACACCGGTCAGTGCGCCCTCCAGGAGCGGGGTCAGTCCCCGGCGCTGCGGGAGATGCGGATCATTTCCTCGCGCGGCACAACCTTCACCCGTTCACGCACGACGCCGGTATCCGCTTCCGCTTCCGTCCACGCCTTCCCGAGGGCTACTTCGTGCGCGTCGAGCCTGTTCCAGCCTTCCCAGGTGGTGTACTCCACACCGCGCTCCTCGAGCAGGGCGATGATGGCGTGCGGATCCGGGTTCTGCGCCGGCGGCAGGGTCAGCCGGTCCTCGAGCAGGCAGCCGATGGTCTCCAGGGCATCGCCCTTCGTGTGCCCGATGAGGCCGACCGGACCGCGCTTGATCCAGCCGGTGGCGTAGATCCCCGGGACGGGATTGCCGTCCCGGTCGAGGACCCGGCCGCCCTCGTTGGGGATGACGCCTGCCTTGGCGTCGTATTCGAGTTCGTCAAGCGGCGATCCGTGGTACCCGATGGCCCGGTAGACAGCCTGGACGGGGTAGTCGATGTACTCCCCGGTGCCTTTGACGTTGCCTGTGCCGTCCAGCTGCATCCGCTCAAACTTGATGCCCGCAACCTTGCCGGCGGCAGCACTGTTGCCAGCGGCGGACGGTTCGCCGCTGTAGATTTCGACCGGGCTGTGCAGGAAGTGCAGGTGAAGCCGGCGGGAGGAGGGGACTTCGGCTTCGGCGTGCTCTTCGACCAGCCAGTTGGTCATGGTGTTCACCATGGTCTTGGTCTGGTTGTTGGTGCGGATGGCTTCCTCGGAGGCTTCGTCGAACTCAAAGTCCTCGGGGTACAGCACGATGTCCACGTCCTTGGCGTGGCTCAGTTCACGCAGTTCCAGCGGGGTGAACTTCACCTGGGCCGGGCCGCGGCGGCCGAAGACGTGCACGTCCGTGACCGGGGAGTTCTTCAGCGTCCGGTAGACGTTGTCCGGGATTTCCGTGGACAGCAGCTCGTCGGCGTGCTTCACCAGCATGCGGGCCACGTCCAGGGCAACGTTGCCGTTGCCGATCACGGCGATTTCCTTGGCGTCCAGCGGCCAGTCACGGGAAACGTCGGGGTGGCCGTCGTACCAGGAAACGAAGTCGGCGCCGCCGTAGGAGCCCTCGAGTTCGACGCCGGGAATGTTCAGGTCCGCGTCCTTGATGGCGCCCGTGGAGAAAATCACGGCGTCGTAGAAGGCACGGAAATCATGGAGTTTCAGGTCGCGGCCGTAGGTCACGTTGCCGAGGAAGCGGATGTCGCCGCGGTCCAGGACTTTGTGCAGGGCGTTGACGATGCCCTTGATGCGCGGGTGGTCCGGAGCCACGCCATAGCGGATCAGGCCGTACGGCGCAGGGTAGGCCTCGAAGAGGTCGATACTGACTTCAAAGTCGCCGTCCTTGACCTCGTTGGACTTGGTCAGGATGTCCGCAGCGTAGACGCCGGCCGGTCCGGCGCCGACGATCGCGACGCGGAGTGGACGTTTGGGGGTGGTTTCGGCCGAATTGGACACCGGGAGCCCTTCCAGAACTGAGAGACTGCGCCAGGTCACTTAGCGCACAATTCCCCCATTCTAAGTGGTCAGCCCGCTTTCCTCGGGGAGTTATTGAGGGATACGACGTCGCCCTCCCGGTACAGCAGGGCGCGCAGTTCGGATTCGGCCGAGCCCGTCCGGTGCGGGTCGATGGTCTCCCCCGCGGAAAAATGATCCAGCAGCCGGGGATCCACATAGCTTTTCCGGGCGATCGACGGCGTGTTCCCCAGCACCGCCGCAGCGTCCTGCATCGCCAGGCTGATGGCCCGTTTCTTCGCGGCCACCGTCGCCTGCGGCCCGGACCGGGCGAGGCTGACGGCTGCCGCCACCGTGCCCCGGAGGGTGCGGAAATCCTTGGCCGTGAAGTCGGCGCCGGTGCGTTCCTTCACGTAGTCGTTGATCTCCGCACTGCCCACGGGATGCCAGCTGCGTCCGTTCTTGTACGCCAGGAGCCTGGCGTTACCACCGCGGCGCTTGAGCGAACGGACAAGGGCGGCGAGGTCGGCGTCGTCGATTTCCGAGTCCCAGGTTTTGCCGCTCTTGGCGGGGAAGCTGAGCCGGAGGGCCTCCTGCTTCACTTTCACGTGGGCGCACAGCAGGGTGGCCAGGCCGTGGCTGCCGTTCTCGTTGGTGTACCGTTCCGATCCGACCCGCAGCGATCCGCTGTCCAGCATCCGGAAGGCACCCGCCAGGACCCGTTCGCGGGAGAATCCCTCGCCGCGGAGGTCCATGGTGACCAGCCTGCGCGCGCCCGGCAGGGATTCGGCGAGCTGAAGGGCACGGTCGAACTTGAGCCGGTCCTTCTTTTCACGCCAGGCCGGGTGGTAGATGTACTGCCGGCGGCCCACGGCGTCCAGTCCGGTGGCCTGGATGTGGCCGTTGTCGTAGGGCGCAATCCACACGTCGGTCCAGGCCGGCGGAATGCCGATGCTCTCCAGCCGCTCCCGGACAGGACCCGGGGGCAGGGTGGAACCGTCCAGGTCGCGGTACGTGAAGCCGGTGCCCGCGGCCAGCCGCCGGTAGCCCCTCCCCGAGGCGTTGCTGTGGCGGAGCCTCACCGGGGGGCCTGTTCAGGATGCGAGTTCATAGTGGTAAGCGTACTGAGTACCGCAAGACCCGGGGATACCGTTCCCGGAGGATCGGCACCGTGTTGGCGGAATACCGCCGGCGCAGGTGGTGTTATTGATCGTGTGCCTACACCCGACGGAACCGCCACCCCCACTGCCATGACCGCACCGGGCCGCCCTGTTTCCGGTGCCGCGTCCCACGGCGCGTCCGGCGGACAGCCGCCACGCCCCGGCGTCGCGCTTAAGGCAGTGGACAAGGATACGACGGCGGATGTCCTCTTCGGGATCGGCGCGTACGGACTCTGGGGGCTGCTGCCCCTGTACTTCTTCGTGCTGCAGCCCGCCGGTGCAGTGGAAATCGTGGCAAACCGGGTGGTGTGGTCGCTGGTGTTCTGCACGCTGCTGGTGACGGTTACCCGTTCCTGGGGCGTCCTGGCGGCGGCCTTCCGTGACCGTGCCATTTTCGGCACGTTGTCCATCGCCGCAGCCCTCATCGCGGTGAACTGGCTGACGTATACGTACGGCGTGACCACCGGCCAGGCCGTGGAGGCTGCCCTGGGCTACTTCATCAACCCCCTCGTCTCCGTCCTGCTGGGCGTGTTCGTGCTGAAGGAAAAGCTGCGTCCGCTCCAGTGGGCCGCCGTCGGCATCGGTTTCATTGCTGTGGTGGTCCTGACGTTTTCGTACGGCAAACTCCCGTGGATCGCGCTGACGCTGGCGGTGAGCTTCGGGCTCTACGGCTTCGTGAAGAAACGGATCGGTCCCAAGGCTGACGCAGTGACCAGCCTGACGATGGAGACGGTGGTGCTCACACCCCTGGCGGCCGCTACGATGATCTTCCTTGCCGTCAGCGGCACCAACACACTCGGAACCCAGGGCTCCACCCACTTCTGGCTGCTGGTTTCCTCGGGCGTGATCACGGCCGTGCCGCTGCTGTTCTTCGGAGCGTCCGCCCGCCGCCTGCCCATGACCACCATCGGGCTGCTGCAGTACTTCGCGCCCGTGCTCCAGTTCATCGTTGCCCTGGTGGTGTTCAAGGAGGCCATGACCCTGGACCGCTGGATCGGCTTCGGCGTGGTGTGGCTGGCTCTGCTGGTGCTGACCGTGGACATGCTTGCCGCGACGCGCCGGAACTCCGTGGCCCGGAAGCGTGCGCTGCGGGAAGCGCGAGCGGACACTTAAGCCCCGCGTCCTCAGCGCGAGCGGGCAGATAATGCCCTGTTTTTCGCTTTTTGAGGGCATTATCTGCCCGTTCGCGCTCTGCTTCGAGGCCGCAAATGCCCGTTCGCGCTGGACGTGCTGCGGCGGGTCAGGGCGCCATTGCCGTGTCCACCCGCTCGTACTCGCGCGGGATGACCACCATGGGCACGGGCAACGCGCGGAGCACCTTGTTGGCCGTGCTGCCAATGAACAGCTTGTTCTTCTCCGCCAGGCGCGAGGACCCCACAATCAGGATCTCGCCGTCGTCCCATTCAAGGTCGTCGATGCACTCCTCGATGGTGCGGCCGTGCGCCACTTCCACCGTGACGTGGTGCCCCTCAGGCAGGCGGCGCGACGCTTCGGTGAGCACGGTGTTCGCGTGGATGTGAGCCGCGTTGACCACTTCGCCCGGGTCCCCTTCGGCGTCGAGCTCCACCAGGGAGACCATCCGCAGCGGCACGCTCCGGCGTCCGGCCGCCCCGATGGCGACGTCGATCGCCGCTTCCGCGCCGGCACGCTGGCCGACGGCGAGGGTCAGCCGGGTGATCGCCTCCGTCCGGCGGTAGCCGCGCGGAGCCAGCGCGACGGGCACGGGCGAAGCATGCAGGAGTCCGTTGGCCACGCTGCCCACGGTGTGGCGCTTGAACAGGCCGTTGCTCGCCGCCCCCACGACGATCAGCGCGGCGTCGTGGTCAACGGCGGCCTCGATCAGTCCCGCAGCGAACGAGTCCGCGTGCCGCGCATGGAACTCCACGGGGACGTCATCCGGGACCAGGCTGAGTCCTTCGCGCTGTGCGTCCTGCACGGACTTCTCGTTGGCGAGGACATGCCCGCTCGCCACGTCCTGGGCAACATGCAGCCCTTTGTCCACTACAAAGACCAGATCCAGCTGCGCGCCCTGCGCCCGGGCCAACGCGGTGGCCAGGGCAACGGCATCCGCGCCGCGTTCGTTTGGTGTGTAGCCAACTACGTATCGCATGGGTGAACCCCTCTTTGGGTCTGGGGCAGAATCCAGCCTCGCCCGGGGTTCCCGGGCGACGTCGGCCGGTCTGCGTTCCTGCAGTGGTACTGCTGACTCTAGCCCACACGGGCACCAATGAGGGGGGACATTTTCCACCGGAAAACACGGAGAGCCGCGGACCATCGGTCCGCGGCTCTCCGGCTGTCATGACAGCGGCTGGGCGTGCGCCATCAGTGGCTAGGCGTGCGCCTTGATGGCGGCGGCCAGCACCTCGAGGCCGTCCAGCAGCAGCTCGTCGCCGATGACCAGCGGGGGCAGCAGCCGGATGACGTTGCCGTACGTGCCGCAGGTGAGGATGATGACGCCTTCCTTGAGGCAGGCGGCTGCAACGGCCTTGGTCAGCTCCGGGTTGGGTTCCTTGGAGCCGGCCTGCACGAGCTCGATGGCCAGCATGGCGCCGCGGCCGCGGATGTCGCCGATCACGGACTTCTCCGAACCGGCAAGCTCAGCCTGCAGTTCGCGGAGGCGGCCGGTGGCCAGTTCCTCAATGTGCTTGGCACGGCCGTTGAGGTCGTATTCCTCCATGGAGCCGATCGACGCGAGGGCCGCGGCGCAGGCCACCGGGTTGCCGCCGTAGGTGCCGCCGAGGCCGCCCGGGTGGACGGCGTCGAGCAGGTCTGCCCGGCCGGTGATCGCGGAGAGCGGCATGCCGCCGGCGATGCCCTTGGCCATGGTGATGATGTCCGGGACAACACCCTCGTGGTTCACGGCGAACCATTCGCCCGTGCGGCAGAAACCGGACTGGACTTCGTCGGCAATGAAGACGATGCCCTTGTCCTTGGCCCAGGCGGCCAGTGCCGGCAGGAAGCCGTCGGCCGGGACGATGAAGCCGCCCTCGCCCTGGATCGGTTCGATGATGATCGCAGCCACGGACTCGCCGCCGATCTGCTTCTCGATCATGGTGATGGCGCGCTTGGCGGCCTCTGCACCGGTGATCGAGGGGTTTTCCTCGCGGAACGGGTAGCTCATGGGCATGCGGTAGACCTCGGGCGCGAACGGGCCGAAGTTGGTCTTGTACGGCATGGCCTTGGCGGTCAGGGCCATGGTCAGGTTGGTGCGGCCGTGGTATGCGTGGTCAAAGGCGACGACGGCGTCACGTCCGGTGGCGAGGCGGGCCACCTTGACGGCGTTTTCCACTGCTTCGGCACCGGAGTTGAACAGTACCGTGCGCTTCTCGTGGTCGCCGGGGGTGAGGCGGTTCAGCTGCTCGGCGACGGCCACATAGCCTTCGTACGGGGTGACCATGAAGCAGGTGTGGGTGAAGTGCTCCACGGCTTCCTTCACGGCGCCGACGACGGCGGGATCGGACGCGCCGACGCTGGTCACCGCGATGCCCGAGCCGAGGTCGATGAACGAGTTGCCGTCGACGTCGTGGATGATTCCGCCGTCGGCGTCCGCCACGAAGACGGGGACGCTGGAGGCGACGCCGGCTGCCACAACGGCCTTCCGGCGTTCGGTCAGGGCGACGGACTTGGGGCCCGGGAAGTCGGCCTGGACGCGGCGTTTCTGCTCGAGACGGAAGGTGAGGTCATGGGCGGTTGCAGTCATGGGAATGCCTTTCTGGACTGGGTGGGGCCACGCCGGCCGGGTTCCCTGGCCGAAGCGAAGCGAGGTTAGGGTGCCGGTGGGGATTATGCGTCTGAGTTATGCGTCGAGCGCAGACATCACGTGCTTGATGCGCGTGTAGTCCTCGACGCCGTACATGGAGAGGTCCTTGCCGTAGCCGGACTGCTTGAAGCCGCCGTGCGGCATTTCAGCGGTCAGCAGGATGTGGGTGTTGATCCACACCGCGCCGAAATCCAGGTCGCGGCTGACGCGCATGGCCGTGCCGTGGTCGGTGGTCCAGACGCTGGAGGCCAGGGCGTAGTCGACGTCGTTCGCCAGCTCCACGGCTTCGGCCTCGGTGCTGAACTTCTGCACGGTGATGACCGGCCCGAAGGTTTCCTTCTGGACAATGTCGTCGGTCTGCTTGGCGCCGGTGATGATGGTGGGCTCGAAGAAGAAGCCCTTGTCCCCCGCCCGGTGGCCGCCGGTGACAATATTGCAGTTCGCCGGCAGGTGCTCCACCACCGACGTCACGGCGTTGAAGTGGTTCACGTTGTTGAGCGGGCCGAAGTAGTTGTCCTCGTCGTTCTGCGAGCCGGTGTGCAGGGTCTTGGTGTGTTCCACCATGGCTGCCACGACGTCGTCGTGAACGGAGTCTTCCACCAGAACGCGGGTGATGGCGGTGCAGTCCTGGCCGGCGTTGAAGAACGCGAACTCGGCGATGGCCGCGGCGCTCTTCTTGATGTCGGCGTCCTTGAAGACGATGGCCGGGGCCTTGCCGCCGAGCTCCAGGTGGGCGCGCTTGAGTCCCTTGGCGGCACCGGAGGCCACGGCGATGCCGGCCCGGACGGAGCCGGTGATGGAGACAAGGCCGGGGACCTTGTGCTCCACCATCATGGCGCCGGTTTCGCCGGTGCCAAGCACCACGTTGAGGACGCCGGCCGGGAAGATCTCCCCGGCGAGGCGGGCGAGGACCAGGGTGGACTCGGGAGTGGTGTCCGAGGGCTTGAGCACCACGGTGTTGCCGGCGGCGAGCGCGGGGCCGATCTTCCAGATGGCCATCAGGAACGGGTAGTTCCAGGGGGCAACCTGGGCCACCACGCCGATGGGCTCGCGGCGCACGTAGGAGGTGTGGCCCTCGAAGTACTCGCCGGCCGACTTGCCTTCGAGGATGCGGGCGGCGCCGGCGAAGAAGCGCAGCTGGTCGGCACCGGCGGCCACTTCCTCGGAGGCGATCAGCGAACGGACCTGGCCGGTGTTCCGGTGCTGGGCTTCGACGAGTTCATCGCTGTTGGCCTCGACGGCGTCCGCAAGCTTGAGCAGCATCAGCTGGCGCTGTGCCGGGGTGACGTGCTTCCAGGTCTTGAAGGCATCCTTGGCAGCGGTCATGGCGGCATCGACGTCGGCCTGCACGGAGATGGGCGATTTCGCCACCACCTCACCGTTGGTGGGATTCACGATGTCCAGCAGACCGGTGCCGGCGGGCGTGACGAACTCGCCATTGATGAAGTTCTGCAAGGTTTGGACCACGGTGTTCAACCTCTTTCATGCTGGTTTCTGTAACCGGTTCTGCCACCGGCCCAGTGTTGCGACTGCTCCTGAGCCTATGCCAGGGCCACTACGCAGGGAATAGCCACCTGCACACCATCCGCCGAATCCTTTAGTGCGGTTGCCCAGGGCGCAGTTATCCTGAATCCATGGCAATTTCCCTCGCCGCCCTGCTGGGCGTCCAGTCGCTCAAGCTCGTCAAATCCGGCCTCGCCGAGACGACGTGGCACCAGGACATCCACTGGGTTGCCGTCACCGAGCAGGAGGACCCGCAGCGCTTCCTCAACGGCGGCGAACTGGTCCTCACCACCGGGATGCGACTGAAGTCCGCCCCGGACCAGCGCCGCTTTGTGCGGCAGGTGCAGCGGGCGGGCGCAGTGGGGATCGGCTTCGGGATCGGTCTGACGCACGACGCCGTTCCGCCGGCGCTGATTGCCGAGGCCAACCGCTGGGGCCTTCCCGTGGTGGAAGTCCCGTACGAGACGCCGTTCATTGCGATCACCAAGCTGGTGGCGGATGCCCAGTCCGCGGACCACTACGCGAAGCTGGAACGGCTCATCGCGGGACACCAGATCCTGGCCCGCGCCCTGCTGACCGGCGGCGGCCTCTCCGAGCTCCTCAAGAATCTTGGCTCCATGCTGCGCACGGACATTATCCTGACCCAGTTCACCGCCCAGCTGTACAACAGCGTTGCCGGCAACCCCGCCCCCACGGCCGATACGTGGGCCTCCTACCCCATCCCCACCGGCCGGCGTGACGCGTGCACCCTCTGGGTCCGGCAGCCGTTCGAGGACTCCGGCATCGTGGGTTATGCCCAGAACCTCATCAGCGTCGAGTTGAACAACATGGTCAAGCAGCGGCAAGCGCAGCGGGCGCTGTCCGGCCAGGTCCTGGAGGACGTGATCCACGGGACCCTGGAGTCCAGTGAGGCGGCCCGGCGGCTTGCCGGCATCGGCATCAACAGCACCCGCAAAAGCGTGGTTATCCTTGCCGAGTCCGCGGCGCATCCCAAGCAGCTGGTGAGTTCCTCGATGCCGCGGCCGCTGGAGCACGGCGTGACCGCCGTCGTCGGGAAGGACCTGATCGTCGTTGTCCAGGACGACGGCAGCGGGGCGGCCGCCCTGGCCAGGAACCTCAGCGACCACCTGGCCGAGGCCGGCATCCACGCCACGATCGGCATTGGCGGCGCCTACACCAAACCCAACGGGGTGCGCTGGAGCTACTTCGAGGCGCGCGACGCGGCCAGCCACGGCCTGCCCGTCAACGAGCCCGAGCGCCTCAGCCTCACGTCGCTGCTCCTGGCCAGCGAGGATGTGCCGCTGGCGGACATGGCGAACGAGTCCCTCAACCCGCTCCGGAACTTCGACGCCCTGCATGGCGCCGAGCTGATGGCCACGCTGGAAAGCTACCTGAACAACAACGGCTCGGTGGCTGCCGTCGCCGAAGAGCTGACGCTGCACCGCAACACCGTGCGGTACCGGCTGGCGCAGATCACCGAGCTGACCGGCTATGACCCCGCCCAGACCCAGGACCGTGTGCAGCTCTGGCTGGCCCTGGCGGTGCAGCGGCTGAACCAGCGCCAGCAGCGTTAGGCGCCGTCCAGCCGTCCGGAGATGTTTGCCACATCTTTACAAACATCAAACGTCTAACGTCTAATGTTTAAGTATGGCAACCACGACGACGGCGGCACCGCCCGGAACTGACACCCCACCTGCCGAGCGGGCAAAGGCAGCCCGGCCCCGCGCCGTCGTCGTCTTCGGAATCATTGCCTTTGTGCTGATCGGACTCAACCTCCGCGCCGGGATCACCGGGGCCTCGGCCCTGCTCCACGACCTCCAGGAAGTCCTGGGCTACGGTGCGTTCGTTGCCGCCGTCATCCCCTCCGTTCCCACGCTGTGCTTTGCGGTGGCGGGTGCGGCCACATCCTGGCTGACGCGCCGGATGGGCGTGGAAAAAGCCATCCTGCTGGCCCTGGGAATGCTGGCCGCCGGGCTCCTGGTCCGCGGCATCCCGTCCACGGGCATGCTGCTGGCCGGAACCGTCGTGGGGATGTCCGGGCTCGCCGTCTGCAATGTGGCCATGCCGTCCTTCATCCGCGAGCACTACGCGGACCGCACCTCCCTCATGACGGCCCTCTACACGGTCACCATGACCACGGGCGCCACGGCCACAGCCGTGATGGTGGTCCCGGTGGCCCAGCTCCTGGGATCGGCATCGGCGGGGCTTGGCTCCATCGGGCTCCTCTCCGTGGCCGCCTTCCTCGGCTTCCTCCCGGTGGCACTCCACGCGCACCGGAACGCCACCCCCGGCCAAGGCGCCAGCATCTCCCCGTGGCCGCTGATCCGGACCCGTAAAGGCGCGCTGCTCACCGCCATCTTCACGCTCCAGGCACTGCTCGCCTATGCAGTGCTGAGCTGGTTCCCGTACATGCTCACCACCACCGGGCTCACCGCGACGGACAGCGGCCTGATGTACGGGCTGATGCAGCTGGTCTCCGTGCCGGCGGGCATGGTGCTCCTGGCCATCGGCTCCCGCCCGCGGATGCTCCGCCCGGCCTTCTACCTGGCAAGTGTCACCATGCTCCTGGGCATTACCGCCCTGATGCTGCTGCCCGCAGCGCTTGCCGCCGTTCCCGCCGCGCTGCTGGGGTTCGGCCTGGGCATCTTCCCGCTGGTCATGGTGATGATCAGCCGGAGCGGCCGGTCGACGGCGGAAACCACCGCCATGTCCACGCTGGCGCAGTCCGTGGGGTACCTGCTGGCCACAGCGGGCCCGTTCGGCATGGGCCTGCTGCACAGCGCGACGGGCGGCTGGACCGTGCCGCTGATCCTGCTGCTGGCCATCGCCCTGACCCAGATCGTGGTGGGGCACCTCCTGACGGCAAGGACCAAGCCATGACCCTCACCGCCTCACCCCGGCCTGTACTGGCAGACGAAATCACGGACAAGCTCCGCGGGATGATCCATTCCGGCGAATGGCAGCTGCAGCAGAAGATCCCCGCAGAGCCGGAGCTGATGGCCCGGCTGGGCGTGTCCCGGGGCACGCTCCGCGAGGCCATCAAGGCGCTGGCCCACAGCGGCATGCTGGAGGTCCGCCGCGGCGACGGCACCTACGTCCGGGCCACCAGCGAGATCTCCGGCGCGGCCCAGCGCATGTACAAGGACCACACCCAGGAGCACATCCTCGAAGTCCGGGTGGGGCTGGACACCCAGGCGGCCCGCCTGGCCGCCCGCAACGCACAACCCGAACACATCGCTGCCATGAAGGCGCTGCTGGCGGAGCGGCGCGACGCCTGGAACGCTGAGGACTACCCCGTCTGGGCCCGCGCCGACTGGGACTTCCATGTGCTGGTGGCGCAGGCTACGGGGAATCCGCTGCTGCATGAGCTGTACGTCAGCTTCGGCGGCGTGTTCCATGCCGACCTGCTTCGGCAGCAGCGCCGCAGCGGCTTCAACGGGCTCCCCGACGAAGGGCACGGCGAGCTGGTGGATGCCATCGAGGCGCACAACGAAGCGGCTGCCGTGGACAGCGTCAACCGGAACCTGAACTCCTGCGCCGAGTGGCTCGGCGTGTAGCCGGAGCCGTAACTCAGTAGGCTTAGCTATTTGGGGAGTTCCTATCCCGGCCGCAGCCGGTCCGGGCGTCCCGTTCCTGCACGCTGACGAATTGGAGTACCCCTTGGCCAGATCAGTCGACATCACGGTGGACGGCAAACGCCCGGACCCCTGGACAGACGGCCTGGGCAGGGTGGGCGTACGCTCGGCCCAGATCCTGCTGATCCTCACTGTTGTGGTGGTGTCCGTCTTCGCTCTGCTGCAGATCCGGCTCCTGGTCATTCCCGTGCTGATCGCCCTGATCCTGGCGGCCGCCATCATGCCGTTCGTCAACCTCCTGAAGCGCCGGGGCCTGCCGGCCTCCGCGGCCACTGCAGTGGCCTTCGTGGGCTTGCTCGCCGTGCTGGCCGGTGTCACCACCGTGATTGTCGCCTCCATCCGCAGCCAGTGGGCGGACCTTGCAAGCCAGGCGTCGTCAGGCCTGGACGAACTGCAGTCGTTCCTGCTCAACGGCCCCATCCCCGTGGACGGCGAACAGATTGAACAGGCACGGGCCGCCATCGTGGAATTCGCCGCCAGCAGCCAGGTCCGCTCCGGAGCCATTACCGGACTGTCCGTCATCACCGAGTTCCTCGCCGGGGCCAGCCTCATGGTGGTGATCCTTTTCTTCTTCCTCAAGGACGGGGCCGCCATCTGGAACTTCTTCCTGCGGCCTTACACCGGCGCCCGCGAGGCCAAGCTGCGCCGATCGGGCGCACGCACCATTCAGGTTCTGGGCGATTATGTGCGCGGGACAGCCATCGTGGCCCTGGTGGACACGGTGGCCATCGGCACGGCACTGCTGGTCCTGGGCGTCCCGCTGGCCATCCCGCTGGCCATCATTGTTTTCATCGGCGCTTTCGTTCCGATCGTGGGAGCCACCGTGGCAGGCATCCTCGCGGCGCTTGTGGCACTCGTAGCCAACGGACCCGTGGTGGCGCTGATCGTGGTGATCGTGGTGATCGCCGTCAACCAGCTCGAGGGCAACCTGCTTCAGCCCGTCGTGATGGGCAAGTCGCTGCAGCTGCACGCCCTGGTCATCCTGCTGGCTTTGACGGCAGGGACCATCCTCGCCGGCATCATCGGCGCCGTACTGTCCGTCCCGCTGGCAGCCGTGATCTGGGCGATCGTCCAGGTCTGGACCACTGACGCCAGGGAATCGGAACCGGCAGGCTCAGCAGCGGCCGAGGAACCCGCAGACCCCGACCTTGCTGCCGCGGACGCCAGCCGGTCCTAGCAATACCCGCCGACTGATAGTAAGCACCCTTATCAATATCTTGGTAGGGTGGGGCATGCGTAAAATCAGCACCATGAACGGAACCGGAACTCTCTTTGGCTGGGCCTTCGGCGACCCGGCACGGTCCGGCGACGAGTCGTACGTTGACGAACTGCGCCGCGAAGCTCTCGCCAACGCCAGCCAGGACGCCAAGTCGCGGGGTTTCGGCGTCGAGGAAGGCACCGAAAGCTACGCGGTCATCAACCCGGCCGAAACCCTCGCGGACGTTCACACGGCACCGGACCGGCTCATCGTCCGCTGCACCGTGAAACTCACCGGCCCGGGCGCCGAAAAAATCCACGCCGAAGGCCCCATGAACGGCTAGCGATGCCTGATGACGATACGGCCCTCGGAGAAGCCGCCAACGCGGCCGAGGCGGCGTCCAACACCAAGGTGCTGGACGTCGTCGCACGTTCCGGGTTTGCCGTGATGGCCCTGCTCCACATCGTGATCGGGGCCATCGCCATCGCCTTGGCGCTGGGCCAGCCGGGGCAGGCCGAGCCGACGGGAGCCATCGAACAGCTCGCCGCGAATCCGTGGGGCCCCGGCGTGATGTGGGCCGGGCTGATCGGCTGTGCGGGCCTGGCGCTGTGGCAGCTCAGCGAAGCCACCCTGCGCGCCCGCCACCTGCCGGCAGGCCAGCGGATCGGCAAACTCGTCTCCTCCGGTTTCCTCGCGGTGGCCTACGGCAGTGTGGGGCTCACGTTTGCAGGGTTCGCGGTCGGCCTGCGCGGCGACTCGGGCGATTCCACCAGGGACTTCAGCACCGCCCTGGTCCAGGGACCCGTCGGCGTGCCGGCCCTCATCGCGCTGGGCCTGACGGTCACCGGCGTCGGAATCTATTTCATCGTCAAGGGCGTCCGGAAACAGTTCAAGGAGGAACTGCATCACTTCGAGGGCACCCGGCGCGGACGCATGATCAGTGCACTGGGCGTGGCCGGCCACGTGGCCAAGGGCATCGCCCTGATCCTCGCGGGCATGCTGTTCGTGGTGGCGGCCGCGACCAACCGGCCGGGCGACTCCACCGGTCTGGACGGCAGCCTCAAGGCGCTCCGGGACCATCCTGCGGGGCCGTTCCTCCTGATGGCCATTGCCGCCGGCCTTATCAGCTACGGGCTGTTTGCATTGCTCCGGGCCCGGTTCGGGCGGATGTAAAAATAGCGCGAACCGGCAGCTGATGACGCCAAACCCGTGGTTTGCGGTCATCTGCTGCCGGTTCGCGCTAACGATTGGGCGTACTGGCGAAAGCGCTAGACCTGCGCGGCTACTCCGTCGCGGGAGATGGACACCATGTCCTCGCGCGGCACAACCTTGACCCGCTCGCGGGCAATCTCGACGCCGTGCGATCCGGTCTCGGTGGCCTTTTCGCCGAGGGCCCGCTCGTGCGCGTCCAGTGCCAGCCAGCCTTCCCAGCTGGTGTACTGCACGCCGCGGTTTTCCAGCAGTTCGACGACGGCTTCCGGAGCCGGTGCGGCTGCCAGCGGCAGGTTCGCGCGGTCTTCCAACAGGTAGGTCACGGTTTCGAGGGCGTCGCCCTTGGTGTGGCCGATGAGGCCCACCGGGCCGCGCTTGATCCAGCCGGTGGCGTAGACGCCCGGCACGTGGGTGCCGGCAGCGTCCAGCACGCGGCCGCCGTCGTTCGGTACAACACCCTTCTTGTGGTCGAACTCGACCTCCGGCAGGGCTGAACCGAAGTAGCCGATGGCACGGTAAACGGCCTGGACCGGGTAGTCCACGAACTCGCCGGTGCCGCGGGCATTGCCCGTGCCGTCCAGCTCGGTGCGCTCGAACTTCATGCCGGCAACCTGGCCCGGGTTTTCCGCGGAGTCGTAGATTTCGACCGGGCTGTGCAGGAAGTGCAGGTGCAGGCGGCGGGAGGCCTTGAGCTCGGAGAGCTCTTCCGGCTGCTCGGCGATCCAGTTGGTGAGGGTGCCCACCATGGTCTTGGTCTGGTTGTTGCTCTGGACCTGGCGGTCGGATTCCTCGTCGAACTCGAAGTCCTCCGGGTAGAGGATGATGTCCACGTCCTTGGAGTGGGCCAGCTCGCGCAGTTCCAGCGGGGTGAACTTCACCTGGGCCGGGCCGCGGCGGCCGAAGACGTGCACGTCCGTGACCGGAGAGGACTTCAGGCCGGCGTAGACGTTGTCCGGGATTTCGGAGACCAGGAGGTCGTCTGCGTGCTTGGAGAGCATGCGGGCCACGTCCAGTGCCACGTTGCCGTTGCCGATCACAGCGATTTCCTTGGCGTCCAGCGGCCATTCGCGGGACACGTCGGGGTGGCCGTCATACCAGGACACGAAGTCGGCGCCGCCGTAGGAGCCCTCAAGTTCGATGCCCGGGATGTTCAGGTCCGCATCCTTGATGGCGCCGGTCGCGAAGATGACGGCGTCGTAGTGGGTGCGGAGGTCCTCGATGGAGAGGTCCGTGCCGTAGTCCACGTTGCCGAAGAAGCGGATGTCGCCGCGGTCCAGGACCTTGTGCAGGGCGTTGACGATGCCCTTGATGCGCGGGTGGTCGGGGGCCACACCGTAGCGGATCAGGCCATAGGGCGCCGGGTAGCGGTCAAAGAGGTCGATGCTCACGGTCAGCTCGCCGCTCTTGACGGCTTCGCTCTTGGTGAGGATGTCGGCGGCGTACACGCCGGCGGGGCCGGAACCCACGACGGCGACCCGAAGCGGGCGGGCGGCAGAACCTACGGTGGTGCTATTTGACACGGCTGTGTTCCTTTTTTCTGTCACGGCCCAACTAGGTCGCAGCAGATGTCGTTTTGAGGGCTCAAAAGGACACCTACTGCTACTTAGTTGGGAAGGGGCTACGGGGCTACTTGGTCAGTACACGGGGACGGTTCGGGGTGATGGTGCTGTAGTCGGCAGTCTTGAAGTGCGACGGCGCGAACGGGCTGACGCGGACAACGTCACCGATCACGATCACCGCGGGATTCGCGACGCCGGCGGCCTCGGCCTGGTCAGCGATGGAACCGACAGTGCCGATGGTCACGCGCTGGTTGGGCAAATAGCCATTCTCAACGATGCCAACTGGAGTGTCCTGAGGCAAACCGGCACCCACCAGGGCGGCGGCGGATTCGCGGAGCTGGCCCACTCCCATGAGCAGCACGATGGTGTGGTCTGCCCGGGCCGGGACCTCGGAGAGTTCCTCGTGGCCGGTGACCACGCTGAAGCCCTTGGCCAGGCCGCGGTGCGTCACGGGAATGCCGGCAGCTGCGGGAACGGAGATCGCCGAGGTCACGCCGGAGACCACCTCAACCTCGACGTCGTGCTGTCGGCAGAATTCTGCTTCCTCGCCGCCGCGGCCCAAAACGTAGGGGTCTCCGCCCTTGAGCCGGACCACGCGGTGGCCTTGGAGTGCCTCGTCCACGAGGATCCGGTTGATCCCGGCCTGCGGCACGGGATGGTGGCCGGGGGTCTTGCCCACCTCGATGACGCGGACGTCGGGGGCGAGTTCGTTCAGGAGGTCGCGGGGTCCGAGGCGGTCCGCCACCACGACGTCCGCCTGGCCCAGGAGCCGGCGGCCGCGGACGGTGATGAGCCCGGTATCGCCAGGGCCGCCGCCCACAAGGGCCACGCTTCCCCGGTGGGCCCGCTGGCGGCGGAGCGGAAGGTCGCCGGTTTCCAGTGCGGTGGCGACGGCGTCGCGCAGGGCCATGGCGCGGCGCGGGTCTCCCCCGGCGTTCACGGCGATCTGCACGTCGTCCACCACGGCGACGGCGGGGGTCCAGGCGGCGGAGGCTTCGTGGTCGGAGGCGTTGACGCACCAGACGCGCTGCGCTTCGGCGTCGGCCGAGACCTGGGCGTCCACGGCGGAATCGCCGGTGGCGGTCTGCACGAACCAGGCGCCGTCGACGTCGGACGTACGGTAGGGGCGCTGCTCCCAGATGAGGAGGCCGGCGTCGGCCAGTTCCTCAAGTCCCGCGGAGGCAACGGGGGCAACCACAGTCACCCGGGCACCGGCGTCGAGCAGCCCTTTGGCGCGGCGCGTGGCCACCGGCCCGCCGCCCACCACCAGTACCGGGCGGCCCAGCAGGCGCAGTGCCGTGGGGTAAATGTCCTGAATTGCCATGGATCAACGGTAGGGCCGTGTCATATACCGGAACAACGGCGCGGAAACACCAGTTCACGTAAGGTAACGCTGCGTCACATTGCTTGTGGCGCCCAGTCGGCGTGCGGCGCCTCCTCAGCCTGCGGACGGCGGTCCCTGCGTCAGTGCCTGGTTCAGCAGGGCGTTGGCCGTCCACCGCATCGACGCAACGGCAGCTTCCCTGCTGAGGCCGCCCACATCTGTCAGCCACACCAGCGACTCGATCCCGGTGGCACTGCGGATCGCCAGAACCAGCCGGCGGATCTCTGCGTCGGACAGCTCGGGCTGCAACGGGGCAAGCGCCTCGGTGATCCAGCCGATGGCGCGGCCCTGGCGCAGCGGAAGGCCCCGCTCCCGGCCGTCCGCAGGTTCCAGCGAGAGCCGCAGCATGGTCCGCTGCTGCGCCTCGGTTTCGATGATCATTCCGGTGAACTCACGCACCACGGCATCCAGGCGCTCGGCCACATCCTCCGGCGGATTATCTGGCAGCATCGATGCCCGCGCGGTCTCCGGATGGGCCGCAGCCAGCAGCTCCCGTTGGCCCGGGAAGTACCGGTACGCGGTGCTGCGGGCGACACCGGCCAGAAGCGCAGCCTCGTCCACCGTTGGCGCGGCACCGGACGCGACGAGTTGGCGCGCCGCGGCCACCAGGGCGTCAAGGGTGCGGCGCTTCTGACCGGTGCGCCCGACGTCGGCATAGGGTCTTGACATGTCATTTATGGTACCCCAGTCTTGTTATGGGACAAAAGTCCCATAAGTCTTCCGACCAGCATCGAGGCGACCACCATGGAGACGAAGAAAGTTGCATCCGCTTTAGTACTGCAACCCGGCGAGGGAGCCCGCCGCTGGTTCTTCGGCGGCGGGGTGCAGACCTGGAAAGCCACGGAAGAAGACACGGCCGGCGCGTTCCTGCTCTTCGAGGATGAAATGGCCCTCAACAAGGTCACGCCGCTCCATACCCATCCCGACTCGGACGAGACGATGTATATCCTGGCCGGCGAGATCCTGATGAACATGGACGGCGCCGAGCACCGGGTCGCAGCCGGCGGGGTGACCATCGCGCCGAGGGGTGTACCGCATGCGTTCAAAGTCACCCAGGAGGGGACCCGCGTGCTCTGCCTGCACACACCTGGCGGCGCCCAGGCCTTCTACTTTGGCGCCAGCGAGCCGATTGGCGCTGATGACGACGGTGCGCGGGTGGTGGACTTTGACCGGATCCGCGAATCCGGGCGTGTGAACGGCGGCATTGAGATCATCGGGCCGCCGCCGTTTCCCGGAGCGTAGGCTTCCGGAGCCTCGCCGTCGTGGTCGACGACGCGCCGTCGTGGGGCACTTTGCAGATAATATGGCCGCACGGTGGCTCAATCCGCGGCGTGTCCGTGTCGAAGTGCCCCATTTGGGCCGCCGGGGCACCTCATCCAGACATAACAGCAGAGCCCGACGGCGGGACTCGCCGTCGGGCTCTGCTCTTTGGTTTTGTTCGGGCGGCCTAAGGCGCGGCCCTAGGAGTCTGCTGAATTAGTCGTGGGTGGGCGCGTCGACTGGACTGGTGGGCCTGGTGGTTAAGACTGGTCTTAT
>NZ_JARCCY010000056.1:0-18360 GCF_039907775.1 Arthrobacter sp. CC3
ACCAAAGCAGGAGCCGGATTCGTCATAGCCCCAGCTTAACAGCGCACCCACAAACTATTTTGGAGACACACCACTAGTTGGGAGAGGGCACAGGCTTAGGCGGCGGCGAGCTGCGCCAAGGTGGAGACCAGGAGCCTGCGCTCCACCACCTTGATGCGTTCGTGCAGGGTGTCCTCGGTGTCGTCGTCGCGGATAGCCACGGCTTCCTGGGCAATGATGGGGCCCGTGTCCACGCCGGCGTCGGCCCAGTGCACCGTGCAGCCCGTGACCTTGACGCCGTAAGCCATGGCATCGCGGACGCCGTGCGCCCCGGGGAAAGCAGGCAGCAGGGCCGGGTGGGTGTTGAGGTACTTGCCGCCGAACGCGTCGATGAACCCGGGGCTGACGATCCGCATAAAGCCTGAAGACACCACCACATCCGGCTCATAGGCAGCCACGGCTTCGGTCAGCGCCGCATTCCAGTCCGCACGGTCGTCGTAGGCCTTGAAGTCCACCACGAACGTCGGGATTCCAGCGGCCGCCGACCGCTCCACGCCGTAGGTCCCGGGCCGGTCAGCGCCGACGGCGGCGATCTCCACGTCCAGCTCGCCCGCCTTGACGGCGTCAATGACGGCCTGGAGGTTGGAGCCGGTACCGGACACGAGGACAACGATGCGCATGGCTCTAGCTTATGGGGCCGCTCGCGTAGGCTGGAAAACATGAACCCCCCGAACGACTCCGCAGGTCCCCAGCAGGCCCGGCAACCCCTCAGCGAGGCCGCGAAGGCGTCCCTGGTGAAGACCCACAACCTGTTCCGTGCATTCATCGTGGCTGTCCTGGGCGCCTTCTTCGTCTACCAGCTGGACGTCACCTACGTGTGGCTGACTGCCATCCTGACGGCCGCGAGCATCGTGCTCGGCGTTATGGTGCTGGTCCGGGCCATCAGGCTCAAGGAGTCCAAGCTGGTCCTTTTCGGCACCATCTCGGGGCTGGTGGTGTCGGCGGTGATGGTGCTGTTGATCCTGGTTTCCGCGGTGTTCTTCAACCAGGTCCGCGACTTCCAGCAGTGCTCACGCAGCGCGCTCACCCAGCAGGCCCTGACCCAGTGCCAGACACAGCTGCAGAAGTCCCTCCCCGCCCAGCTCCGCTGAGCCCGGTTCCGCTGAGCCCGGTTCCGCTAAGCCAGCCGGCGGTAACGCCCGACGGCGGCACTTCCTACGGCTTGGACACTTCCAGGTCCGCTTCGCGCAGTTTCTGCTGGCGTTCCAGCCACGGGCCCGCCGCGTAACCGATCACGACGCCGATGGCCACCTCGGCGGCCACCCACAGCGAGGTGCCCAGCGGGTCCGGGCCGATGTCCGTGAGGCGGCCGATTCCGGCCGACCCGCGGGCCATCCAGGCCAGGCCTCCCGCCATCAGGCCCGCCGCCACACCGATGATCGCGCCAAGGACGACAGTGGATGCCGATGCCGTGAACCAGCGGGAACGGACCTTGATGGACAGCCATTCGTCGAAGTGGTTTTCGCCTTCGCGCAGGAACCACCAGCCGGCCAATGCACCGGCAAGGACCGGCACCACCAGCGCCACGAAGCCGTAATCCAGTGGTCCGGAGGGCAGGGCGGCGAACACCGGAATGGACGGCAGCGGACCGACGGCGGTTCCCAGCGGTCCGGCGTGCGAGCCGACGCCCAGGGCGAAGCCGGAGCCGGACGTCCAGGCGAGCGCAAAGATGGCAAGGTTGGGGAGGAAGCCGAGCTGCGCGATGGTGAGCACGGCACCGCCCATGGCGCCGGCGTCGAGCCCTTCATACACGGCGATCACCAGGTCCCAGTGGATAAAGATGTCCACCGCGAGCAGTGCCGCGGATAGGGTGAACGCGGCCATCAGGGCCACGAAGCCGGCTTTGACCGCGGAGCCGAGGTAGGAACCGGCCCAGCGCGAATGCTGGCTGGTGCGGGCAATCCAGTCCACTGCGTCGACGCCGATGAGCCGGCTCCAGGACCCCGCTTCGCGCCGGGCGCCCACCACCATGCCCAGGCCGAACGGGACCAGCGGCATCAGCCCTGCGAACCACAGGAAAATGGCGACGTCGTCGGTACGGCAGACGAAGCCAGTGGCCATCCCGAAGCCGGCGTACACGAGCCAGGACCCCAGCAGGGCCTGCCACAGCTGATCGGTATAGGAAGCCCGGGCCAGGCGCCGGCCTGCCCGCCACGCCAGCAGGAACGGGATGAGCGTGAGGCCCAGCGGGATCAGCGACAGCGTGCCCGATTCCGGCTGCGCCGCGGCTTCCCCCGCCACGGTGGTCAGATGCAGCGGCACGCCGTGGATCAGCAGCCACGCCTGGCCGCCGAGCCGGGCGAGCGTGTCGAAGTTGTTGTTCTGGAATCCGGCCGTCGCCCATACGGCGACAATGGGCGCCAGCACCACCAGCGCGGAAATGACCGCAGCCTGCGCCGACTCGAGCGCCCCCTGCAGCCACAAGGGCATGGGAATGCCACGGTCTCCGGTCTGATCAGCGCGCAGTTTCATCGTGTTCCATGGTGTCACGGGAGGAGTCCCGGGCCCGTGCGCGACAGGCTCAAAGCCCTGAGTTACCAGAGCTCGTAGTTGTCCGTGCCGATCATAAAGCCGTGGCCCGTCCGCAGATGCGCACAGGTCATGGCGCCCGGCGCCCGCTCGCACACTATGTTGCCCAGCCGCACCGTCTGGCCGTCCTGGATCCACGGGCCCGGGAACGCTGGTCCGGCCACGTCCTCCGCCTCCATCGGGGAGGTTCCGTTGCCGCACAGCCCGTACTGGGCGCCGCCGTCGAGCGTCACCACCGCGTACCCGCCGTGATACTCACTGATCCCCGCGCACTGGCCCTTGATGTCACCGGGCCGGGGCGCGACATCCGTGCGCAGGTGGCAGGCAGCGGCGTCGGCGCTGATGGAACACTGCATGTCCTTGCCGGCAGACTGCACCACCACCGGCAACGGTGCAGCCCACGGCTGCGCGTTCACCTTGGGCAGGAGCTGCTCGGCCCTGTTGAGGGGTCCGGCATTGACGGTTCCGGGATCGCCCACCCTCAGCGCCCCGATGGCGGGCGCCGTCCCGGCCGGCACGGCTACGCTGCAACCCGCGGCGGAGGCAAGCACGACGATGGCCAGCAGGGTTCGGAGGATGGGTGTCACAAGGCTCATGGTCCTGCCAGTCCAGCAGAACGGGACCGTCCTGTCGCTGGGCAGAACTCCCCATCCCCCAGCGCTTTTTTCGTTACCCAGCCGTAAAATTGGATTGTCCGCAATCAGTGGTTGGAGGCAGAAAAATGACTACCGCATCGCCGCATGCACATGGCGTTCACTTCGGGCGTACCGACGTCCAGAACGTTGGCATGGGTGTTGGTATTGTCCTGATGTTGGCGGGTGTCCTGGCGTTCATTCCGGGCATCACCCAGCAGTACAGCGAACTGAGGTTCTTGGGGCCTGATTCGCACGCCATGTTCCTTAACCTGTTCCAGGTTTCCATGCTGCTGAACATTGTGCAGCTGGTCATTGGTGCAACAGGCTGGGCCATGTCCCGCAGTGGAATGGGAGCCCGGAACTTCCTCATGGGCTTTGGTGCGCTGTACATCGTCCTCAGCATCTTCGGGCTCAGTGTCGGAGTGGGATCGGCAGCCAATTTCCTGTCGCTGAACACGCTGGATAGCTGGACCTTCATGGCGCTGGGCGTGCTGATGATTGGCGCTGGCTGGATCCTCTCAAGGCATCTGGCCGAGGACCGCAGGTAGCCCGGATCGCGTAGCCGGGACATAAGGAGCCGCTAATGAGGAACGCTTCATAGCAATCTGAATGTTTTAACCACCGGTTGGTGCAGTTGGCCTGCGTAGGCGCAGGCGGCTGCACCAGCTTTTTGCGTTAAGGGCACGACGGCGGCTGGCCGGGATGGATTCCCACCGGCAAAATCCGCACTCCTGTAAAGATTTTCACTTTAATCAAGAAAAAACATTGACTCGCTAAAAATCTTCACTATAGTTGTGTGAGTTAGCTCACCAACGAAGGATGCGGCAATGACCACCGAGACACCCGCCCCACCGGCCACCAGCGAACTTCTGGCGACCGTCGGAAACAAGGTGCGCACCATGCGTAAGGCCAAGGGCATGACCCTCGCCCAGCTCTCGGACATCACCGGCCTCAGCCAAGCAATCGTCAGCCAGATCGAACGCGGCTTGGCCAACCCTTCCTTTACCACTCTGGCACAGCTGGCCCACGGATTGGACGTCCCGGTAGGGAGGTTCTTCATTGGCCAGGATGAATCCAAGTCCCCCGTCGTTCGAAAGTCGGATCGACGGAACCTTAAAAACGTGACCCGCGAGTCGGTGGGCGAGGCAGTTCACGAACTACTGACCCCCAACCGCGACGGAAACATCGAAGCGCAGTGGATCAGCACGCCCCCGGGGCATGACACCAGCGGCACACCTTTCACCCACAGCGGTGAGGAGTTCTGCTACATCATCTCGGGCCGCAAGGACGTCTTCCTGGATGGCGTCTGCTACAGCCTTGAGGAGGGCGACTCCATCACGTACTCCTCAGAGATCCCGCACTGGTACAAGAACAGCTACGAAGAGGTATGCGTAGCCATCTGGGTCAACGCACCACACGCGTGGTAGCCCTGCCGTCCCCAACCGGCACCTGCGTTTTCCCCTAACTGTCCGGACACGAACCGTGGCCGCAGACACTCCTTGCATCGTTCGCATGAAACGCCTCGTCCAACAGGCGTTCCTGCGTCATACCCTCCCACGCCTTCACCGGCGTCAGCGTAAGGACACTTCCATGCTCGACACACAAACGACAGACCCCCAGGGGACTGACAACGCCGTCACGTCCCCTGCCCTCTCATCTCACTCCAGGCACGAAAAATTCACCCCCGAGGTCCGCAAGGGGCTGCTGGGCCTCGGCCTCGGCAACGCCCTTGAGTGGTACGACTGGATGGTCTTCGGCCTCCTCTCGGCCTTCATCGGGCCCAACTTCTTCCCCAACACCGATCCGCTCTCCGCCACCTTGAACGCGCTGGCCGTGTTCGCCGTCGGATTCGCCTTCCGTCCGCTGGGCGGGATCCTGCTCGGCACCCTGGCCGACCGGGTGGGTCGCCGCCGCGTCATGCTGCTGTCCATCATGCTTATGGCAGGCACCACGCTGATCATCGCCGTCACACCGAGTTACCAGCAGATCGGCGCCTGGGCCGGCATCATCCTGCTGGTCTGCCGCGTACTGCAGGGCATTTCGACGGGCATCGAAGCCCCGCTTTCAACATCCCATGCCCTGGAGCTGGCTCCCGAAGGCCGTGAAGGTTACGTCGCCGGCCTGATGAGCTTCTACGTGAACATCGGCATCCTGCTGGCCTCCCTGATCAGCTTCTTGTGCAGTCTGGTCCTGGGTGGTGCCGTCATGGCCGAGTGGGGCTGGCGCGTGCCGTTCATCATCGGCGCACTCTTCGGTTTCGTGGTCCTCTACCTCCGCCGTTCGCTTCCGGAAACCCTCAAGGCCGAGGAAATGGCCAGCAACACTCCCCGCGCCGTCTGGTCCGGAGTCCGCAAGCACTGGCTCTCCGTCCTGGCCATCATCTTTGTGGTGGGCGCAGCACAGGCCTACAACTACGCCTGGAACGTCGGCCTTCCCAGCGCTGCCCGCAGCGGGTTCAAGGAAGACCCCACCGCCGTCTTCGCCCTCACCACCGTCCTCGGAGTCATCCTGGTGGCAGGCAGCTGGATCATCGGCAAGCTGACCGACGGCAAGTCGATGTCCCGCTGGTTCCTGATCACCCGCATTCTGGCCATCCCGTCGGTGTTCCTCATGCTCTTCTACGTCCAGCCGGGCATCGGCGGCTTCGCAGCAGTCCTCCTCGGCGGCTCCGTTGTCCTGGTGCTGAACATGACTCTCTACAACGTGGTCAGTTCCTCCCTGATGCCCAAGAACATCCGCGGCACGGGCGTAGCCCTGGGCTATGGAATCGGCGTCGCACTCTTCGGCGGCACCGCCTCCTACCTGCTGGTCTGGTTCCAGTCCCTCAACCTCAGCTGGATCTTCCCGGTCTACGTAGCCGTTCTCTCCATCCTCAGCATCGTTTTCTACCTCGCCGCACGCCGCTCCAACGGCATCTTCGTCGGAAAGTAAGGACTCCCCCATGACCTCCCCCGCAACTTTCACCTCCCTGGAACTCAGCACCACGACGGCGGACCTCACCGCCCCGGTCATCTCACGTTCCAACGTCCTGGTGGTCGGCGGTGGCCCCGCAGGTGTGGCCGCAGCCGTCACCGCAGCCCGCTCCGGCGCCAGGGTCACCCTGCTGGAACGCTACTCATCCCTCGGCGGCCTCGCTTCCGGCGGCATGGTGCTGGTACTGGACGACATGATCAACGGCCAGGAAATCACCGTCACCGGCATCGTGTCCGAATACGTGGAGCGCCTGCAGAAGCTGGGACTCGCCGTCGTACCGCCGGCTGATGACCGCAAGACCTCCGAGGAACTCTGGAACAAGTGGGGCCGCTACGGCACCTTCGACTTCCACTCCCACACCACCCCCAAGCCCATCTGCTACGCCGCGGCCTTCGACCCGGACGGCTGGAAGCGCGTCTCCAACGACCTGGTCCGCGAGGCCGGCGTGGACCTCCGCCTGCATTCCTGGTTCTCCCGCCCCATCGTGGACAACGGCGTGATCAAGGGCGTCATCTGCGAGACCAAGCTGGGCCCGCAGGCCTTCATGGCGGACATCGTCATCGACACCACCGGCGACATCGACGTCGCCTCCCGGGCCGGCGCCAGCTACGCCAAGGACAACTACCTCACCACGCTCGTCTTCCGTCTCGGCAACGTGGACACCGACGCCGCCGAAGCCTTCGAGCAGGCCAATCCGAAGGAAGCCCGCGCCATCAACCGCAAGATCAAGCGCCTCCTCGGCGGCGCCTGGGAACTGTGGTGGCTCAAGACCCCCATCGATGGCGTGGTCTGGTGCAACGCCCCGCACATGACCGGCTTCGACGGCACGGACCCGGCGGACATGACCGCCGCCGAGTTCGCCGCCCGCGACCGGATCTCCGAGGCCGTGGAGTACGTCCGCGCCAACCTGCCCGGCTTCGAAAACTGCTACATGCTGGACGTCGCCTCGCAGATGGGCGTCCGCCAGACCCGCCTGCTGCAGGGCGAGTACGTCATGACCAAGGACGACGTCACGCAGCGCCGCCACTTCGCCGACACCGTGGCCCGCGGCCGCGACTACTACTACCCGTACCGCTCGCTGCTGCCCAAGGAAGTGGACCAGCTCCTCGTCGCCGGCCGCCACTACTCCGCCACCCCCGAGGCGCAGAAGATGTCCCGCGAGATCCCGCCCTGCATGGCCATGGGCCAGGCAGTCGGCGTCGCCGCAGCACTCGCCGTCGAAAACAACATCCTCGTCCGCGACGTGTCCGCCCTGGACATCCAGCAGGGCATGCGCCGTCACGGCGCCGACCCGGGCGACGTCCCGTCGTCGAACGCCACCGTTGACGCCGATGCGGCGGTTCCGGCATGAGCACCGTGACCCTGGAAACGACAGAGCTGGAACGCACGACGGCGGCGCCCGCCGCCGCGGCGGAAGCCACCGCCATCCCGCTGCCGCTGGACGGCATCAAGATCGTGGACTTCACCCAGGTGTTCATGGGCCCGTCCTGCACGCAGATGCTGGGCGACTACGGCGCGGACATCATCAAGGTGGAACGCCCGGGCGCCGGGGACATCTCGCGGAACTCGTTCCCGGACAAGGACGGCCAGGACAACCCGATCTTTCTGTCCATCAACCGCAACAAGCGCAGCGTCTCCATCGACACGCGCACCGAGGAAGGCCGGAACGTCCTGCACGCCATCATGGCGGACGCGGACGTGGTGGTCAGCAACTTCCGCTCCGGCGTGATGGAGCGGATGGGCTTCGGCTACGAGGAACTCAAGGCCGAGAACCCCGGCATCATCTGGGCCTCCGGCACCGGCTTCGGCCCCGTCGGCCCGTACTCGCACAAGGGTGGCCAGGACGCGATCGCGCAGGCCTACTCCGGTGTCATGTGGCGGCGGGAATCGGACGACCAGAAGCCGTCCATCTACCCCACCACGCTCTGCGACTACATCACCGGCATGCACCTCATGCAGGGCATCCTGCTGGCACTGCGCACCCGGGAAACCTCCGGCGTCGGCCAGAAGGTGGAGGTGACCATGTACGACTCGATGCTGCACCTGCAGATGCAGGAGGCCTGCATGCAGCTCAACCGCGGCTACGAGGTCAACTGGGGCGCCATGCCCCTGAGCGGCGTGTTCGAAACCACCGACGGCGCCGTGTGCATGGTCGGCGGTTTCACCCCGGACCCGCTGGCCCGCATCTCCGAAGCCCTCGGGCTGGACGAGGACCTTACGCAGCGGCCCGAGTTTGCGGACCTGAAGCAGCAGTTCGCGCACAAGCCGGCACTGCAGGCCATCTTCCGCGAGCGCATCGCCACCAACACCACCGAGTACTGGACCGGCAAGCTGGAGGACCAGGGGCTGCTCAACGCCCCGGTCCACACCCTGGAGCAGGCCCTGGCCGATGCCCAGACCGAGGCCAACGGCATGATCGTGGAGGCCGAACACCCCGGCGTCGGGACCGTGCGCATGCTCAACGCGCCCATCCGGCTCTCCGCCACGCCGCCCACCGTCCGGCGCGTGGCGCCGCGCCTCGGTGAGCACAATGTGGAGGTCCTGCTGGAGAACGGCTTCGATGAGGAGACCATCGAGCGCCTGCAGCAGCTGGGGGTCCTGCGGTGACCGCGATTTCGGAGACTCCCGCGGAGACGGCCGTCTCGAACGCAGTGGACCAGATCACCCTGACCATCGAGAACCACGTCGCCACAGTGGTGATCGACCGGCAGCACGTGCTCAACGCCGTCGATGGCACCGCCCAGGCCCGGCTCAACGAGATCTGGGAGCAGCTGGAGGCCGATCCGGACGTGCGCGCAGTTGTCATCACCGGCGCCGGGACCCGCGCGTTCTGCGTCGGGGCGGACATGTCCGCCTCCGCCGTGGACAAGACCGGCCTGGAGTACTGGGCCGGCCTGGACCCGAACGGCTTCGGCGGGCTGAGCCTGCGCACGTCGCTCGATGTGCCGGTGATTGCCCGGGTGAACGGCTACGCGCTCGGCGGCGGCATGGAGATCGTGCTCGGCGCGGACATCGTGGTGGCGTCGGACAATGCCAGGTTCGGGCTCACGGAACCGCGGGTGGGGCGCTTGGCGCTCGACGGCGGCATCCACCAGCTGGTGCGCCGGATCCCGTACACCCAGGCGATGGGCATGCTGCTGACCGGCCGGAAGGCTGACGCCGCGGAAATGCAGTCCATGGGACTGGTCAACGAGGTGGTCCCGGCAGAAGAGCTCGACGCCGCGGTGCAGCGCTGGGTGGACCAGATCCTTGCGTGCGCCCCCACCTCGGTGCGGGCCGTGAAGCAGATGGTCACGCAGACCGGGCACCTCACCGCCAAGGAGGCCCGCGGGCTCCGGCTGCCGGCCCTGATGGCCGCGCTGGACAGCGAGGACTCAGCCGAAGGCGTCCGCGCCTTCCAGGAAAAGCGGCCGCCGGTCTGGCCCGGCCGCTGACCCGCAACAATTTCGAGGAGGATTCCATGACTGGATCACTGAACGACGCAACCGGGACGGATTCCCGCGAACCACAGGAACGCGATTCCCTGGCGCCCGGCGTCTGGGGCGTGGTGGCAACCCCCTTCCAGGGCGGCACCCTGGACGTGGACCTGGACAGCCTGTCCGAATTGGTGGAGCACTACGAAGCCATCGGCGCCACGGGGCTGACGGTCCTCGGCGTGTTCGGCGAAGCCGCGGCCCTCACCGCGGAGGAGCGGCGCCAGGTGCTCGAAATCGCCGTCGAATGCACGGACCTGCCACTGGTGGTGGGCATCACCGCCCTGGCCACCCGGCCCGCCATCGACGAGATTACAGCGGCCCAGGCCGTGGTCGGCGAGCGCCTCGCGGCCGTGATGGTACAGGCCAACTCCGCCAGGCCCGAAGCAGTGATCGCACACCTGGACGCCATCCACCGGGCCACCGGCGCGGAGGTGGTCCTGCAGGACTATCCGCTGGCCAGCGGCGTCAGCATCAGCACCCAGGCCCTCATTTCCGTCGTGAAGTGGTGCAGTTTCGTGGTCGCGGTGAAGGCCGAGGCCCCGCCCACCAGCGTGGCCATCGCAGAACTGACAGCCGCGCTGGTGGGCAGGGTCTCCGTTTTCGGCGGGCTGGGCGGGCAGGGCCTGCTGGACGAGCTGATGGCCGGCGCAGCGGGCGCCATGACCGGTTTCTCCTATCCCGAAGCCTTGATTGCCTGTGTCCGGGCGTGGCAGCGCGACGGATACGAAGCCGCGCGGGACCAGCTGCTGCCCTACCTGCCGCTGATCAACTTCGAGCAGCAGGCCAAAATCGCACTGGCCGTCCGCAAGGAATGCCTGCGGAAGCGCGGACTCATCAAGGATTCGGGCGTCCGGGCTCCGGCCTCGGAGTTCCCGGAGAAGCTGCGCTACAGCATGCTTACGCACCTGCGGGAAGCTGCTGCTGCGCTTGAGTCAGCTGCCACCCACGAACACACCTCTGTAGGGAGTTACTGATGGACCTCGGAATCGCCGGAAAAACCGCCCTCGTGGCCGCCTCAACCGGCGGCCTGGGCCTCGCCGTTGCCCGCGCGTTGTCCGCCGAAGGCGTCCGCGTGGCAGTCATCGGCCGCCGCCGCGACCGCGCCAAGGAAATCGCCGCGGACCTGCACACGGCGTATGGCACAGGAGCCATCGCCATCGAAGCGGACCTGACCACCCCGGAAGGCATCGAGTCCGCCGTCGAACAGACCGTGGCGGACCTCGGTCCCATCGACATCCTGGTGCTCAACGGTCCCGGCCCCAAGCCCGGCGCCGCGGCGACGCTGAGCTCCGAGGACATCGCCGCCGCATTCGAGCTCCTGGTCAAACCGCACCACGCGCTCATCTCCCAGGTGCTTCCCGGCATGCGGGAGCGGCGCTGGGGCCGCATCCTCGCCGTCGGCTCCAGCGGAGTGGTGGCCCCGCTGCCCAACCTGGCCGTGTCCAACACCGGCCGGGCCGCGCTGGCCGGCTACCTCAAGACCCTCGCTGCAGAGGTTGCCCTGGACTCCGTCACGGTCAACATGCTCCTCCCCGGCCGGATCGCCACGGACCGGGTGGCCGAACTGGACCAGGCCGCCGCCAAGCGCCGCGGCACCACCGTTGAGGACATCCAGCTCGAATCACGCAAAACCATCCCCGCCCGCCGCTATGGCGAGCCGGAGGAGTTCGGCGCCGCCGCCGCGTTCCTCTGCAGCGCCCCGGCGTCGTACATCACCGGCGTCGCGCTCCGCTGCGACGGCGGCCTGATCCGCAGCCTGTAGCTCCCCCTACTTCCCCACGATTCCCAAAGGAACCCCATGACTTCCACAGCCACCGACGCCACCACCCCCACTTCCACCGGCCGCGAACTCATCACCGCCCGGCACCTCATCAACGGCGAATGGCTGGGCGAGGCGGACACCGAGCGGATGAACCCGGCCCGCCCGGGCGAACTCGCAGCCCTCTCCCCCAGCGGCACCGCCGCGGACGTGGACGCCGCCATCACGGCCGCCGCGGCAGCGCAGCCGGGATGGGCAGCACTGCCCGCCCCCTCCCGCGGCGCCATCCTCATCACCGCCGGCAACCTGCTGATCGAGCGCCAGAGCGCCATCGCCGAAGACCTGGTCCGTGAGGAAGGCAAGACCCTCGCCGAGGCCAAGGGCGAGGTCAAGCGTGCCTCGGACGTGCTGCGCTTCTTCGGCTCGCTCGGCTGGGCCGCCACCGGCGAAGTGCTGCCCAGCGGACTGCCGGACACCACCATCACCACCCGCCGCGAGCCGCTCGGCGTCGTGGGGCTGATCACGCCGTGGAACTTCCCCATCGCCATCCCGGCCTGGAAGTCCGCCCCGGCGCTGATCAGCGGCAACGCCGTGGTTATCAAGCCGGCCGAGCTCACCCCGCTCTCCGCCACCCACCTGGCCCGTGCCCTCCAGGACGCCGGACTCCCCGCCGGCGTGTTCAACGTGGTGCACGGCAAGGGCCGCGTGGTGGGCGACGCCCTGGCCCGCGATCCCCGCATCGCCGGGCTCTCCTTCACCGGTTCCACCAACGTGGGGCTGGGCCTGCAGGAGATCCTCAACGCCCGCCGCGCCCGGGTGCAGCTGGAGATGGGCGGCAAGAACGGCGTCCTGGTGCTCGACGATGCCGACGCCCGCCAGGCCGCCAAAGTGGTGGCCGCCGGTGCGTTCGGCCTCACCGGCCAGGCCTGCACCGCAACCTCCCGCGTCTACGTCACCCCGGGCATCCGCGCCGCGTTCCTTGACGCGCTCACCGAGGAAGCCGCCGCCTACACCCCCGGTGACGGCATGGACGCTGATGGTCCGGACGCTGTCCGGATGGGGGCCGTGGTGAGCAGCCAGCAGTTCGCGCAGAACACCGCGGCGGTGCGTTCCGCCGTCGAACGCGGAGCCACCCTGCTGGCCGGCTCCGGGATCCTGGACGAAACGCACGACGGCGACGCGGACCGTCCGCTGCACTTCCCGGCTGCCGTGCTGACGGACCTGCCGTTCGACGACGACGCCGTGACCGAGGAAATCTTCGGGCCCGTGGTGGCGGTCCTCGAAGTGGCCGACTACGAAGCCGGACTGGCCGCGATCAACGACTCCCGCTACGGTCTCACCGCAGGCATCTGCACCGATTCGCTGAAGCTCGCCACCGACTTCGCCGCGCGGGCCCAGGCCGGCGTGGTCAAGGTCAACAGGCCGACGGCGGGCCTGGACCTGAATGTGCCGTTCGGCGGTGTAAAGGACTCCTCCACCAACACGTTCCGCGAGCAGGGAAAGTCGGCGCTGGACTTCTTCACCTGGGGCAAAACCGTTTACACGGGTGTGTAGCGCACCATGACGTATGTGATCGCCCAGCCTTGCGTGGATGTGAAGGATAAAGCCTGCATCGAGGAATGCCCGGTGGACTGCATCTACGAGGGTGAACGCTCGCTGTACATCCACCCGTCCGAATGCGTGGACTGCGGAGCGTGCGATCCGGTGTGTCCGGTGGAGGCGATCTACTATTCGGACGACATTCCCGACGAGTGGGCCGACTACATCCGGGCCAACGTGGAGTTCTTCGAGGAACTGGGGTCGCCGCAGGGCGCCTCACCCTTGGGCAACCTGGGCCGCGACCACCCTGTGGTGGCCCAGGTCCCGGAGCAAGAGCACGCCCACTAATCCAGCGCGAACGGACAGTTGCGGCCCCGCTTTTTGGGGCCGCAACTGTCCGTTCGCGCTCCACCCGCCCCTCCCGTCAGCTCACCGCACGGACCAGACCTGCCGGAACTTGCCGCTGCGGTCCGGCCGGGGCAGCTCGTCCGCATGCTCAACCGCCACCGGTCCGGCGCCAACGGCGGCGAAGTACTCGTCCAACCGCTCCGTCACCGCCGTGCGTACCCCGGCCAAGGCTGCACCCGGCAGGATCTCGAGCCGGACCGTCAGGTTCCCCGGGCCAGTGCGGATGGCCTGGAACCTGCGCACTCCGGGTGTCTCCTCGATCACCGTGCCGAGTGCGAGCGGCAGGACTGTCACGGCGCTCCCGTCCGCTGCCGCAAAGGAGACAAGGTCCCCCGTCCGGCCGTCGATGCTCACGGCTGGAAACGGGCTGCCGCACGGGCACGGTTCCGTGGCGAGCGTGACCCGGTCCCCGAGGTCGTAACGGATCAGCGGCTGCACCCGGTTGGCCAGGTTGGTGACGAGCACCGTGTGGGAGGTGGTGCCGGCCTGGACCGGCGCGTAGTCCGCGTCCACGGGTTCGAGGATGTACCAGTCCGTATTGACGTGGAAGGCGCCGTGCCGGCACTGGCTGGTCAGCGCCGGGACCTCCGAGGAAAGATAGCGCTGGGTGACCCGGCAGCCGAACGCCGCTTCGATGGCTGCCTGTCCGCTGGCGGACAGGTTCTCGCCGGAACAAATGACCAGCACGGGCCGGATCCTGAGCCGCCCGGCCTTTTGCTCCGCGGCCAGCTGGATCACCGCGCTCGGATAGCCGAAGAGCAGGGTCGGCTTGAAGGTGTTCAGTTCCGCCACCAGCTCAGACAACGGCCTCAGCACCGAGAAGACCCTGAGACGCCGCGCAATGGCGGGGGCCCGCCGTCGGGCGTTTTCGGTCAAAACGACGCCGGCGAAGTGGCCGCCAGACGCCACGAGGGCCGCCGCCCGCAGCCCCCGGAACAGGAAGTCCCGCACTTCCGAAGCCCTCACCAGATTGCGGCGTTCCCGGATCCGGACCACCACGTTCACCATCACCCAGGAGAACCGGTCATGGATCAGGACGGCCGGCTCACCTGATGTGCCGGACGTGGTCACCACCAGGTACTGCCCGCGGTAAAGGCTGCCCAGCCGTGACAGGTCGGAGAGCAGTTCCGACTTCAGCTTCGCCAACGTGATGTGCGGGTCCGTCACCCAGTCGTCGAAGTTCGCCATCAGGTCCCGTTTGCCCACCGGCGGCAGCTGGGCCGGCTCGTTGACCCTGTCCGGGAGATCCCGGTAGAGGCGGCGGTAGTACGGCGAGGCGGACCGGGCGAACTCCACGAGTGCCAAAAGCCGGGCCTGCTGCAGGCGGTTGAACGCCTCCGGCCCGCCGCGCTCAGCCCGCCAGGTCTCCCACGCGACCCGGAGGGCCCATCCGGAAATTCCACGCATGGCAAATGTCCTCTCCGGATCAGACCTCGGACCCATGTCCCACCCTTCCACAGCTGCGGGCACCATAACAGGGGCCTTCCTCCCCCTGTCCCGCCGAATTGCTGGACTTCACGGCAGGCGCCGATCAGACTGTCTACAACAGCTGGCCCGGCCGTCCGGAATTACCCGCATTCCGGCCTTCCAGGAACGACCAGCTGGAATATTGGGGCTTTACCGAAATGCCTGATCCACATCCTCGAAAGGACCTGGCCATGCCGGACCTGTCAGCATTCTTCCCGCTAATTGCCGCCATCATCGGCGCGGTTCTCATCGTCGGCTTTATCTGGGTGGCAATAAAGCTGATGTGGAAGGTGGCTGAACCCAACGAGGCCCTGATCATCTCCGGATTGACCCGAGGAACCCTGGAAACACGGGCCGGAATGGACTTCAAGATTGTCACCGGCAAGGGTGCGCTGGTCTTTCCCGGGCTTCAGACAGTACGAACCCTGTCACTCACGCTGAACGAAACTGAGCTCAAAGTTTCCTGTGTTACCTCGCAGGGCATACAGGTAATTGTGGAGGGTGTTGTTATTTACAAAATCGGCGACGCCCCGCCCTTCATTGCAAATGCGGCCAGGCGCTTTCTGGGCCAGCAGCCCAAAATGGAAAGCCAGGTCTATAACGTCTTTGAAGGGCACCTGAGGTCGATCATCGGCAGCATGACCGTGGAGGAAATCATCCGCGAGCGGGACAAGCTCGGTTCGCAGGTCCGCAGCGCCAGCGGCGTGGAGATGGAGAAGCTGGGCCTGGTTGTGGATTCGCTCCAGATCAAGGACCTGCAGGACCCCACGGGCTACATCCAGAACATCGCCAAGCCGCACATCGCCCAGGTGAAGATGGAAGCCCGCATCGCCGAGGCCACCAGGAACCGTGAGGCGGCGGAGAAGGAAGCGGAGGCAGCGGCGCTCATTGCTGATGCCCAGAGTGTTTCGGCCATCCGGCAGTCCGTGGCGCAGGCCAATGCCGAACGGGCCAAGGCCAACGCCGCCCAGGCGGGGCCGCTGGCGGATGCAACCGCGCGGCAGCAGGTGGTGGTCCAGGAAACCGAGGTGGCCAAGCTTGAGGCCGACCGGGAAGAGCAGAAGCTCCAGACCACCATCCGCAAGCCCGCCGACGCCAAGGCCTACGCCAAGCGCACGGACGCCGAGGGCCAGAAGGCGGCGGACATCAGTGCCGCCGAGGCGCTGGCCCGCCGCACCGAACTCGAAGCCCAGGTGAACGCGCGCCGGACGGAACTCCAGGCGCAGGCAAATGCCACCGCAGCTGCGGCCGCGGCAGGGGCCACCAAGGTCACCGGCGAGGCGGAAGCCGCGGCCACCCGGGCGCGCGGTGATGCTGCCGCGTCGGCCATCAAGGCGAAGGCGCTGGCGGAGGCGGAGGGCATCAAGGCACGGGCCGAGGCCCTCGGAACCAACCAGGACGCCGTCATTTCGCAGCAGCTCGCCGAGAACATGCCGGCCATCATCGCTGCTGCGGCGGAACCGTTCTCGCACGTGGGACAGATGACGGTGCTCAACGGCGGGGAAGGCGTCAACAAGATGCTCGGCGGCATCCTCGCCCAGGTGGGCGACTACCTCCCGGCCCTCTCTTCGGCGCTGAGAAACACCCGGGAAGGCAAACGTCCGGCGAAAGCCCCTGATGCGTAAGGACGTCGACCGTAGCCTTACCGGCAAGATCGGCCGGGTGACCGGACGCATCGGCCCGGGCACCATCGGCGAAGTCATGCTGCCCTACCTCGGCGGCACCATGGCCTTCCATGCCCACCCGTTCGACAAGACCAGCGTGTATGCAGTGGGCGACGAGGTGCTGGTGATCTATTTTGATCCGCCGCAGACCGTCTATGTGGACGAACTGCCGGAGGTGTTAAGGCACGACGGCGGGCACTGAGTCCCGCTTCAGGCGCCAGCCTGGATCAGAACCGCCAGATGGAGTACGGAACACTGGGCAGGTTGCCCGCCATCCAGGGCCGCTCGGACTCTTCCCGCGGCAGGATCCCGCGGCCGTCGCGCAGGACCACCACCACCGTGCCGATCACCCCCAGCAGGGCAACGACGGCAAGGAAAATCAGGACGACGACGATTGGCCCGGACATCTCTGGAACACCTCTAACACCAATTTTACGGCGCCCCGTTTCAGCTGCCGAGCGCGAAGGTCTGGACGGTCAGACAGCTCCGGGCGTATCCTGATTTTCCATTGCCTCTGGGGGGGTGATCTGGATGGTGCGTACTTTCCGTGATCGTTGCCGGTCTTCCGTGCGCCCGCTCCTGCTCGCCGTCGTTCTGACAGGTTCCTGGCTGGCGTTGGCCGCCGGCCCGGCGAATGCCGCCTCTGACGCTCCGGACCCGCTGGGCGGGATCGGGCAGGCCGCTGCCACGCTCGTCCGGGACATCGTTCCGACCGCGGTGCCGCACACCGGTCAGGAATCCCCCGAACCTCCCGTTCAGGCTGTCCGGGACGTTCCAGCCCCCGCCGTCACTGTGCCGTTGCCGGCCGTCCGCACCGCTGAGACCGTCGTGGACGTTGTGGATCCTGTGCTCAGCGGGACATCTCAAGTGGTCAGCGACGTGATGGACACGGCCGCTCCGATCCTTCCGGCCGCGCCACTCGTCAAAACGGTCACAGACACAGTCACAGATACGGTGACCGGCACCGTGGACAAGACCGTCTCCGTGGTGGATTCCCTGGCGTCCACGCTGCCGGACCTTCATGTGCCGGCGGTGCCATTTCCGACGGACCCGGTGTCCACTCTTCCACGGCCACAGGTGCCGCCCCAGGTTCCAGGGCAGAAGCCGGACAAGGCCGTGCCCGGTCACTCACGCGGTACCCGGGTTCCGGCGTCGGACGTTCGCTCACAACCGGCGGCCGCTGCCGGCGGCGTGGAGGCAGCCTCCCGCTCAGGCGCGGGGCAGCCCGCAGGATTCCCAGCTGTTACGCAGCTGGTCAGGAGCGCGCTTTCTCCGTTGCAGTTCCTGGCGAATACACACGGAGCGCGAGTGCTGGCAGCAACCGTCGGTTACTTGGTTTCCGCCGGGCCGACGCCGGCCGAGGAACCGGCGCGCGACGCGGGGCTCCGATTCGCCGGCGTCCAGAACCAGTCCGGCTCCGCGTCCTCAGGCACGGGCAGCGCCGGCGCCGAGGCGTCGGGCGACGTCGACGGGTTCTGGAATCCGCTGCACGATGCCGGCCGCTGCCTCGTGCCGGACGCCGCCCTGATCCTCGCCGCGGGCCCGTCATTTGATCCGGGGTCTTCCCCCGACTGAGCAGGTCACCTCTGCGCTTTTCCAGGCAGAACATGGCCACCACCGACGCCATCGGCGTACGGAAATCAAAACTCAGTCAGGAGAAAAGTCATGTCCGTCAGCACCCAGCTCTTCAGCGCCACCGATATTGTCCGCTCAGCACCCGCCCAGTCACGCATCGGCAACTGGCCGGACCCCATGAACGCCCGCATCGGTTGGTGGCCCGACGCCACGCAGGACCGCATCGGCAACTGGCCGGACCCCATGAACGCCCGCATCGGTTGGTGGCCCGACGCCACGCAGGACCGCATCGGCAA